>JAVBSR010000089.1:0-62302 GCA_031556715.1 Cellulomonas sp.
GACGACGGCGGGTGGGCCACCGGCCCGGACGGCGCCCCGGGCATGACCCCCGAGACCGCGGCAGGGATCCTGGAGGCCAACGGCGTGCAGGCCACCTGCTCCTACGCCTCGATGTCGGTCCTGGAGCAGGCCGTGACCTCCGAGGGGTACACCGTCCTGGTGGCCTACGACACGACCACGACCACCGTGACCTCGGTGTCCTACGAGACCTCCGCCGTGTACCTGGCGACCACCGACACCACCGGCCAGCCCGTGGCCGTGCCCCTGTCGGTCTTCGAGCAGTCCTGGGCCGCCTCGGAGTACACCATGATCGAGTCCACCCAGACCGTGTCCGACTACCAGGCCACCGACACCGCCAGCATCGTCCAGCAGGCCACCACCGGCCCCTGGGCCCTGCTGCCCATCAGCGGCACCACCATCGCCGACGCCACCCGCTGACCGCACCGGCACAGAGCCGACGGGCTGCTCGCCCGTCGGCTCTGCTGTGCCTGGGTCGCCTCCTGGCGCCCGAGGTCACGCCGTCGGCGCCGCTCGACCCGGAGGGCGGGTGGAAATCGTCATCCCCGACGTCGGAGACGCTCTGGGCGCCCGGACAGCCCCAGGGGCCCGGAGCGTGGGTCGGTGACGGCCTGCGGACGTCAGGACGTCTCGCTGTCGCCGGGGGCGCGCATCTTGGCCCAGACGACCTTGCCGCCGGTGCCGGTCTGCCGCCAGCCCCAGTCGGCCAGCTGCTCGACGATCTTGATGCCGAACCCGCCGATCCGGTCCGGGTGGCCGTCGGTGGCCACCGGCGGGGCGGGGTTGCCGTCGGCGACCTCGATGCGCAGCGCGTCGCCGACGTCGGCCAGCTGGAGCGTCACGTCGCCCCAGCCGTGGTTGACGGCGTTGGCGACCAGCTCGGACACCACGAGCTCGGCCGACTTGGTGCTGGGCAGGTCCCAGTCGTCGCAGGCCGAGCGCACGGCCTGACGGGCCATCCGCAGCGCGGACGGGTCGTGCGGCAGGGCAGAGCGCCGCCGACGCGACACCGGGACGCTGGACGCCTCCGCAGGCACCCGCACCACGACGACGGCGATGTCGTCCTCGGCGTGCCGGGCCAGGTGGGACAGCATCTCCTCGCCGATGCCCGCGGCGTCCGGACCGGCCGCCTCACGGACCACCCGGGCCAGCACGTCCAGCCCGTCGCGCATGCTCCGGCCGCGGTGCTCGACCAGACCGTCGGTGTAGTAAACCAGGACGTCACCGGGCATCAGCGTCACGGTCGCACCGGCTCGGGCGGCGGCCGACCCCGACGCCTGGCCGAACCCGATCATCGGGCCCCGGCCCTCGTTGAGGTAGGTGACGGACTGGCCGCGGCGCAGCAGCGGGGGCAGGTGCCCGGCGCGGCAGTAGTCCAGCTGCCACCCGGCGGCGGCGGCGGTCAGGGTGGAGCACACGATGCCCGCGGCCCGTGGCACGCGCATCCCCGCGACGATCTGGTCGAGGCGGCTGAGCACCTGCTCGGGGGGGCTGCCCTCCAGCGTGTAGGCGCGCACGACGGCCCGCAGCTGCCCCATCGTCGCGGCGGCCTCGACGTCGTGGCCGACGACGTCGCCGATGACGATGCCCGCGGTCCCGGCCTGCACCGGCAGGATGTCGTACCAGTCGCCGCCGATCTGGGTGTCGACGATGTTCGGCGCGTAGTACGTCCACACGTCCAGACCGTCGATCTCGGCCTGCTGGGGCAGCATCGACCGCTGCATGGTCTCGGCCAGCCGGTGGGCCCGCAGGTACAGCGCCGAGCTCTCCAGCGCGGTGCCGACCCGCCGGGCCGACACCCGCAGCAGGCCGACCGCCGGCTGGTCCAGCTCGGCCATCCCGACGCCCGACAGGGGGACCACGGCGAGCAGCCCGACGACGGAGTGCCGGCCCGGCACGGCGAGCAGGGTGAAGATTTCGGGGTCGTCGGGCCGGGCCTGCTCGCGCAGGCGGGCGGCCACCAGGTGGGACAGCGAGCCGGGTGGCCAGTCCACGGACAGGTCCAGGTCGGCCATGCCGTCGCCACCACCGGTGAACACCTGGAACGCGGGGTCGTCCGTGTCGCTGTCGGGGTGGTGGTCGCCCAGGTCGACGAGGAAGTCGGCGCGGCGCACCACGGAGCCGACCAGCACCCGGGCGGTGGCCTCCAGGTCGCCGCCAGAGTTGAGGTTGGTCGAGACCTGGGCGACGTCGGCCAGCACCTGCAGGTCGCGTCGCTCCCGGCTGACCAGGTTCTGGATGAGGTCCATCGACGCGCTGGCCAGGGTGTCCAGGCGCACCAGCCACAGGTCGAGCCGGTCGCCGTCGAGCACCGGGGTGGCCCAGGCCAGGGCCGGCCGCCACGTGTGGTCGGCGCGCCGGATCTGCATCACCTGGCTGTTCTCGCGCCGTTCAGAAATTGCGGCAAATGCCGCAGATGGGTCCGTCAGTCGCGTAGCCGGGTGCTGCAGCAGCGATCCGTGGTGACTGGCGAGTACGTCCAGGGTCATACCGAACTCCCGGACGAAAGCCTCGTTCACCCAGACGGGACGCATGTTGGCGTCGAGCGCGAGCATGGGAACACCCGACGTACGCAGCGCCCGCACCAGCGATCTTTCGATCATGGTGTCGTCACACGCCGAAAGGGGGGTGTTCACAGCCGTCATAATCGTCTACCGTGCGATGTGTGATGAGTAGTCTGCGGGGGCGAGACCGAGAGGAGGATCGCGGTGCGAGACGGGAGCAGGCCGCCAGATAGTGGAACCTCGGTGGTGCTGGGCGAGCCGGGTGCTGTCCAGGTGCTGGTCGAGCCGGACCGCACCCGGATCGTCCTGTCTGGCGAGGTAGATGCCGATCTTGCCGCCGAGCTGGCCGAGGCGACCGCCGAGGCCGAGCGGCAGGCGCTGCCCATCGAGGTGGACACGCGCCACGTGACGTTCATGGACTCGTCCGGGGTGGCCTTCCTGGCCCGGCTGTCCATCCGCAGCCCCCACCGGGTGAGGCTGCTGAGGGTGCCACCGACCGTCCGGTTCCTCCTCGAGGTCACTCGAATAGGTGAGCTCCTGGACGTCGAGGCCGACGAGTAGGAACTCCGCAGCCGGAGGCGACCGCGGGCCGTCGTGTCACCTCTGCGCCCGGTCGTGTCACCGCACCTGGTCGTGTCACCGCGCCCGGTCGTGTCACCGTGACGACCGGACGGCCCGCAGCGACGCCCTCCGGCCGGTCGAGCGCCGACCGGCCGCGCCCGTGCTGCGCAAGGCTGCCCACCGTCCCGACCCGCAGGCGCGGGCCGGGACGGACGTGGACCGCCTGGCAGCACCTCTCTAGAGCTTCTTCCCCGCGGAACGCAGCTCGGTGGCAGCCTCGACGAGGCGAGCGGCCATCCCGGCCTCCGCGGTCTTGCCCCAGGCCCGCGGGTCGTAGGCCTTCTTGTTGCCCACCTCGCCGTCGACCTTGAGCACGCCGTCGTAGTTGGTGAACATGTGGCCGACCACCGGGCGGGTGAAGGCGTACTGGGTGTCGGTGTCGATGTTCATCTTGATGACGCCGTAGTCGACGGCGTCGGAGATCTCCTGCGCCGAGGAGCCCGACCCGCCGTGGAATACCAGGTCGAACGGCTTGTCCCGGCCCAGCTTGGCGCCTACGGCGTCCTGGATCTCCTTGAGGATGCCCGGACGCAGCTGGACCGCACCCGGCTTGTACACCCCGTGGACGTTGCCGAAGGTCAGCGCGGTCAGGTAGCGGCCCTTCTCGCCCGAGCCCAGGGCGGCGATGGTCGCCAGGCCGTCCTCGACCGTGGTGTACAGCTTGTCGTTGATCTCCGCGGCGTGCCCGTCTTCCTCGCCGCCGACGACGCCCACCTCGATCTCCAGCAGGGTCCGCGCGGCGTTGGACAGCTCGAGCAGCTCGGCGGCGATGACGAGGTTCTCCTCCAGCGGGATGTTCGACCCGTCGAACATGTGCGACTGGAAGGTCGGCAGGCCGCCGGAACGGACCTGCTCGGCCTCGATCGCCAGCAGCGGGCGCACCCAGGTGTCCAGGTTCTGCTTGGTGCAGTGGTCGGTGTGCAGCGCCACGGTCACGGGGTAGTTCTTGGCGACCTCGGCCGCGTAGGCCGCCAGGCCCAGGGAACCGGCGACCCGGTCCTTGACCGTGGAACCCGACGCGTACTCCGCGCCGCCGACCGAGACCTGGATGATCCCGTCAGACTCCGCCGCAGCGAAGCCCTGCAGGGCCGCAGTCAGGGTCTGCGAGCTCGTCACGTTCACCGCCGGGTAGGCGAAGGAGCCCTTCTTCGCCCGGTCGAGCATCTCGGCGTAGACCTCGGGTGTCGCGATAGCCATCGTCTCTCCAGCCTTCTTGTGAGGGGATAGGTCGGTCGTCCTTAGAGTCTTCCACGCCGGGGCCCGACACTGCGCCTCACGGGCCGGTGTCCGAGGAAAAGCCGATTCGTCCGGGGAGGTCGCGCGGCGGACGTCGGCAGGGCAGGGCCGCGCAGGTCAGACTAGGCGGGTGATGGGAGCTTTCACCGGGTTCGTCGTCATCGGCGTGCTCGTCGGCGCGGGATACCTGGTGGCTCGGCTGCGGCTGGTGGGCGACGGCGGCGGGCTGGTGCTCAACCGGGTCGCGTTCTTCGTGGCCGTGCCCGCGCTGCTGTTCACCGTGGTGTCCCGGGCCGAGGTCAGCGTGCTGTTCTCGTGGTTCGTCGTCGTGGCGGGGCTGGCCGCGCTGGTCACCGCCGCGATCTTCGCCCTCGCGTCGCGGCTGTGGTTCCGCGCCTCGCTGGTCGACACCACCATGGGAGCGGCCTGCGCCGCCTACGTGAACTCCAACAACATCGGGCTGCCCGTCGCGACCTACATCGTCGGGGACGCGCAGTACGTCGTGCCGCAGATCCTCCTGCAGGTGCTGGTGTTCTCGCCCGTGATCCTGGGGGTGCTGGACCTGTCGACGCGGGGCCGGGTGGGGGTGCGCGACGTGGCCCTCCAGCCGGTGCGCAACCCGATCGTCGCCGCCACCGCCCTGGGTGCCGTGGTCGCGGTCGCCGGCTGGTCGCTGCCCGACATCGTCGTCGCACCGCTGGACGTGCTGGGCGGCGCCGCGGTGCCCCTGGTGCTCATGGCCTTCGGCATGTCCCTGCGCGGACGACGACCCCTGGCTCCGGGGTCGCCCCGCCGTGCCGTCGTGGTCGCCACCGGGCTGAAGGCCGTGGCCATGCCCACGGTGGCCTACCTGCTGGCCTCGGCGCTGCACCTGCCCAGGCACCTGCTGTTCGCCGTCGTGGTCACCGCGGCGCTGCCCACCGCCCAGAACATGAACAACTATGCCGCCCGCTACGGCCGCGCCCAGGTGCTGACCCGCGACACCGTCGCCCTGAGCACCCTGGCGTCGGTCCCGGTGATCCTGACGCTGACCGCCCTCCTCCGGTGAGGCAGGCGTGCGGCCCGCCCGGGGCCGCGGTCAGGTGTGGCTCGTGGCCCAGGCGTACATGGTGACGGCGGCGGCAGCACCGAGGTTGAGCGAACGGGTCGAGCCGTGCTGGGTGATGTGCAGCACCGCCTGGGCGCCGGCGACCGCGTCGGGGCTGAGACCGGTGGACTCGGTGCCGAACAGCAGCACGCAGGCGCGGGGGATCGGGTAGGTCTCGATCGGCACCGACCCGGGCACGTTGTCGACGCCGAGCACCGGCAGCCCGGCCGTCTGCGCCCAGGCGAACAGGGCGGACACGTCAGGGTGGTGGTGCAGGTGCAGGTAGCGGTCGGTGACCATCGCCCCACGACGGTTCCAGCGACGACGGCCCACGACGTGGACCCCGGCCACGTTGTAGGCGTTGGCCGTGCGGACCACCGAGCCGAGGTTGAGGTCGTGCGCGGTGTTCTCGAACGCCACGTGCAACGGAGCGCGGCGGGTGTCCAGGTCGGCGACGATCGCCTCGACCGACCCGTACCGGTACTGGTCGGCGACGTTGCGCCGGTCCCCCTCGGCCAGCAGCACCGGGTCGTAGACCGACCCGGGCCCCACCGCGGGCCAGCGGTCGGGCCCGCCCGGCCACGGGCCCACCCCGACCTCGTCGTCCACCTGCGGCTCCTCGTCTGCCTGGACCGTCATGGTCCCACGCCCGGAACCCGGAGCCGACCTCCCGCGGTCGTGCCGGCCTGGGCGTCGGACGCCGGTCTGCGGCTGCTCGACCGCGGGGACCTGACGGCGACCCGCCGGACCAGCGGGCCAGCCGCCTCCAGGCCGCCTAGGTTGGTCGTATGGCGACGAGGAGAGCGCTGGTCGCGCAGGTCAGGCGACAGGTGGCCCGGGTGAAGCAGACCCGGCCGGCCCGGGCTGTCGGCCGGTTCTCCGCTGCCGGTGGCGGGGTGCTCAGCGGCGGGATCGCCTACGCCTCGCTGTTCTCGCTGTTCGCCGGGCTGGCGCTGGGCTTCACCGTGCTCCTCGCCGTCCTGGGGAGCGACGAGGCCCTGCGCGACAAGGTCGTCGACGCGGTGGCCGACGTGCTGCCGGGTCTCGTCGACACCGGCGACGGGAACGGCGGTGCGGTCCCTCTGGAGGCGCTGGAGCTGTCACCGGCCTTCACGGTCGCCGGGGTCGTGGCAGCGCTGGCCCTGGTGATGTCGGCCCTGTCGGCGGTGGGCGCGCTCCAGACCGGGCTGCGGGCGATGCTCGACCTGCGGGTGGTCGAGAACGTCGTGGTCGGCACGCTGCGCCGGCTCGGCGGGCTGGTCGCCGCGGGAGTGGCCGTCGTGGTGTCGGCGGTGCTGTCGTCGGCGGTGGCGGGGCTGCTGGGCGGCGCCGCGCAAGGCCTGGTCTCCGTGGCCGGCGTCGTCGTGGCGTTCGTCGTGGACACCGCGACGTTCCTGTTCGCCGTGCGGGTGCTGGCCGGCGCCCGGCCGGCGCGCCGAGACCTGCTGTGGGGTGCGGTGATCGCCGCGGTGGGGCTGGGTGCCATCCGGCTGGTCGGCGCGACTCTGGTCGCCGGTGCCGCCTCCAACCCGCTGCTGGCCTCGTTCGCCGCGGTGGTGGTGCTGCTCGCCTGGGTCAACCTGGTGGCACGGGTCCTCCTGCTGGCCGCCGCCTGGACCGCCGACCCGCCCCCGGTCGACGAGCACCGGGTCGACAAGCACCGGGCCGACGAGCACCGGGCCGACGAGCACCGGGTCGACGAGCCGGCCCACAACTGCCCGGCCGACGACCGCCCGGCCGACCGCACCGGCTGACAGTCGCACCGACCGTCGTCCTGGACGTCTCGATCGGGTGCTCTTCTGTCGGTGAGCACCCGGACGGCCGTCGGGCTGGGTCGACCCAGCAGGTCATTGCCGAGTGTCGCTTAGGCTGTCGTCATGCTCACGATGGTGCCCGCGCTCGGGCCGGACTGGTTGGACCCGCAGCACCTCATCGACTCGTTCGGGACCTGGGCGCTGGTGGGGATCATGGCGGTGATCTTCATCGAGGTCGGGCTGCTGTTCCCGATCCTGCCGGGCGACTCGCTGCTGTTCACGGCCGGGGCGCTGGTGGCGAGCGACGAGCTGAACGTGGGCATCGGTATCGTGCCGCTGTCGCTGATCATGATCGTCACCGCCTTCGCCGGGACCCAGTCCGGGTACTGGATCGGCCGGTTCATCGGCACCAGGCTGTTCGACCGCCCCGACGGACGGATCTTCAAGCGCAAGCACATCGAGACGACCCACGCCTACTTCGACAAGTACGGCGGGCGCACCTTGGTCATCGCCCAGTTCATCCCGTTCGTGCGCACCTACGCCTCGGTGGCCGCCGGGGTAGGTCGGATGCCCTACCGGCACTTTGTGAAGTTCAACGCCGTCGGTGTCGTGCTGTGGGCGGGCGGGGTGACCTGGTTGGGGTACGCGCTCGGTCGCATCACGTTCGTGGCGAACAACATCGAGGTGCTCCTGGTGCTCATCGTGCTGGCCTCGGTGTCGCCGGTCGTCGTCGAGGTCCTGCGCGAGCGGCACAAACGACGGGCCGCCGCGCTGGCCGAGGCCGACCTCAAGGACGCCTGACCTCACCGCTCCCTCCACGCAGGCGGCGGCCGCACGACGCCCTGCTGAGCATGGGTGTCGGCCGAGTCGATCACCGCCGTAGCCGGCGATCCCCGGGTCCCCTCGGCAGTGACCGTGAAGAGCAGGTGCGGGGGTCGGCTCCCGCCGGAGCCGCCGCCGGCCGGGGTCGATCGACGTGACGCCGAGCCGTGGCATAGGTCCACGGGCCCGGTGGTCCTGGGCCCAGCGTGGGTGTTCGGGCTCTGGTCCTGGTCAGCCGGCCGCTGGGAGCCTGGTGCCGGTCTCACCGTCATGACCGGACGGTGGCTGGTGAGGACGAAGGGCGTCGTCGTGGCACGAGCGCGTGGTGACCGGCAGTCGGGTGCTGGGACCGTGGAGTACATCGGTGTGATCATCGGCGTGGCTGCGATGGTCGCCGTCCTGCTGATCGCCTTCCCGTCGGTCGGTGAGCAGCTGGCGTGCAGGCTGTCGCAGGTCGTCGGGTCGATCACCGGAGGTTCGGCCAGCTGCTCCGGCGCCTCGGGCGGCCAGGGCCAGGCGGGTCCGGACAGTAGCGGGTTCGTAGAGCCGAGGACGACGACGACCGGTCCGGGCACGGGCCGGGTCGAGTTCGTCGTCACCGTGCCGGAGGGCCAGAACTGGACGGTCGAGTCCGACCAGCCGTGGCTGACGGTGCCGGACAACCGGGTGTTCGACGGTCCGACGATCAGAGGTTTCTACGGTCCGTTCGGGGGCGGCAACGGTCCGGGGTCGCTCACGGCCGTGGTGCACACCAACCCGGACGCCGACGGCAAGCCACGCACGGCGACCCTGACCTTCACCGGGCCGAACGGGGAGAAGTTCACCCAGGAGATCACGCAGGCAGGCGGGACGGCCCAGACCGTCGTGCTCGGCGACTCGTTCTCGGCCGGCATCGGTTCGGGGAAGAACCACCCGGACGCCCCCACGGACGACGGCTGCCACCGCAGCTCGATGTCGTGGGGTCGGCAGCTCGAAGCAGGCACCGCCACCGGCGCCGGGACACCCAGCATCTCGTTGTCCGCCTTCGGGGCGTGCAGCGGGGCCACTGTCGACGGGACCGACCTGACCGGCAGGACCGGCGCACCGTCGTTGCTGGCGCAGATCGAGGCCAACAAGGACGCGCTGGCGCAGGCCGACCAGGTCGCGTTCTCCACCGGCGGCAACGACATCGGGTTCGCCCCGATCGTGCAGGACTGCGTCGTGCCGATCAACTCGGTGGCCAACTGCCACCGAGCGGTCAGGGAGGGCAGGTGGCTGGTCAACGGCCGGGGCAACGAGGCCTCGCCGCTGAGCCCCCGGCTGGAACAGGCCTACCGGGCGATGCTGGAGGCCGCGCCGAACGCGACCATCTACGTCGTCGGGTACCCGCCGATGGTCGAGCTGGACGACACCGGCGGCGGATTCCTCGACTGGGGCGAGATCGAACCCGAGAACTACCAGGAAGTCGTCGACCTGCTCAACGAGCTCAACTTCCAGATGGCGAGCACGGTCAACATGGTGAACGAGTCGACCCCCGGTGGCGGGCGGCTGGTCTTCGTCGACCCGACGAAAGAAGGCTCCCCGTTCCACGGGCACTCGCTGACCGACGAGGTCCCGTTCTACAACGGCCTGCAGACCGAATGGGCCTGGCCGCCCGTCAGCTACCAGTCGTACCACCCCAACGACGCAGGTAACGAGGCGTATGCTCAGTGGGTCGGCTGGTACATGATGGGCAGGCGGTGACGGTGCGCAGCAACGGTCCGCGGGGGCTGGCTGGAGCGGGGCTCATGGTGGCGGCAGGGCTGGTGCTCGGCGGGTGCGGTGGCGGCGACGAGGGTGGCGTGACCGGCTCGTCGGCCCCGACCACCAGCGCGTCGGCCTCGTCGGTCCAGGCTGCGCCGTGGGCCGAGGAGATCTCCACCGGTGACGAGCTGTGGCAGGTGAGCGGCGACGGGTTCACGCTGACCGCCTACGCCATGGGCGAGGACACCGCCCAGCGTGAGTCGTACTACTCCGACGACGTCACCAACGAGCCGCTGGTTGCCGCCGGCGACCCGGTCGTGTTCGTCAACCTGGTGCTGACCAACACCAGCGACGAGGTCCAGTACGTCGCCACCGACCAGCCCAAGCTGCTCGCCGCGCCCTTCGAGAGCCCGTACGCGCAGCAGGGTGTCGCCGACATCACCTATGCGACGGACTCCCAGTGGCGCCACCACGACGTGTGGTACCACTCCGTCCGGGTGGGCAGCGGTGTGTCGTCGCCCTACCCGTTGGCTCCCGGTGAGTCGTGCGCGCGGGGTTACATCCTGCCGCTGGGGCTCGGGGTCCAGTGGGCCTTCATCGGGGCGGTGTGGGTCTACGACGGCGAGGACGACCCGGGGCACGCTGTCACCTTCCAGCAGCAGGACCACACGTTCGGCTGAGCCCGGCGCCTCGGGACGACCGAAGGGTGGGCACGGCCCGATCGGCGCGACCCCTGTGCGTCGGTCCGTCTGTCGGTCCCGGTGCGTCGGCCGGCCCGCACGACCGTGGCGCGTCAGTCCTCGGAGCGTTCGTCGGCGGGGTAGAGGACGGCGGCCCGAGCCCGGTTCATGCCCCGGACGGCCACGCGGGGCAGGACCTGCAGGATGTTCGCGGCGGTCTGGTAGCGCAGCGACGGGGTCGACAGCACCGCGCCGCGGCGCACGTCGGCCAGGGCGCGGGCCACGACGGACTCGGCGTCCAGCCAGGCCGCCTCGGGGTAGGCGTGCACGTCGATGCCCGCCCGGTCGTGGAACTCGGTGCGGGTCAGCCCCGGGCGCAGGCAGGTCGCCGTGACACCGGTGCCGGTCAGCTCGGCGGCCAGGGCCTCGGTGAAGGTCTGCACCCACGCCTTGTGGGCCGAGTAGGTCGACGTCGTCATCAGCCCGGCCACCGAGCCGACGTTGCAGATGGCGCCGCGCCCGCGCGAGCGCATGGCCGCCGCCGCGGCATGGGACAGCACCATGACGGCGCGGACCATGACGTCCAGGGCGCGTTCCTGCTCGGCCAGGTCGGCATCGACGAACAGCTCGCCGGGGGAGAAGCCTGCGTTGTTGACCAGCAGGCCGACAGGGTTCTCGTCGTCGGACAGCCGGGCTGCGACCCGGTCGACGTCCGCCCGGTCGGCCAGGTCGGCGACGACCGCCTCGGTGCGCACCCCCGCAGCGGCGCGCAGCTGGGAGGCGAGCCGGTCCAGCCGGTCAGCGTCCCGGGCGACGAGGACGACGTCGTGCCGGGCGGTGGCCAGCTGCCAGGCGAACTCCAGACCGAGCCCGGCGCTGGCGCCGGTGACAAGTGCGGTACCCATGCCCCCAGACTACGGAACGGTGCGCGGTCCCGACGACTCGTCCCCCGGCAGGCAGCCGGCCGGCGGGCCCAGCCGGGGGATGCAGGCGTGCCCGACGGTCAGCTCAGGCCCAGGTCGGCCAGCGTGTACAGGGAGTAGTAGGGAACCCCGAGCGCCTCGATCTTGGCCTGGGCGCCGGTCGCCCGGTCCACGATGACAGCGACGGCCATGACCTGCGCTCCCGCCTCCCGGGCGGCCTGCACGGCGGCGATCGGAGAACCACCGGTGGTCGAGGTGTCCTCCAGGACCACGACGCGCCGCCCGGCGACGTCCGGTCCCTCGATGCGCCGCTGCATCCCGTGCGCCTTGGCCTCCTTGCGCACCACGAACGCGTCCAGCGCCTGGCTGCGCGCCGCCGCGGCGTGCAGCAGGGCGTCAGCCACCGGGTCGGCTCCCAGGGTCAGCCCGCCGACAGCGTCCACCTGGTCGGGCCCCAGCCCCACCTCGGTCAGCCGGTCCAGCAGCACCTGCCCCACCAGCGGCGCCCCGGCGTGGTGCAGGGTCACCCGGCGCAGGTCGACGTAGTAGTCGGCCTCCCGGCCGGAGGCCAGCGTGACCTTGCCGTGCACCACGGCGAGGTCACGGATCAGGGTGAGCAGCTGGTCGCGAGGTGTGGGCACACCGCCAGAGTAGTGGGTGGGTGGTGCGGCGCGGTCGGGTCCCGGGTGGGCGCTGCTACGCGGGGGCGGGTTGGATGATGGCGACGGCGTCGGCCAGGTCACGGGCGGGGCGGACCCGCATGCCGTCGGGGACGTCGAGGGAGTCGGCGACGCTGGCCGGGACGATGGCGCGGGTCAGTCCCAGGCGGGCGGCCTCGGCCAGGCGGCGGTCGACGCCGGAGACGGTGCGGATCTCCCCGGCGAGCCCGACCTCGCCGACGGCGACCATGCTACGGGGCAGGGCCAGGTCCAGGCGGGAACCGACCACCGCGAGCGCCACGGCCAGGTCGGCGGCTGGTTCCACGGCCCGGGCGCCGCCCACGGTGGAGACGTAGACCTCCTGGTCGGCCAGGCCCACACCGACCCGTCGGGCCAGGACGGCCAGGACCATGGCGACACGGGAGGCGTCCACCCCCGAGGTGGTGCGACGGGGGTTGGCGGCGTGGGTCGGGGCGACGAGGGCCTGCACCTCGGTCAGCAGCGGGCGGCGGCCCTCCAGGGTCACGGTCAGGCAGGTGCCGGGGACGTCCGTCGCCGCCTGGGAGCAGAACAGGCCGGACGGGTCGGCCAGGCCGACGATGCCGTGCTCGCTGATCTCGAAGCAGCCGACCTCGTCGGTGGGGCCGTAGCGGTTCTTCGTGGCGCGCAGCAGGCGCAGCCGGGAGGTGCGTTCGCCCTCGAACTGGCAGACCACGTCGACCAGGTGCTCCAGGGTGCGGGGGCCGGCCACCGACCCGTCCTTGGTGACGTGCCCGACGAGCACCACCGGCATGCCGCGGGCCTTGGCCGCGGCGATGAGCGCGCCGGCCACCTCACGCACCTGGGACACCCCGCCGGGAGCCCCGTCCACCTGCGCGGACGCCACGGTCTGCACCGAGTCGACGACGAGCAGCCCCGGCTCGCACGCCGCCACGTGGCCCAGCACGGCGGCCAGGTCGCACTCCGCGGCCAGCAGCAGCCGCTGGTCCAGCGCCCGGATGCGCCCGGCCCGCAGCCGGACCTGCGCGGTCGACTCCTCCCCGGTGACGTACAGCACGGTGCGGCCGGCCCGGGCAGTCTGGGCGGCGACGTCCAGCAGCAGGGTCGACTTGCCCACCCCCGGCTCCCCGGCCAGCAGCACCACCGCGCCGGGGACCAGGCCGCCGCCGAGCACCCGGTCCAGCTCGGCCACCCCGGTGGTGCGGGCCTGGGCCGCGTGCGCCGCGACCTCGTCGATCGGGCAGGCCGGCACGGTCGGCACCACCGTCGGCGTGCTCCGGGTCGGCCCCTGACCGGCCGCCCCGGTCTGCTCGACGGTGCCCCAGGCCTGGCACTGGGGGCAGCGGCCCACCCAGCGGGGGGCGGCCGCGCCGCACTGCCCGCACCGGAACCCAGGCCGGGGCGGGCGGCGCGTCGTCGTGGTGCTCATGGGCCGAGGCTAGGTGCGAACACCCACACGTCCGCCTCACCCGGCGCGCACCCTCCGACTGGCCCCCCGCCGGGGGCGGGCCTGGGTAGGCTGTCGGGCACAAAGTTCAAGGAGCGTCCTATGTCATCGGCTTCCTCGCCTGGCGCGCGCCCGAGGCGGAGCCTGCTGCCGACCCGCCGCCCGCCCGGCACCGAGTCGGCCGGGACGCCGCAGGTGCCGCGCATGCCCTCGGGGCGGCGCGGTCAGCCGCGCCGGCTGGTCCTCATCGCCATCGCCGTGGTGGTGGTGATCATCGCCGTGGCGGCCTGGCTGGTCGTCGGAGGCCGCGGCGCACCGGCAGCGACGACGACGACGCTGCACGTACCGTCGCCCACACCGACCCTGAGCCCGGCCTCGCGCCCGGACACGCCCTTCGCCGCGACCCTGCCGACCACGGTGCTGCAGTATGCGCTGACCTCGTCGGGCGACAACGGCGAGTGGACGGCCGCCGGGGCGCTGGAGGCGTACCTGGACGAGTTCAGCGACGGGGGGTCCGGCACCCTGACGCTGCGTTCCGGCCAGTGGGCCACCCGGGACGAGGCCCAGACGGCGTTCGCCGCGTTCACCGCGGGGGCTGCGCCGCTCGAAGGGGGGAGTCTGAAGCCGACCGGCACGGTCTTCGTCGACGACGCCGACGTCGGCAGCTACCTCGTCGCCGACGCCGGTGAGGGCAACGCCACGGTCACCTGGTCGAACTCCACGGCTGTGCTCCAGCTCACCGGGCCGGTCGACGAGGTCGAGCGGGCCTACCAGGCCTTCCCGCTGTAGCTCCACCGGTCCGGGGCGCGCTGGCTGTCGCGGCCTGCACGAGGTGTCTACACGTCCTCCCCGAGCCGGCCTGCCGACGACCGGGGACCGCCCGCTACCGTGTCAGGGTGCTCATCGACTCGACTGACCGGTTCGTCCGGCCGCCCCGGACGGACAGGCGGTGCGGTCGGCGGACGTGCGCGGTCGTCGCCGCGGTGACCGCCGCCCTGTGCGTCGCGGGCGTGTGGGCGGCCTACCGGGTGTTCGTCGTGCAGCCTGACGGGCGCTGGATCGACCAGCTGGTGATGGACGGTGCCCAGCGTGGCCGTGGGCGCCTGTGGCAGTACGCCGAGCAGGTGCTCGAACCGGTCTCGGTCGCCTACGGGGCGGTCGGGCTGGTCGTCATCGTCTCGATCGCGGCCCTGCGCCGACGTTGGCGGCTGGCCCTCCTGGGGGCGCTGCTGCTCGGCGGTTCGACGGTGACGACCCAGGTGCTCAAGCGGGTGGTGCTGACCCGCCCGGCGCTGGGCGACGGCCTGAACGAGACCAACTCGCTGCCGTCGGGGCACACCACGGCCGCGGCGGCGACGTGCGCCGCGCTGCTGTTCGTCGTGAGCCCCCGGTGGCGCCCGGTGGTCGCGGTGCTCGGTGCGGTGTACACGGCGGTCACCGGGTGGTCGACCTATGTCGGGCACTGGCACCGGCCGTCGGACGTGCTGGCCGCGGTGGCCGTGGTCACCGGCTGGTCGGCGGTGGCGTGCCTGCTGCTCGTCGTGCCTGGCCCCGACCCCCGGCACCCGTCCGACCGTGGGGCTGTCGACCCGGAGGCGGGTCGGCGCCTGACGACGTGGACCCTCGTGCTGCTGGTCACCGTGACGCTGGTCAGCCTGGTGGTGCTGCTGGTCACCGCGATGGCGCTGCACGACGCCATGGGCGGGACGCTGGGCGGCCAGGCCGGGCGTCGGGCCGAGCTGCTCGCGTACGGTGGCGGCGTGGTCGCCACCGTCGGGGGGGTGTGCGCGATGGTGGCGGTCCAGCTGGCGTTGCGTTCAGCGGTCGGGCGCGTGCGGTCGGACGAGTGAGCCAGTGCCGACCAAACTGCCGTGAGGCCGTAGAGTCCTCCGCGGGTGCAGCCGAACAGAGGTGACGTAGGAGCCATGACAGCGAGACGCAAGCTGGTGATCGTCGAGTCGCCGGCCAAGGCACGGACCATCGCCGGGTACCTCGGTGACGACTACGACGTAGAAGCCAGCGTCGGGCACATCCGTGACCTGCCGCAGCCGTCTGACCTGCCTGCGGACATGAAGAAGGGCCCCTACCGCAAGTTCGCGGTCGATGTCGACAACGGTTTCGCGCCGTACTACGTCGTCGACTCGGACAAGAAGAAGAAGGTCGCCGAGCTCAAGAAGCTGCTCAAGGAGTCCGACGAGCTCTACCTGGCTACCGATGAGGACCGCGAGGGCGAGGCCATCGCCTGGCACCTGGAGCAAGAGCTCAAGCCGAAGGTGCCGGTGCGCCGGATGGTCTTCCACGAGATCACCCGCGAAGCCATCACCCGGGCGCTGACCAGCACCCGCAGCATCGACCAGCACCTGGTCGACGCCCAGGAGACCCGGCGGATCCTGGACCGTCTGTACGGCTACGAGGTCTCCCCGGTGCTGTGGCGCAAGGTCCGCCAGGGCCTGTCGGCGGGCCGTGTGCAGTCGGTGGCCACCCGCATGGTCGTGGAGCGCGAGCGCGAGCGCATGGCCTTCGTCGCCGCCGACTACGCCGACGTGACCGGCACCTTCGCGGTGGAGGACACAGCCGAACCGTCGTTCGCGGCCCGTCTGGTGGCCCTGGACGGGGTGCGGGTGGCGACCGGCCGCGACTTCGCCGACACCGGTGCGCTGGCCACCGCGAACGTGCGGCACCTGTCGCTGGCTGACGCCCAGCTGGTGGTCGACGGGCTGGAGGCTGCGGCGTTCGCCGTGGCGTCGGTCGACACCAAGCCGTACACCCGTCGTCCCGCCGCGCCGTTCACCACCTCGACCCTGCAGCAGGAGGCCTCCCGCAAGCTGCGGCTGAGCTCGCGGGCGACGATGCGCACCGCCCAGACGCTGTACGAGAACGGGTACATCACCTACATGCGCACCGACTCGCCGGTGCTGTCCAGCCAGGCCATCGCCGCCGCCCGCCGCCCGGCGGCCGAGCTGGACGGGGAGGAGTACGTGCCGGACGCCCCCCGGGTCTACACCTCGAAGGCCAAGGGCGCGCAGGAGGCGCACGAGGCGATCCGGCCGGCCGGTGACCAGTTCCGCACGCCGGCCCAGGTCGCCTCCGAGCTGTCCGGTGAGACGTTCCGGCTCTACGAGCTGATCTGGAAGCGCACCGTGGCCTCGCAGATGGCCGACGCCCGGGGGACCACCGCCTCGGTGCGGCTGAGGGGCACCACCGGGCAGGCCGCCGCAGCGCTGGCCGGCCAGGAGGCGACGTTCGGCGCGTCCGGCACCGTCATCACGTTCCGCGGGTTCCTGGCGGCCTACGAGGAGGGCCGCGACGCTGCCCGCTACTCCGACACCGAGGACGCCCGCCTGCCTCAGATGGCCGTGGGCGACCCGTTGACCGGCACCGACCTGGCCGCGGAAGGCCACCGCACGTCGCCGCCGCCGCGCTACACCGAGGCGTCGCTGGTCAAGGCCCTGGAAGAGCGGGGCATCGGCCGCCCGTCGACCTACGCCTCCACCATCTCCACCATCGTCGACCGCGGCTACGTCAACACCCGGGGTCAGGCACTGGTGCCGTCGTGGCTGGCGTTCGCGGTGGTGCGGCTGCTGGAGGAGAACTTCGACCGGCTGGTCGACTACGGTTTCACCTCCACCAGGGAGGCCGACCTGGACGAGATCGCCGCCGGGCAGCGGGACCGGGTGGCCTGGCTCACCCAGTTCTACTTCGGTGACGGCACCGCGACCGGTCAGGGCCTGCGTGACCTGGTCGCGAACCTCGGGGAGATCGACGCCCGGGCCATCAGCTCGATCGACATCGGCGACGGTCTGGTGGTGCGGGTCGGACGGTACGGCCCCTACCTGGAGGTACCGGCCGAGGCTGGTGACGAGACGGGCGAGGAGGCCAAGCCCCGGCGTGTCTCCGTCCCAGAAGACCTGGCTCCCGACGAGCTGACCCCGGACAAGGCCCGCGAGCTCATCGCCGCCGAGCCGGAAGGAGACCGGGTGCTGGGTGTCGACCCGACCACCGGCACCACCCTGGTGGCGAAGAAGGGCCGCTACGGCCCCTACGTCACCGAGCTGCTGCCCGAGCCGGAGCTGGACCCGTCGCTGTCGGCCGCGGCTCGCAAGAAGGCCTTGGCGGCGCTGCCCAAGCCGCGCACCGCGTCATTGTTCAAGGACATGGATGTCAACACGGTCACCCTGGAGGAGGCGCTGACGCTGCTGTCGCTGCCTCGCGTCGTGGGCACCGACCCGACCAGCGGCGACCAGATCACCGCGCAGAACGGCCGCTACGGCCCGTACCTGAAGAAGGGCACCGACTCGCGCACCCTGGCCAGCGAGCACCTGCTGCTGACCATCACCCTGGCCGAGGCGCTGGAGGTCTACGCCCAGCCGAAGCGCGGTCGCGGTGCCACGGCGGCCCCGCCGCTGCGCGAGCTGGGCCCAGACCCGGAGTCGGGCAAGCCGATGGTCGTCAAGGACGGCCGGTTCGGCCCCTACGTCACCGACGGGGTGACCAACCGCACCCTGCCGCGTGACACGACTCCGGAGTCGATCACCCCGGAGCAGGCGGCCGAGCTGCTCGCTGCCAAGCGCGCCGCCGGTCCGGCGAAGAAGCGCACCGCCACGCGCACCCGGGCCAAGGCTGCGACGAAGTCCTGACCCGCCGCGCCGCGGCGCGGGCTCGCCTTATACACCGTCGTCGGCCGCGGCGGGCGGCTATGTCGGCTGTCCACCGGAAGGTGTCGTCGTTGTCCCTCGAACGGTGGGGTCGCGCCCTGGCAACTTGCAAAACCTCCCGGTATGCCGGAAAAATCCCTGTTTGACAGTATCGACGTGTCCTGCCGAGCCCGGTGCCGGGACGGCGAGGAAGGGTGGCGGCCGTGAACCATGTGTCTGGTGTGCTGAGCCAGGCACCGGACGTCTCGTCACCCGCTGACGACGACCAGACCACCGGTTACCTGCGCCGTCGTCACTGGCGGATGATGAGCGGGATGCTCATCACCCTGGGCGGGGTGGCACCGACGGTGACCGCGCTGATCGGGGCGCTGACCACGGGGCGCTGGGTGTGGTGGTTGGGCCTGGCCGTGGTCATGGCTCTCATGGCCTGCGCCACGGCGTTCGCCAGCCTGAACAACGACCAGGTGCAGCGCTCCGCGCGCGCTCTGGAGCTGGCGACCTGGTTGCTCATCGTGACGTTCGGTGCCGGGGCGGTCGGGGTGGTGCTCGGCATCGTCGAGGTGGTGTCGCTGCGCACCTGGTGGGTGGTGGCCGAACCCCTGTCCGCCGCGACCGGGGCCTGCCTCGTCGCCTGGCTCGGGTTGACGACCATGCACTCGCTGAGCCACGCCCCCAGCCCCGGGGTCGACCTGCTCACCCGGTCGCAGAAGGAAGACGTCGGACGGCTGCTCGCCCTGTCCGGGCCGTGGTGGCTGCCCCGGACCCGGCTGATGCTGCTGGCTGTCGCGCTGGGCTGGGCGGGGCCGTTGCCGGGCCTGGTGGCTGTCTTCCCCTGGTCGGGCCTCACCACGTCCAAGGTGGCCGTGGTTGCCGGTGTGGTCGCCTGCCTGCTGCTCGGCGGGTTCTCCGCGCTGGCCGCCAGCCGGATCAACCCGGCGTCGGCCTGGGCCATCACCCAGACCAAGCTGCTGGTCGTGCTGACGCTGGTGGCGAGCGCCGGGGCGTTCGTCGTCGGCGGACCGGTCGCGATGTCGGTGGGTGCACAGCTGGCCGCTTCGCTGATCCTGTCGTGCACGTCGTTGGCCTGCGTCGCGACAGTCGTGCTGATCCGCCAGATCTGGGCCACCTCGTGGGCGGTGTGGCGAGCCCGGACCGGCCTGCTCGGTGACGAGGTCGCCCAGTGGGTGGCCGAGTTCGACGGGACCCTGGCGCTCCCCTCCGTGGCGGACGCCGTCCCCGGTCGGCTGCCGCACGGACGCCTCCGTGACCAGCTGCGGCGCCTGCTGTGGCCGGTGCGCGGCAAGACGTTCAGCGCCGAGGTGGCGCAGCCCGCGGGCAAGTAGCCCAGGGACCGCCGGCGACAATCCCCCGGCACAGCACCGTTGGACCGGTTCCGCGGCCAGGTGGCGTACCCACGGGGCGTGCTGCCCAACGTCGCGGTCTCGGCCGGGTCTCGCCACGGGGCGCGAAAGGACCACCCGTGCGCGACACGCAGCACGGCGCTTCTGCAGGTTTGCCACTGGGCCCCGCACACCGTGAGGTTCCCGTGCGGCTGCGAACCTGCTGTTCAGAGCGTTGTGAGATGCCTGGGTGTCGGCACCGTGCGGGCATCCACAGAAACCGGGATTCCCGGCGCCTGTCAAGGTGAGCCCGATCTGCGGCTCGCAGGTCAGGCGACGCTTCCGGCTCGTCCCGGTCACCGCGCCCGTGGCGTGGCATGGCGCGGTGGCTGGTGCTGACGGGGCCGGGTGGGCGCACGGTGCTGGCCTGGTCCCGGCACGGCAGGACTGCCAGTAAGAGTGGAGGCCGCTCGGGTGCAGCGATGTGTCTGAGCCGTGCGACGTCGATCTTCTCGCCGGTGAGCATCGGGTGCACTACAGCTCCGTCGTGCAGTCAGGCTCGGCGTGTCTGCCCACGTGCGATAGATACGGCCAAGCATAGTAGTCCACCGCGCTTCCCCATACCTGATGTGCGGAAGACACCCGATCGAGGTACAAGGTGTCCCCGGATCCGGGGACGTCCGGTTTGTTCCGAACGTCGCGTTGGCCCGGTAGAGTGACGGCGATCCGGGC
Organism: Cellulomonas sp.; assembly: GCA_031556715.1. Classification (GTDB taxonomy): domain Bacteria; phylum Actinomycetota; class Actinomycetes; order Actinomycetales; family Cellulomonadaceae; genus Cellulomonas. The sequence goes on from JAVBSR010000089.1 coordinate 20,201, forward strand.
GAAACCAAGTCAACCAGAAGAGTTCAGCCAACGGTCGTCGCCGGTCATGCCGGAGTGACGCGTCGGAACGATCAGAACGATCAGAACGGAGAACAGTGTGACAGACAGCCTGGTGCGGTCTGGTGGCGACTGCGGTCGATGCGTGAAGTCCCTGGTGAGGTTCGGCGCAGGAGTGACAGAGGAGTCTCGATGACGAACGTCAGGTCGACCGTGCCCCGTGCGGGGTCGGTGCCAGAACAGGCGGCGCTGGTGCCTCTGCCGCCCAAGGCGAGGAGGCGATGGGGGCTGTTCGCAGCCGGCGTTCTGGTCACGTGCCTGGGTGTTCTCGGGTCAGTGTGGCTTTATCAGTCAACCACGACGGCGGTATCGGTGGTGGCCGCAAGCCACACCATCGAGCGTGGTCAGAAGATCGACCGAAACGACCTGGTCGTCGTTCATGTCGAGAAGGACCCGGCGTTGCGGACCGTGTCGGGAGATGACCTGGATTCTCTGGTCGGCCAGCGCGCGCTGTTCGACGTCGCGGAGGGCTCCTTGCTGACGCCGCAGGCCGTCGGTGAGACCAGCCTGCCCGGTCGGGGCATGTCGGTGATCGCGGTGCCGGTGGGGCCGGCGTTGGTGCCGACCGGACTGATGGCCGGTGACGACGTCCGGTTCGTCCCTGTCGGCTCCGGCGGCCAGTCTGGTGCGAGCGAGCCGGTCGCGGCGCAGGTCGTCGAGGTCCGTCCAGCCTCGAGCGACTCCTCCAAGGTCGTGGTCGAGGTCACAGTCCCGGACGGGTCGGCTGCTGCGCTGGCGGCGCTGGTCGGGAACGACGTCGCGGTGATCCTCGATTCCAGGGATCGGTGACCGGGCGTGGGTGTGTACTGCTTGTTGTCGGCATCGGGTTCGCCGGGTGTGACGACCACCGCGCTGGGACTGACGCTGTCGTGGCCGAGCGGCCGGGCTGTGCTCGTCGATGCTGATCCGACGGGCGGATCGCCGATCGCAGCTGGCTATCTGCGAGGCCAGTACGTCCTGCCAGAGGCCCTGATCGAGCTGGCTCTCTCTCAGCAGGAAGGGATGCTGAGCGCGGCCACGATGGGCCAGCACCTGGTGACGCTGGCGGGATCGCAGGCGCGCTTCTTGCCCGGCATCCGTTCCCACGAGCAAGCACGGGGGCTGGTGGGCTTGTGGGAGCCGCTGGGTGACGTGCTCGACGAGATCGGACGTTCGGGCACGGAGGTCGTGGTGGACGCCGGCCGGGCGGGCCTGTTCGGCCACGCCCAGCCCTTGGTGGACCGTGCAGACCTGACGCTGCTGGTAGTCCGCAGCAGCCTGGTCGCACTGTCGGGAGCGCGGTCGTGGGCGGACACGCTGCGCGAACGGTTTGCGCGGACCGGTGGGGCCAGGTCGCTCGGGGTCCTGATGATCGGAGATCGCGGGCCGTATTCGGCGCGGGAGGTAGCGCAGGTGCTCGGCTTGCCGGTCGTCGCCCAGGTGGCGTTCGATGCGGCAGCTGCGGCGGTGCTGTCGGACGGCGCCGACCCCAAGGGCGGCGGGCTGCAGCGCCTGGCAGGCCGGTCTGGGTGGGACGACTCGGCGCTGCTGCGGTCGCTGCGTGCCGCCGGAAGCGCCATGTCGGGCACTGCGCGGGCCGCCCTGGAGTTGGCGGGGAGACCGGTGTGACGGCCACGAACCTGGGGCCGTCCGGGATGCCGGTCTTCGGGACGGCGGCTGACCAGGCGGCGGGCCATCAGCCCCTCCAGGGTGCGCACACGATGCACGTCGCGCCTGGCACCCGTCCGGCGGGCCCCGCTGCGCCGGGTTCCTACCCTGCGCACGTCGCTCCGTCCGTCGGGCCGGTGCCGACCGGTCCCGTTGCGCATCTGGCGCCCGGTTCCGCTGGTTATCGTGCGGCGGCGGTCCCGTCGGCTGTGCAGCCGGGGCAGACGCCACGGTCGGCTCGGATGCCGCCCGGTGCAGTGATGCCCGGTGCGGTGATGGCCGGTGCGGTGATGCCCGGTCAGGTCGCAGCGGCAGCACAGCCGGGCGCGGCGGTTCCGCCAGCACCCCGCCCGGAGCCGGCGCGGGCGGTGGCGGTCGAGCCGGTGGACCGGGCGGTGGTGGTGCTGCTGCGCGGTCGTGTGGCCGAGCGTCTGGTCGACGTCGCAGGCGAGCCGCAGGCTGGTAGCGACGACCTGCGCGCCCGGGGGCGCGCAGTGATCGAAGAGGTCTTGCGCGAGTACACCGTGGAGGCGGTGGCGGCAGGCACTAGTGCGACGTGGTCGCCGGACCTGCGTCGGCGGACCGCCCAGGCGCTGTTCGACGAGGTGTTCGGGCTCGGGCGGCTGCAGTCCCTGGTCGACCATCCCGGGGTGGAGAACATCCTCATCCGCGGCGCGGACTACGTGCGGCTGCAGCTGGCGGACGGTTCGAAGGTCCGCGCACCGGCGATCGCCGACGACGACGAGGATCTCGTGCGGCAGGTGCAGTGGTGGTCGACCCGGCCGGGGTCGTCGTCGGCGCGGCCCTTCTCCTGGTCGGCCCCGAGGCTTCACATGAAGCTGCCCGGCGGGGCCCGGTTGGCGGCGACGGCGTTCGTCGTTGACCGGCCGACGGTCAACGTGCGGCTGCACCGTCTGGTCGTCGACAACCTGGAGGGCTGGGTCGCTCGGGGCTGCATGACGCTGGCGTGCGCGAGCTTCCTGGCGGCGGCGGTGAAGGCGGAGTGGTCGATCGTGGTGGCAGGTCCGATGAACTCGGGCAAGACCACCCTGGTCCGTGCCCTGTGCGCCGAGATTCCGCGTGGCGAGCTGATCGGGACGTTCGAGACCGAGTACGAGCTGTTCCTCGGTGAGACCGGGCAGCACGACGAGATCATCCCCTGGGAGGCGCGGCCTGGGATGGGCGAGATCGGGGCCGACGGCCGCCCGGCCGGAGAGTTCACCCTGGAGGAGGCGCTGATGGACTCCTTCCGCTTCTCCTTGGACCGGGCGGTGGTGGGTGAGGTCCGCGGCCCGGAGGCGGCGGTGATGGTCAAGGCGATGGAGTCAGGCACGGGTGTGCTGTCGACCACGCACTCGGCGGATGCCTCGTCCGCGATGCACAAGCTTGCCGGGTGCGCCGCAGAGTCCGGGTTGATGGACACCGAGCTGGGCCTGGCCAAGCTGTCGCGGTGCCTGAACCTGGTGGTGCAGCTGCGACGACGGGTCGTGGTCGGCAAGGACGGGACGCCGGCGATGCGACGGTGGATCAGCGAGGTCGCGGTCGTCGAGCCAGGGGAGCGGGATGCGGTGTTCGCGCTGACGCATGTCTTCGGGCCGGGCAACGACGGCCCGGCCCGCGCAACCGGGGTGCTCACCCCCGCGTGCGAGCAGCTGGTCTACCAGGGTTTCGACCGTGCCGGGTACCAGGCCGAATCGACAGGAGGGTGGGGAGCATGAACATCGCTGTGCTGGCCGGGATTCTTGGTGCGCTGGTCGCTGGCGGGTTGGTCGCAGCGGTCGCCGCGCTGACCAGTCGGGCGCGGCCACCGGGCCCGGGTCGTCGGCGACGCCAGACGGCACGGTGGTCGCGGCGGACCCAGGTGGTGCTGGTCGCTTCGATCGTCGCCGGTGTGGTTGCGGCGGCCTTGACGGGCATGGTGGTCCTGGTCCTCGTCGTTCCCCTCGTGGTTGTGGGGCTGCCGTGGCTGCTGTCCGCGCCACCGGCGAAAGCGGCGATCCGGCGCCTGGAAGCGATGGAAGAGTGGACCAGGTCCCTGGCGGGGGTGCTCGCCCTGGGCAACGGCCTGGAACAGGCCATCGGTGTCACCCTGCGTTCCGTGCCTGAGCCGATCCGGCCCGAGGTCACAGCGTTGGGTGCTCGGCTGCGGGCCCGGTGGGACACCGAGAAGGCCCTGCGAACATTCGCGGACGATCTGGACGACGCCACCGGCGACCTCATCGCGGCCAACCTGGTTCACGCCGCCGGGCAGCGCAACCGAGCGCTGGCCCTGGCGCTGGAGGCCACTGCTGAAGCGGTTCGTGACGACGTAGCTGCCAGGCGCAAGGTCGAGGCGGGACGGGCCAAACCGCGGGGGGCGTCCCGCATCGTCCTGGGTATCGTCGCGGTCCTGACGCTGTTCTTGATCACGACGGGCGGCGGCTACCTGGACCCGTACCGCACCCCCCTAGGGCAGACGGTCATGGTGGTTCTCATCCTGGCGATGGGTGCCGCGCTGTGGTGGATGCGGGGCATGGCCGAGGGCCACGCGCCGCCGAGGTTCCTGACCGGTGTCGGCAGGTCTGCCAGCAGGACTGTCCAGGCAGGTGCCCGGTGAACGGCCTGCAGATGGCCTTGCTGACCGGGTTGGCGGTCGGCGGTGGTCTGGGGGTCGTGCTGTGGGCGCTGGTGCGTGCCCAGCCGGACCTCGGTGACGTGCTGGCGCGCCTGTCGCCCGTGTCGCGACGGGTCGTGGCGCCCGTGGCATCCCAGGCGGAGCCGGGCACGCAGGAACGCGTGGGGATCTGGGCAGAGCGGACCTTGCCTAGCGCGGTCCTGGGCACGGTGCCCGCGCAGGACTTGGCTGTCCTGGGTCGCTCGACTTCGTGGTTCTACGGCAAGAAGGTCGCCTACGCGATGATGGGCCTGGCCATGCCCGCGGGGCTGGCCAGCGCGGCCGCAGTCGCGGGCTTCACCATGCCGTTCGCGGCTCCTGTCGTCGTCAGCCTGGGATTGGCCGCCGCGGCTTGGTTCGCGCCATCCCTGGATGTGGCGAAGGCTGCACGCGCGGCCCGCAACGAGTGTGCCCGGGCGTTGACCGCGTTCGTTGAGCTGTGCGCCCTGGAGCGCGCCTCGGGGGCCGGTGCGGCACAAGCCATGAACAGGGCCGCACAGATCGGCGACTCATGGTTGTTCGTCCGGATACGTGAAGAGCTAGCCCGGGCTGCGTACGACCGCACCGCACCCTGGGACAGCCTCGACGGCCTGGCGCACCAGCTGGGCCTGCCAGAGTTGTCGGAAATCGCGGACATCCTGCGCCTGGCCGGCGACGAGAACGCCCGCGCCTACGAACAGCTGCGAGCTCGGGCCGCTTCCATGCGCACCGCGCTGCTCGCTGACGAGGTCGCCGTCGCCTCCCAGGTCGAAGACCGCATGTACCTGCCGACCGCCGCAGTACTCGTTGTGTTCCTGGTCGAAATGCTGTTCCCCTCGCTGATCCAGATGATCAACGTCGCCTGACAAACAAGAAAGGAAACTCCCATGCACTACCTCGCCGCAATGTACTCCGTCACCAGGTTCGCCCTTCACGACCGCCTGCGCACCCGCCTCGAGAAACGCGAGGAGGGGATGGAGACCATCGAGGTCGCCATCATCGTGGCTGTCGTCGTCGTTCTGGCCATCGGCGTCGCCGCCGTCATCCGCAACTTCGTCAATACCAAGGTCGGCCAGATCGAGAACTGTCAGAACGCCACCGACGGCTGCTGACACACTAGTCCCGACTCGACCTACTTTCGGAGGTAAGCCGTGCGAGCATTCACGACGCGAGCGCTAGTAGTAGGCGCCGCCCTGACCTTCCTGGTGCTGACAGCCGCCGGGTGCACCTCTCCGGAACCCGGAAACCGTACCACCAGCCCAGTACCCGAAATGTCTACTTCAAGCATCGAAGAAAGCCAGGCTGTCACCGACGCTACAGCGGCACTGCACCGGTTCTACGAAGTGCGAAGCCAATGTTTGTCTGATCCGCCGAACGCTGACGCCTCTTGCTTTGACGCCGTTGCGGTCGACCAGGTGCTGACCGACTCCCGGACCACTCTGGAGAACCTTCAGCGTGACGGGCTGCACTACGAGGGGGATCGCGAGGTTCTGTCGGTGGATGTCATATGGATCAACCTCGACGGTACTGACCAGCAGATCAGGCTGGCGGCCTGCGTCGACCAACGCGCGTGGCGGCTGGTCGATGCGTCTGGGGCGCAGTTGAGTTCGGTGCCGACCGCTCCCCAGCGGGTCGTGTGGCAATTGATCAACCACGACTACCCGGCAGCTGACGAATGGAAGGTTGCCTACTATCCCGAAGAAGATTCGGCATCATGCTGAACGGGAAACGAACGATATCGGTCTTGCTGGCCACCGCGATTTTGTGTGTAGCGACCGCAGGGTCGTCGGCGGCCGAGTGGGAAACGCTGTCAAATGGCTGTCGTCACAATACGGAAAGCGACGAATACATCTGCCCTAAGCAGAACGCGGGTAGCCCGGGCACTTCCCGCCCGGCTTATCAGCCGAGCGAGGATCAGATCCAGACTTGGCGGAAGATCAGCAACGAGTGTCAACGCATGGAAGAGGAGTCGCAGAGAGCAGAGGCCACCGGTTTATATTGGAATCTGGATAGTCACACTTTCTATCAGAATCACTGCGTTGCGACTACGTCTCCGGAGGTTGCGGCGCGTGAGGTGGTGGCGTCGATGCAGTTGCCGACGCCGTCGGTCGGGATGACGCCGCGCCCGGGGCCTGATTCTGTGATTCTGGTCGGCTACAACGTCTGGATGTGGGTTGACCCGGGTTTGTTCGAACCCGTCAGCGCCGTGGCGACGCTCGATGGGACGAGTATTGGTGTGACCGGCCGCGTAGCATGGGTGGACTGGGACATGGGTGACGGAAATGTGGTCCGCTGTACCGGGCCGGGCACCCCGTACGTGCTGGATCGTGACGGGTTGGCCGCGTCGCCGGACTGCGGGCACGTGTACACCAACAAGCAGGGTGACATGACGGTGACGGCCACGGCCCATTGGGTCCTGGAGTGGTTCGGTGGCGGCCGGTCCGGCACCTTGACCGATACGACCGTCTCCACCATCCCAGTCACCGTCGGTGAGTGGCAGGTCCTGCTCAAGAGGGCATGAAGACCGGTGGGTACGGACTGCTGCGGTGCTCGGCTCAGGTTGACCATCCATGTAGCCAGGGTGAAGCGAGGGGCGACGGTGCCGAGCTCATTGGATCCGACGCATGTTGGCGTGAAGAAACAGGGACGGAGGATACCCCATGAGTGACGATCCGGAGCGGGAAAGAGCGTTGGGAATCTATCGAGACTCCCAGCGGCTCGAGAAAACCATCGGTAGGCTGAAACGTGCCATGATCGACTCGTTCATGGCAGAAAAGGTGTTCGGGGCTACGTTCGGGCATGGAGGTAATCGTTTTCAGTTCAAGCGGGATGAGTATCTACTTCGTAGCAGCCAGCCTCTCGGGGGTGACGACCATGTGGCGCGTCCTGACGAGTTCGGCGAGGGTGGTGGGCGTGCATGGAAGACGATGATCCCCGGGGTGTGGGATCAGTCGTACAGCGACAGCAAGGAGCTCGACTACACGGCCGAGTTTGAAGATGTCCGCACCTGGGTCGACAACCTGGATCTTGCCGGGGGGACGGTCGAGGCGTTCCGGACGAAGTTCGTCGTCAACCTGCGGATGGTCCTCAACGGGCACAGTTGTGTCGCCGCGCTGCTGGCCAGCAGCATGGCTGCGCAGCGAGGAGCGTGGGAGGAGGTCGGTGCCGGGTTCGTCCTGATCATCGAGACCTACACCCAGGTGTTCAACAGTCTCGCAGGCCTCGACGGCTCACCAGACGCCAACGTGCAGGTGCGCATCCTGCGGTATGCGGCCGCCGCCGCCGCCGACGGCCCGTGGGCCACCCTCCTCAACGGTGCCGCCGCCGCGCTTGGCCTGGTGGCCCTGTCCCGGGGTGAAGCGCCGCAGGACAACCGTTCACCAGAATCCTTCGCTCAGGGGAAGGCTGCCCTGGATGGGGCGCTCGACGCGCTGAACCGCGGTCTGTACGAGACCGAGAAGAGGATCCGGGACACCATCACCGACAGCATGGAGGAGATCGGCAGCATCGAGAGGATCGTCGACGGCCGGCAGTATCCCGACAACCGTCAGAACTACGACCTCGCCCTCGCACCAATCACAGACTTTTCCGTGACGCACCCAGAACGCATCGGCTGGGACGGTGGGACCATCGCGTCGATCGTCAACGGCCCGATGCATGAGATCGCCGAAGGGCTGCACGACCAGCTCCGTATCACCACCACATGGGACCTCGACATCGCGGAGACGGTGAAGCGTCACGCTCTGCTGGGCCTTGGCACCTATGGTCCGAGCGCGGCGGTGCACGAGCTCAACGAGGTGCTGTGCGACCTGCTGGGCGACCTGAAGTGGGAGGTCGAGACAGGTGCCAGCCAGCTGTGGCTGGCCTACGACGCGAACATGCGGTGCAACGACCAGGCAGCAGCCGACCTGGCGGCACTCAACGCCCAACTTCCTCAGGGCAGCGGATACGACCCGTGGGACTTCCAGCCGGGAGGCCTGCCGTCCAGCCCCGAAGGGAGGGTATCGGTCATACCGATATGGCGGATGATGAGCGTCCCAGAGTTCGAGACAAAACCAGAGGTGGTAGAGGCCGAGCCAACGGAATACCAGTGGCAGGAGCGTGGAAAGTGAGAAACCTTCGTGCCAATCGGCCATCAGTGATGCTCGCGGTGCTCGTGCTGCCGGTGACGTTGGTACTCTCAACGACCGCGTGCACCCACAAGCCCGATGGCCCCTACTACCCCGACTGTCCAGGGCTGACCACACCCACTGAGGACCAGGCAGCCGACCTGAATGACAAGCTGTACGAAACCACGACCTACACCTTCGTCGTCGTGGGAAACGCTCAGGCCTGGGACGAGGACTCGGTGTTCGACCGAGTCCAGTCGCCGATGTGGAAGGCGACGGTCACGGTAGGCCCCTGGGTGCGTGGCTCGGATCAGCCAGGGCTGAGCAGTGCATGGGACGCAGTGTCGAATACAGGGCCCATGCCCCTGCCCAGCGGGCCTTACGCCTACACCGGAATGCTGACACGCGGGGTTGGCAAGTATGACCTCTCGCATGGGGGTAAGCATATGTGTTTGGACTCGCAGAAGGCTGCGTACATTTTCGGAACCGTGACGTTCGAGGACGCGACCGAGTTCTCTAAACCGCTGCCGGAAGGATACAGGCGACCGGACTACCCGACCTCAAACGAGATACAGGATGTGTCTCTCGAACTTGTGTCGGGGCCCGACAGGGCAGCGATACCGGATTTCTTCGGGTGTTACGAGCACCGATGCGGATATTCCGAAAAGATCCGCGAGGCAGACGAGCTGGAGCTCCCGCTCATCTACTCGTACTCGGACGAAAATCAAGAGGGTGGTGCGGGGCCCCGCCCGTTCGTCATCGCAGTGCCGGACGCCTTCCCTTCAGGTACCAGCAAGGCTCCAGTCCTGGCTTCTGTGCTCCGCCTGACCAATACCAGACAGCCGCTTGAACAAGACGGCGGCCAAGGGCTTTTCAGCACGGAAATCCCCACAAAGTTGGGCTGGTGATTGTAGTGGTGACGGTCTTGCTCCGACCTCGATGCGAGGAGGATTCACTATTTAACCTAGCCGGGTGGCAGGCGCCCCAGATTTCGAATGAAGCCAAAGGCAGAAGGGGAAGGTCAGAGAAGTCCTGGTGGCGAGAGCTGCTCCGATGCCCGGTTTTTTTGACAGGTCGGACAAATGTCGCGCTGACGGAAATGTGGAAGGTGCAGCAGTCAACTAGAATAGATCATTCACGCTTGCGTAAAAGCAGCGCGTCATGATCGCTTTGGAAAGGCGCTTGCAGGACTCCGGAGTTCGACGAACTAAGCACAAAGGAGGGTGGCAGTGACGGTAATGGGTGTGCGTTGTCACGACCGGGGCGTGGCCACTGTTGAGGCGTCAATCTTGATGCCTCTGGTGATGCTGCTGGTGCTGTTGGCGATCCAGATCGGCTTGATGGAGCATGCGCGGCAGAGCGTGATCGCTGCGGCCCAGGCGGGTGGGCAGGACGCCGCGTCGGTGGGTGGTACAGCGGACACCGGCCGGGTGGCGGCTGAGGTATTCCTTGCCCGGGTGGCCGGGGGTGAGCTGCGCGACACGGCGGTCCAGGTGAAGACGACCAACGAGACGGTGACAGTCGAGGTGACCGGTTCGGTGGTGAGCGTGTTCCCGGGGATGAGGCCTCATGTCAGCGGGACCGTGCAGGTCCCGGTGGAGAGGCTGACACGGTGAGGCTCCTGCGTCGACGCTCGTGCCAGGAGTGGCAGGTCGGCTCGGCCACGGTGGAGCTGGCCATCCTCATGCCGATCATCATGACGGCCGTGCTGTTCGTCGTGGGCGTGGCCCGGGTCATGGTGGCCGCGCACGCCACCCAGTGGGCGGCGGTGGACGCCGCCCGTGCGGCCTCGCTCGCGCGCGACGCCGGCGGGGCAACGGGCGACGGAAACCGCGCCGCTGAAGCGGCGCTGTCCACTCAGAACCTGCACTGTGCGGAAACTGCCGTGAGCGTGGACACCTCGCAGTTTGCCACGCCTGTCGGCCAGAGAGCGCAAGTGGTCGTGACGGTGACGTGCGTGGTCGACCTCGGCGACGTCTCGGGGCTCACCGGCCTCCCCGGTCGATTCACCGTCACCAAGACCGCCCGGTCGCCCATTGACACCTACAGGGGGCGAGAACAGTGACCGACAGCACTGGGAATCGGCAAGTCGCGACGTCGATAATGGCCTGGCAGAAGTATGCAGGACCCACTGGAATGGAAAGAGACGTCGGCCACGGGCCTGCGCAGGGAATGGGTGTACACGATGACACGTAGCGCCAGGTGGTTTCGTTCCAGGTTGGCCGACAGGATGGCGCAGGATCCTGAGGAGGGCAGCTGGGTCTCCATGTTCGCGGTCATCATGCTGGTCTGGGTGGTCCTGGTCATTGCAGGATACGTCGTGGACGGCTCGGCCCAGACTCGCGCCTTGCTGTATGCCGAGACCATCGCGGGACAGTCGGCCCGCCACGGTGCGCAGGCCCTAGACGCGACCGCCCTGGCTGACGGCCAAACCCCTGCTCTCGACCCGGAGCGTGCTGCAGCCGAAGCCGAGGCATACCTGGCCGGGTACGACTCCGACCTGTTCCACGTCACCGGCAAGTGCCACGCCGAGGACACCACGGTGGTGTGCGACGCCACCGTGGTGTACGACACGATCTTGCTGGGCCTCATCCGCATAGACACCCTCACCGTCCACGGCCACGCCCAGGCCGAAGGAACCCGCGCCCTCAACGGAGTACCCCGATGAACAACAGGAGAATCATGAGGACAATAACGCCCCCGCGAACCCTTGTGCTGTGCACCCTAGTCGTCTTGGCGGTAACCACCGGGTGCAGCGACAAAGGAGCAGGCGCCCAATCTAGCGCGTCCCGGTCTGATCACAATGAGACCCAGGCGGCCGGGCAGGAGACCGCAGCAGTCCAGGAAGCCGAACAGGCCGTCCGCGACTACTTCTTGGTCCGGGACCAGTGTCTGGCCGACCCGCCGAACACCGACCCTTCCTGCTTCGACGCGGTAGCAGTCGACCAACAGCTGCTCAACGACCGTGCCGCCCTGGAATACTCCATGGATCGGGGTTCGCACCATGTCGGTGAGGTTAAGGTGGTGGAGACAGAGAGGGTCGTCGAGGTTCAGTTGTCGCCCGGAACCAAGGAGATCACCTTGTCGATCTGCCTAGACGGCACCGATCTAGATATAGTCGGATCCGACGGCACATCCGTGAAACCGGAAGGAAACTCGCGCGGTCGCCTGTTGTTCTTCGTACGTAAACATGTCGACACATGGCAGGTCGCAGATACAGCAGACGATCCCGAGGGGGGGGCATGCTGAACCGGCCACGGCTGCTCGCCATCACGGTAGCTGCGGTCATTAGTGTGGGCATTCTCAATCTGGCGGAACCTGCCGCGGCCGACCCGGACGGTCCCAGGGCGGAGTATTGCGGTGACAGCGCCATATTTGGCACCGGCTGCCTTGGGGCACAGGATGGTAAGTCCCCTGCTCAGGATAGTGGTCCGGCGTATACCGGTCCGACGCGGTTGGAGCTGGCGTTGCAGCGGTGTGAGGAGGGGGACTACATGCTGTGGGGTACGGGCTGCAAGTCTGGTGCGTTCGCAGCGGAGACGCTGCGTCGGATGCTGGCCGACGGGCCGGGGGAGCCGGGCGTTGCAGAGCGTGAGGTGGTGGCTGCGTTACGGCTGCTGCCGCCGCGTATCGGGATGACGCCGCGGCCGGGACCGGACTCGGTGGCTCTGGTCGGGTACAACGTCTGGCTGTGGGTCGACAACCCTGATCCGCAGACGTTCGGTCCGGCGACGGCCACGGCAAATATCGACGCCTGGACGATCACGGTGACCGGTCGTGTGGAGTCGGTGGACTGGGACATGGGCGATGGCCACGTGGTCCGTTGCGCGGGGCCAGGCACTGCGTATGTTGTGGCGCGTGACGGGCTGGGCCCGTCACCGGACTGCGGGCACGTCTACACCGAGCAGGGCGAGTTCACGGTGACCGCGACTGCCCACTGGCGGATCGACTGGACGACCAGCGACGGTGCCCAGTCCGGAATGTTCACCACCGAACAGGTATCCACCGTGCCGGTCACGGTCGGCGAGTGGCAGGTCCTGCTCAAGAGGGACGGTGGATGGTGATCAGCATCCGAGCTGACGCAAAAGGTGCAGGCCACAGTTGTCTGACATGCCTGGGTATCACGCGGATTCCGGCCCAGGCGACAGCGAGGCCAGGACGGCTCCGTCACCGTAGAGCTGGCTATCAAGGCACCCGAGGTGATGGTGTTCTTGCTGTTCCTCATGGGATCGCCAGGATCGCGCTGGCCTTCCAGGCCGTGGAGTCGACCGCGAACCAGGCCGCCCGCGCCGCGTCGATCGCCCGTACAGCTGCCACGGCCACCGACGACGCCCGCACCACGACCGCAGGAGCCCTGACCAGCGAGTCCCTGCATTGCGACCGCACCGCGGTACAGGTCGACACCTCGGAGTTCTCCACAGCGGTCGGGGTCCGCGCCGAAGCTGTCGTGACCGTGACGTGCGTGCTCGACCTCGGCGACGTGTCGGGCGTCACCGGTCTGCCCGGCAAGTTCACCGTGACCAAGACCGCGAACTCGCCCATCGACACCTACCGAGGACGACAACCATGAACAGGCGAATCATCTTTGCCTTGTCAGGGTACTCGTCCTCACGGGCACGGACCTGTCTACGACCGAGATCGAACGGCCTGCAGAGCCGATCGCCTTCGACAATGCACTGGCCGCCGACCAGAGCGTTGAGGAGCAGTAGTCGTGAGAAGTGATTCAGGTAATCCGAAGTGGGCCCGCCAGAGACCTGTAGTCGGCAAGCGTTTCGAGATGATCCGCACACGACTGGTGAGGCTCGGGGTGTTGTCCTTGCTGATGAGTGCTGTGGCGGTCTGGTCCGGTGCTGGCCCTGTCCAGGCCGACGACGAGTACAACTGGTGGTACGAGGCATTGGGTGTTCCGCAGGCCCAGGCGCAAGGAATCACCGGCGAGGGCGTTCCGGTGGCGGTGATCGACTGGGGGATCGACCCAGGCATGTCGTTGCTGTCCGGCGCTCACCTGACGGTGCGTGAACCGTCGTTCTGCATGGAGACTCAGTGGTATGCCGATGTGAATCAGCGGCGGACGGGCGCCGGCTATTCCGCTCTCAAGATGCCCGCCGCGTACGACGGGCTGACCCAGGGAACCTATCGAGGTACCAACACGGTGGCCCGGTTGGTTGGTAACGGCAGGGCGCCGCACGGTCAGACGGGCGTATCGGGTATATCACCGGGGGCTGACATCCGGTTCTATGGAGTACTCGACGCAATGCTCTTGGTGGCCGACCAGCCGTACTGCGGTGCCTTTGCCGATGCCCAGGCGATGGCGATCGTGCAGGCCGTCGACGACGGTGCGCGCATCATCTTGCTGCAGGACGAAAAGATGGAGCTAAGCAGTATGGAGTCTGCCGCGCTCGCATACGCGCTGCACGAAAAGGTCATCGTTGTGGCGCCGATCCAGAGGCCGGGTTCTAGACCGGAATCCTCGCAGGCCTGGGGGTTGAACGGGGTGGTCTCGGTCGAGGCGGCTTACCTTGACGGACGGCCTCACGGGATAAGCAGTACGGCACCACCGAGCGTGACGTTGACCGCTCCCGGAGAATCCTCAGCGCAGGGCGGGTACAACAAGGGGCGGAGCGGGGACGGTTCGTGGGATATCGGGTGGTACGACACGGGTCCCGGGGTGGCGGCGACGCTGGTGGCGGGGATGCTGGCGGACGCGGCGCAGAAGTGGCCGCAGGCCACGAACCACCAGCTGGTGCAGAGCCTGATCCGCACCGGGCCGGACGGTCAGGTGCCGATCCACGACCCGAAGACCGGCTACGGGGCGGCCAGCCTGCTGCACCTGCTGGAGATCGACCCCACGAGGTACGAGGACGTCAACCCGCTGGTCGTGCCAGACGACGGCCAGCCGCACGGCATGACGGCCCTGGACATCGCCGACGCCCAGCGCCCGGTCTGGGCTGACCCACCGCCACCAGCCACGGCCGCACCCGCCGCGTCGCTGTCCCCGGCTTTCTCGTCTGGGAGTCCGAGCGGGGCATGGGCCTGGGTGTGTTGGGTCGCCGCCGCGCTGGCCATGAGCGTTGCTCTGGCTCTGGCTCTGGCTCTGGTCCGCCGTACCCGGGCGCGGCGCAGATCCGTCGGGCCTTCTGACCAGCACGACCGGCAAACGACAACCAGCACTACCGAGGAGGGGGAACTATGACAGGCACCGGTATCACGGAGGCTGAGAGGGCAGAGGCCAAGGAGTTCGCGCAGGTCTACCACAAGGTCGGACAGTTGAAGCGCGCAGCGATCGACGCCTACATGGTGGGGCCGCGGTCCTGGTCCTGGACCGGGATGGTAGAGACGTGGCGCATAGACAGCGAGTACTCGTACCAGGAGGACAGCCCGCTGGGCGACGTGAAGCTCCCGGTCGTCGGTAGTGCCGCGCGGTGCGGCCGGCCCGGTCCTGACGGGAACGGTGGAGGCGTCGTCAAGCAAGACGGCCGAGTCCTCCCGGCGCGGGGCGAGGTCGAGACGTTCGACAGGATACGGACGCGGATCGACGACGCCCTCGAGAAGTGGCGCTACCTCCCGGTGTGCTCGCGCATCGCGGGTGTGACGCGGGAGTTTAGCCTCGTGCGGAACAGCCTCATTGTCGACCAGGCGTACCTATCCGACCAGACCCTGACCGAGGACGGTCTGGACATAAGCGGTGTAGGAAAGCTGAAAGGCACGTTTGACCTGATTGGCGGGATAGTCAACGACATGGACTTCATGTCCGGAGAGACCGCCCGCACGTTCAAACAGGACTTTCTTGCGGAGATCGGGCCAGCCGTCACCAACCTCGGCACGGTGGCGAGGGGCCTGGTGCTCGCCATGGCGGTGCAGCACGGCCTGTGGAAAGGCGTCCACGAGGACGTCGAGCGGCTCGTCGATGCCTGCATCGACCAGTGCAGCGAGATCGTGAGGAACCACACGCCCAAGTGGCAGGAGCAACTCCGGGTGCTCCAGACCCTCTACAACGTCGCGTCGGACTTCTTCCCTGCCGGCAAGATCACGACCGCCGCCACCGCTGGCTTCAGCCTGGCCGACAAGCTGGTGGACACACCGGGGAAGGGTGACACGCTCAGGTCCTACGACGAGGTCCTGCGGCACCTGGAGTCCGCCCTGGAGGCCTTGAACGACAAGGTCGACGAAGTCGAGAGGAGCGTGCGGGACAACCTGGCGGGTGTTCTGCTCGACGCCATCAAGGGTGGGAACAAAGGCATGACCTACTACTTCGAGACAGAGGACGTCGCCTGGGCCAGCGACGAGATCGACCCCGACAAGATCGGCTGGCCGGACGGCAAGGTCGTGTCGGACCTGGCCGATTATCTGCGGAGCGTCGCGGACGACCTGGACGGTGATGGAGGCCTGGGGATCGCGGTGTGGTGCAGGCAGCAGGACAGTCGTATCACGGCCTCGGTGGCCCGCTCCGTGAGTATCGGCCTGGGCCAGTGCGGTCCGGGCGAGGCGCTGCAGGACCTTAACGGTGCGCTGTACCGGGCGCTGGAGGACCTTGCCTGGACGATCAGGGGCGGTGCCGACAACCTCCAGGCGGCATACGAGTGGCACCTGAGCAACAACGACGCCGCGAAAGCGTCAGTGAACGCCATCGCGCAGCAGCTCGAAGAGGGCAGCGGTATCAACGTCGTCCAGGAAGACGCCACCGACGCCACGCGACCTTCGGGCTGGTACGGGCTGGCCTCCGTGAGCATCGCAGAGGCCATGTGTACCGGCGTCGTCCCGCCGCCGCCGCAGACCCTCGGCGCATCCACCTCCGCATCGGGTGCAGACAGGTGGTCGTTGTCTCCGGACGGCGTGGCGACCTCGTCGAAGGCGCACGACCTGGCCGACCGGCTCGCCGGGGGGTGAGGCAGAACGATGATCTGCGCACACGTAGGGCCAAGGGGCGCCCCCGACGTTCCACACGACGGACCGCCAGGTCGCCGACTGCCGGAACGGGCTGGGCGCGGCCGCTGGGTGCTGCAGTGGTCTGGTGGTGGCCGCAGCGGGACTGTCGAGACCGACCGGGCTTCGACGGCTCCGGTCGTTGTTGGTGAGGCGTTCGCGGTGAGACGCAAGTAGCGGGAGCAAGTATTTGGGCCGCTGTCGGCACAGGTCGGACGGCTAGGTTCAGAAGGAGGAAGTTCAATGAGGAGAACATGGTGCGACGCGCGTCGGCGTGCAGGTTCATGGTGGGGTCGTCGTACGGCTGGGGGTATGGATGATGGGCGGCGAGATCGCGGTGTTCTGGGCTGTTTCGGCGGTGTTCTTCATCAATATCGCGGGGTTCGTAGTGGACGGCCGGTCATGAGGTCAACCGTTCGACCGGGGCACTGGCGACCATGAACAGGCGAATCCTCGTCGCACTTGTCGGGGTGCTCGTCCTCGCAGGTTGCTCTGACCGATCTACGTGGACCGAGAACGAACGGCTTGCTGAGCCTCTCACCTTTGAAAATGCGTTGGCTGCCGACCAGAACCTTGAGGACGAGTACTGGGCGACGATGCGAGACGAGCTCGGCATCGTCCTGTCCGACGAAACCCGAACCGACAGGTACGGGAGCTGGCATCCGTTGACACTGGCCCCGGACGCCCCGGTTCTCGACATAGACCCGGGCATCGTGCCAGAAGACCTCGATCCGACCTGGACTATGCAAGACCTGCAGAATGCCTGGCAGGCGATGGCAGAGTTTTTGGTCAACGAGCAGCTCGACTCTGAGGTCGTCTGGGACGACACACCTGAAAACCGCAGCCTGCTTGCGGACCGGGCAGGACTAGATGTTCTCTGGAAGCAAGACCCGCTAGGGGTCGACTATTTCCTGAACAGCGACTCGCGTGCGGAAGCGTGGATGGGTCTTCGCTATTTCGACCAGGATAATGGAGAATGGCGTGAGACCGGGGGGCAAGTTGTCGTAGAGTATCTTCCGGCACAGCCCGCGCCTTACAGGCCGGATCGGCCGCGCACGTTGATCGGCTCATTGGTCTTGAGCAGAGTGACGCAGGGAGAAGAGCCGGAAACTATTGACATGGCGGCAAGCGTGCGTTACTGTCGTTCGATTTACGTCGAGAGCATTGAAGGTCGCCGCTACGAGTGCAGGAACCTGACTCATGTTCTGACGCTGGCTCAGGAAGCGGGAGAGTTAGATGTCGTAGGAATGAGCACGGAAGCGTCGATGCATGACCAGGTTCAAGCGGCCACCATCTCGGATGAGACGAGACTCCGCCTGCCGATCTTGAAGCCAACGTCTGCCGATGAGGACTGGTTGAGACAAGAGGTAGGCGGTCTGGTTCTGAGCCTTCCTCGGTCTACCGTTCCCGACCCAGATGGTTCCTGCAAAGGACGTTACCCGGAGGGCGACCCAGGGACGACGTTCATTCTTGGTAAAGGTGCTTCTGACTACACGCGGTGCCTCCGCGTCCTTTGCTGGCCCGTGGCTGCCGACGGACCTGTGGTTACGGCAGTCGGGACGAATCAGACGATCTGGTATGCACAGAGACCGGGCCTGCGAGGGACGGTCGTCATCAGCGCTTACTTCGACTACTACACGGAACCGGCCAGCGATGTCGTTGACTTCCTGCTTACTGATGGTCCAAGCGCAGGCTACAGAGTCACCGCGGAAGTACCGGCAGGGACCGGTGAGGAGTTCGCCCGTCAACTCTTGGCGACGTTCGACGCCTCCGCCGGATTGGCATCGTCTCCGCCGTAAAGGTGAGCGCCGGAACGTGGATGTTGGCTCCAAACTCGGGCTTGGCCCGTCGGTAGAGATGGAACAATCGTAATCACCAGAAAACACGGAGGAGGCTCGTTATGGAATGGATCTACATCTGGCGTCGTGAGGCGGACACGTGCACACCGAGCGGGGCGATTTCACAGTGACCGCGACTGTTCCCTGGTTGGTGGGCTGGACGACCAGCGACCGCGCCTGGTCCGGAACGTTCATCGCCGTACATGTATCCACTGTGCCGGCCGCGGTTTGCAAGAGGGATCTCGAGCGATGACCGGTGCAGGCCGCAGCAACACCATGCTTACGACAAGGATCAACAAGCCCCTCCTCTTAGTGCTTGTCACTGTGTTCGTCTTTGCGGGTTGCTCTGACCGATCAACATGGAGCGAGGTCGAACGGCTTGCCGAGCCGCTTACCTTTGACAATGCGTTGGCCGCCGACCAGAACCTTGAGGATAAGTACTGGGCGACGATGCAGGACGAACTCGGCATCGTCCTGTCGGACGAAACGCGTACCGACAGGTACGGGACCTGGCATCCGTTGACGCTGGCTGCGGATGCACCGGTCCTCGATATCGACCCAGGCATGGTATCGGAAGACTTCGACCCGACCTGGACCGAGCGGAACGTGCAGACCGCTTGGCAGGCGATGGCAGAATTCCTTGTCAATGAGCAGTTGGACTCCGAACTTGTCTGGGACGACAGTCCCGAGAACCGCCAGCTGCTCGTGGGCCGAGCCAAACAAAATATCCGCACCTCGCTCTGGAAAAAGAATCCAGAGGCATTGGACTACTATATGAACGCTAGCACGAGTTCAGACGCTTGGTTGGGGCCTCGCTTTTTCGACCAGAACAATGATGCGTGGCGCGAGACCGGAGGGAAGATGGACACAGAATATCTTCCGGCACAACCGGCGGCCTATGTGCTGGACCGGCCACGCACCCTGGTTAGTTCCTTGGCGTTGGACAGCGTAGCACAGGGAGAAGATCCAGGTACGATCGACATGGCGGCTGAGGTGCACTATTGCCGTCCGATTCGCGTCGATACTGCGGACGACCATCGCTATGAATGCAGGATCTGGAACGTTACCTTGACGCTGCTTCGGGCAGCAGGGGAGTTCGAGGTCGTGGGCATGAGTACTAGTTGGCGTTATATAGGCAGCGGCCAGAAGGCTGCGTTTTCCGATGAGACAAGACTTCGCCTACCTCTCCTAGAGCCGACTCCTGTCGATGATGACTGGTCTGTGCAGCAGGTGGGCGAATTGACTCTGAGCCTTCCGCCGTCTGCGGTTCTCGACACTGACGGTTCTTGCGATGGAAAGTTCTCGGGTGGCGACCAGCTAGCGTCGTTCGTTGTTAGCAAGGACTCCTCTGGGAAAGCGCAGTGCCTCGGCGTCTTCGGCTGGGATGTGTCTGCCGATGGACCCGTGGCTGCGCTGGTGGGTTCAAATGAAAGGGTCTGGTATGCGCAAGCCCCAGGCCTGGCCGGGGCGGTCAGTATCGGCACATACCCCGGAGACGAAGAAAATCCGGCGTTCGATATTGTCAACTTCCTACTCGCCGACGGTCCGGGCGCGGGCTATAAGGTCATCGCGGAGGTGCCGGCGGGAATCGGCGAAGAGTTCGCCCGTCACCTCTTGGCAACGTTCGACGCCACCGTAGCGCCGGCATAGGAGATGCGCAATAACGGATCAGGCAGATGGGGAGGAGTAAATGCTCAGGTCGCAAGTGGAAGGGCGCTTGCTTGCATTATTCGTCGTGGTTGGTCGGCTCGATAACGAGTGAGATCAGTGAAGATCGGGAGGCTTCAGATGAATGTTCGACGTGCAGTCGCTGGCGGAACTATTGTAGCGGCTGTTCTTGCGGTTGCCGTCGTACTGGCGCGCACAGCGCTCATCGAGGATGGTGCGGATATGGCGCCGAGCCCGGAGTCGACCTACGAGCGCTCCGATTCGCGGGCCCAGAATGTTGCCGACGCGATGACAGCCTTCATCGCATACATGAGGGTGAGCGATGAGGTAGCCCAGAACCACTTCAGCAACTGGGAGGAAAAAGTCAAACCGCTGACCAGTGGTGAGGTCCAGGAATGGCACGAAGACTACGACGCCCAGGCCGAGGCGGAGCACTACAACCAGGTTGGTGAGCGGGTCGTTGAGAGCATCCATCTGAAACCAGGTAGGTACCGAGTGGATGCCGACGGGCTTGGGCGAGCAGACCTGGGGGCGTGCATCGACAACACCGAACTACAGGTGGCCGCACCCGGTAGTCAAGACGACGGTCTACCGCCCGGCAGATATTCCGTGTCGGTGATGATGGTGCTCTGGCCGGACGGGTGGAAAGTCAGCCAGTACTCCATTGATGATCCACAGTTGTCAGAAACTGGAATGTTGTCGTGCAGAACCGAAGGGTCGGAGTAATGTCGAGAGCACCTGCTACGACAAAACTATCCGGTATGCGCGCGACGAAAGACGAGTCGATTTCGTGAAAAGGAGGTGATCGACGTGACGTGGCGGGATGAGCTCGAGACTTTGGTGGTGTTGTTGCGGCTGTCAGCCGTCGATGCCTACATGCGCAACCGGGGCTCCATGAAGGAGGAGTGGAATAATCGTGGTGATTTCTATGTAGAGGACCGGACGTCACTGCCTGCCGCCGGTAGGTCGAAACTATGTGCGCGCCCCAATGGGCAGGGATACGGTGGAGGTGAACTTTACGAGCAGCCCAGCGAAAGGATCATCGGGTCTGACCGGTACGTCGTGAAGTTTGAAGAGATTCAGTCTCGGATAGATAGAATAATGGAGCCGTGGTACCACCTGCCGGACCCGGTGCTGATAGCTGAGGCTGCGACAGCCTACGGCGGCGTGCTCGAGGATCTGTCCCTCGGGGTAAACGAGCGCATCACGGGCAGAGGTTCGCTGGTGCCGAATATGACGCGCATTTGGGACGAGTTGATCGGTCATGACGGTGAGGGCCACTACATGCCTGCATTGGCAGGCGGCGCCATAGACGCTTTCAAGGAATATGTCAAGAACCTAGACTGCGCGATAGGAGGTTGCGCAGGCATTGCGAGATCGCTTGCAGAGTATGTAACGGCGCAGCAAAAACTCTGGAAATCGGTTAGTCAAAATGTCGCGAGTCTCGTATCTCAGGTGATTGCAGCCTGCGTAGCAGTGGCAAATTCTGAGGGCCACGGTACGGGCATCGGCCTTGAGGAGACCGGGCTCGTTCTCGGCATCGCCAGCGCTGCCCCGGGCCCGGTGGGCAAAGCGGCTACTGCTGCGGGAGTTGTCCTGACGCTAGGTGCCGCTATAGACAAAAGTGATGTGCGGCAAGATGTTAAGATCGATAGTTGCGATAGCGCGATCGATGCCCTCGACAAGCTGCTGAATACTTCCTTCTACAGCCTCAGCGTGAATGAAATGATCAGGACCTTCGAGCGCTCGACCCGTGAGGCTGTCACCACAAGCATACGGGAGGTTGATCTGCAGCGTGATCTGTTCGATCTGGTGCCTCACATTATCGACTCGGTAGACGGTGTGATCCGTTACGACAAAAGGAAGGCCGACAACATCGTCGAAAGGTTGGATTCGATCGGCGTAGAGCTCGGTAATACCGCTAGCCTCATTTCGAACTGCGTGGCAGGGCTTCAGCCGCCGTTGGGTCCGCAGATTAGAAGGAGCAGTGTATTAGAGCGTGACTATTCGATCGGAGTGGGACGCACGGGGCCGTCCGATGAGATCATTGCGCTCACAGATCTGCTAAATATGCTATTGGTTGAACTGTCTGAAGAGGTGTCTGCCGGTGCTGAGAACCTGAGATCGGCAATGGCAGCGCTGGATGGGTTCAACTCTCAAGGTGCGGCATCCTTGGCGGCGGCGGCCGAGACGTATGCCCTGAGCGACCGAGGAGGTATCGACTCCTTTGACTTTCACCCGTGGACGCCTGTCGGCCAGGCTGAAGTTCGTAGACGGAGCAGGTTGGACGATGTACTCGGACTCTCTAGCGGATCCTCGAACGGCGCCGGGGCCGCAGACGCGGCGCCGCAGGCCAATGCCGCGATGATCGACTGGAGCTTGATGGGGGGCCGAGCGCTGGATGATGTGTTCTCGTCGACAGCCCAGTCGTGGTGTGCCATGGACCCGGACGACCGTCTGGATGA
Source organism: Cellulomonas sp. (assembly GCA_031556715.1). Lineage (GTDB taxonomy): Bacteria > Actinomycetota > Actinomycetes > Actinomycetales > Cellulomonadaceae > Cellulomonas. The sequence goes on from JAVBSR010000089.1 coordinate 42,540, forward strand.
CGGCGAGGTGGTCATCCGACAACAGCCGGAGAAGCCTCGATGATACTCCCAGCCATGTCTTGGCAGCAGGTGCGCTTGTCGCGAAAGTATTGGCCGTGGCACTGGGGCAGCCTTGCCCGCGTTGCTGCCATTTTTTTTGTCGGATGGTGGGACGGATGTTGTAGCACCGGTGTATTGAAGAACGCTCGGACCGTGCTGTGTGGGCTGCAGGGTACAGGGAACTGAAGTAAAGAAGGGATGGAGAGATGATTCGAGCGCGGTTGGTAGGGCTGGGGTCGTTTGTGCTGCTGGTGGCCATAGTCGTGGGTGTGCCGGTGCTGTTGTGGACGGTCGCGGGCAGCCCGGTTCCTTCCGAGCTGCCGTCGCTCGACGAGGTTCGCACAGTGCTGACCAGCCCCGACGACGGATCAGTGCTGCTCGGGGCGGTGCGCATCCTGGCGTGGATCGCATGGGCGGTGCTGAGCCTGAGTGTTGTGCTCGAGGCGGCGGCGCGGCTACGCGGCACGCGTACTCCCCGGTTGCCGGGGCTGCGTTGGCCCCAGGTGGCAGCTCGCCAGCTGGTCGCGGCTGCGGCGCTGCTGTTCATTGTGGGAGTTCCAGCGGTGGTGTCGGTAGCAGGTCCGGCCCAGGCTGCGCCGCCGCCAGTGACGGCAACCGCGACGGTCGAGGCGTCGGTCACGATGGCACCCGTTCCGATGCAGGTTGCGGCACCAGATCGGGTGGATGCGTCTGTCGTGTACACCGTCGTGGACGGAGACAGCCTCTGGAAGATCGCCGAATCGCAGCTGGGGGACGCGCACCGGTGGCAAGAGGTGTACCAGCTCAACGTCGGTGTGATCCAGGCCGACGGGTATGCGCTGGATGACGCCGGGTGGGTCGAACCCGGCTGGCAGCTGGTTATGCCCACGGACGCGCAAGCCCCGTCTGCTGGTGTGGAGCACGTCTACACAGTGCAGCCTGGCGATACGTTGTCGCAGATCGCGGCAGACGAGCTGGGGGATGCGGGTCGGTATCCAGAGATCTTCGAAGCGTCGACCAGCGTCGTGCAACCTGACGGTCAGCACCTCGCCGATCCGGACCTGATCCATCCTGGGTGGCAGATGACGATCCCCGGGACGGTCGAAGCCGGTGCTCCCGAGGTCAGTCTGACGGAGGTTCCGCAGCTCGCACCGGGCAACCCGGCCGACAGCCTGTCGGCGCCCGAGGCGGCGTCGGCGCAGTCAGGAGCACCCGAGCTTGAGGCCGCTCAGCTCGACGACGCAGCGGCATCAGTCGCGGCCGACGCGACCGGCCCGGAGACCCAGAAAACTGACAGGTCCGCCCTGGAGGAGAGCGCTGTCGAGGCGGGGCAGAACACGGTCCCGGAGCGGGCAGGTTCGGGTGGGTCGCAGTCCGACGGTGCGCGAGAGCAGTCTGGTGTGCGGGGGTCCGGTGTGGGGGAGTGGGCGCCGTGGGTGCTGGGGGGATTGGCGGGTGCTGGTGGGGTGCTGGCAGGGTCGTTGTGGTTGGCGTTGCGGGCGCGGCGGCGGGCGCAGTGGCGGCATCGGTTGCCTGGTCGGATGTTGGCGGTGCCGGGGCCGTTGCTGGCGCCGGTAGAAAAGACGGTGGTGGCGGTCGGTCCGGGGACGGCTGAGACGGTGGAGTTCTTGGACGGGGTGCTGCGGCGGTTGGGTGCGGTGGTGGCTGTCGGTGGGGGGGCGATGCCGGACCTGGTGGCGGTGGAGCTGACAGGGGAGCACGTGGTGCTGCACCTGGGTGGGCCGTGGGAGCTGGGTGTGCCGTGGGAGGGGTTCGACGGTGGTCATCGGTGGCGGGTGCCGGTGGGGGTGGATCTGGACCTGGTGGGTCCGGCGGGGGATCATCCGGCGCCGTACCCGTTGCTGGTGACGGTGGGGACCAGTGACGAGGGTGGGGTGTGGTTGTTCAACCTGGAGGACCTGGCGGTGACACTGACCGGGGATCTGGAGCGGGCGCGGGACTTCGGGCGGTATCTGGTGGCGGAGATCGCGTGCTCGCCGTGGGCTGCGTGGACGCGGGTGGAGTGTGTGGGTCTGGGGGCCGAGCTGGTGGGGTTGAACCCGGACAGGATCCGGTACCACCATCCTGGTGATGGTGGCGACCCGGTCGGTGACGCCCTGGCCGGGGCCATGACCACCGTCGGTCGTGCCACCGCCGCAGGGGCTGACGTCGTCACCGCCCGGTCCGTGGGGGCCGGCATGGAGTCGTGGTCACCGCTCGTGCTGATGGTGGATGCCACCAGCGACGACCCGGCGCTGGACCCCCTGCTGGACATCGTGAGCAACCATGCAGGCCAGACCGGCACGTCCGTGGTCGTGGCCGGGTCTCGGCCCGGAAGCGGAGGGGTGCAGATCGTGATCGGCGACGACGGTCGCGTCCGGTTGCCAGAGGTGGGTCTGGACCTGGCAGCGGTCGGGCTGGACATCACCGAGGCCGCTGGTTGTGCCGGTCTGGTCGCTCACGCCGACCTGGCTGTAGACCCGGTGTCGGTCCCGTACGACGACACCGCAGACACAGGCTGGCAGGCGTGGTCGGACGCGGCCGGGGCCTTGCGCCCGCAGTACACCGTGCCCCGTACGGACACCTGGTACGACCCGCAGGCAGCCTCCAGCGTGCTGCCGTCCGCTGACGAGGTATACCTCGACGCTGCTGCGACCACCCCGGATGACCTGGCGGCCCTGGCGCCTCGGGTGCCGGTCGAGGTCCGCGACCAGGTCCAGGCGGCCGACCCGGGCCTGGACTCCGACCTGGCCGCCTGGTACTCCGGTACACCTCGGCCCAGGGTGCGGCTGCTCGGCCCCGTCCAGGTCGCAGCCACCGGAACCCCACCCACGCGGCGCGGAGCGTTCTTCACCGAGCTGGTGGCCTACCTCGCGCTGCACCCGCAGGGTGTGACACCCGCCCAGGTCGCAGAAGCACTGGGCATCGGCCGCAACAAGGCCCGCGAATACCTGCGGACCGTGCGAGCCTGGTTGGGCGTCGACCCGCACACCGGTCAGCCGTACCTGCCGGAGACCGACGACGACCGAGCCCGCCAGCTTCACGCCCTGGTCGACCTGGACCTGTTCCGTCGGTTGCGGGTCCGTGGTCAGGCCCGCGGGGCCGACGGCACCGACGACCTGCTGGCCGCGCTGTACCTGGTCGCCGGGCGTCCCTTCGACGACCCGGCCGCCTGGCGGCCGGGCGGCTGGGCCTGGCTCGTCGAAGACCGCACCGACGAGACCGCGATGGTCGCCGTCATCGACACCGCCCACACCGTGGTCACCCACGCCCTGGCCACCGGCGACCTGGTCATGGCCCGCCAAGCAGCCGAGACAGCCCAACGCGCCGACCCCTACGACGAGATCATCCGCCTAGACCTGGCCGCCGTCGCCTCCGCCGAAGGCCGCTACGCCGAAGCCGCCCGCATCGTCACCGACGACATCGGCAACCGCACCGACGACGGACACGCCCCACCCGACCTCTCCCACCGCACCCAAGAAATCATCACCGCCCACCCCGACTGGCACACCACACGAGCATCATGACCAGACGAAGAGACGTTCTCGACAAAGGAGTAGCGCTGGGCGGCACCATCATCGACAGTCGGATCGGCATCCGGTACGGGCGCCGCGACCAGATAAGGAGGCTTGGCTCGCCAAGAAAGCAGCATTGATTGTGGCCGCAAGGGGTTCGTGGCGGCACGAGGGTTTAGATCGCAACTGAGCAGGGGGATAAGTGATGGTCGACAGGACACGTCTCTTCGGAGCCGTGATGACCAGCAGGCTGGTCCGGAAGAGGCAGGCCGTTCATTCTGACCGTGCGGGTGGCCGCGGAAGAGTTGGCCCTGCCGGGCAGGCAGCCGGAACGGGCCCCGGCAAGGCCGCAGGGATGCTGCGGGTATCCCTGTGCGTGCTGCTGTGTGTCGCCCTGGCGGCGTTGTCCACGACGGCATGTACAGCCGACCCGGACCCCGACTCCACGCCGGATGCTGCGGATTCTTGGACCGACGCCGACGAGGCTCGAGCCGTTCAGGAGGCCGAACAAGCCATACACGCGTACTGGCACGTGAGCACCGGGTGCCTCGCCGACCCGCCGAGTTCCGACCCGTCCTGCTTCGACGAGGTGTCGTACGGCGCCAAGCTGGAAGCCGACACGACCGCCCTGCGTATCGCGCAGGAGGACGGTCTCCGCTACGTCGGAGAGCCGACCTACCAGTCGACAGAAAAAGTGGAGGGCGTCGAGCTGTCCGGCGGTCAGGACAAGGAGGTCCGCCTGTCGGGATGCTGGAGCATCGACGGCTACGACATCGTCAGGCCCGACGGCACGTCGGTCATCCCGGCCGACGTGCCGCGGCGCACTCGCAGCATCTTCGTCGTGCGCCAGCACGAAGGAGCGTGGCGGGTGGCGGATATGTTCTTCGACCCGAAAGGGGTGGAATGTTGAACCGGTCGTGGGGGGCAGCCGTCGCAGCGTTCGTCGTCGTCGGAACCGTCGTTCTCGGCAGCGCGGAATCGGTATCGGCCAGCATTGCCGGGCCTCAGGCCGCCGGTACCGGCGAACCGTCAGGGGAGCGCCGCTACAACAGCGGAACCGGGCAGTACACCGGGACGCTCTCGGCCTCCGACGATCCTGGCTGGTCTCGTGGTTCGGAGGTCGAGGTGACCAGGGACGAGCTCCTGCGGTGGGCGCGGATCCGGGAGCGGTGCATCAAGATCTCCGCCCATCGGGACTACTCGGGTGACCTGACGTTCGGGCAGGATTTCTACGACGCGAACTGTGTCGCTCGGGTTGACGACCCGGCAGCGGCCGTGCGTGACGTGGTGGCGGCCATGGACCTGCGGTCTCCGAATGTCGTCCTGACGGCCGTGCCAGGTTGGGACCCGACCAGTCTGGTCAGCATCGACTCGTGGATGTGGGTGCAGAACCAGGAGATCTTCGAGGTGGTGACCGACACCGCCACCGTCGATCCCTGGACGATCAGCGTGTCGGGCCGGGTGGAGTGGATCGACTGGGACATGGGCGACGGTCAGGTCGTGCGCTGCACCGGTCCGGGCAAGGCGCTGGTCGTCAGTCGCCGTGAACCGTCGTCAGACTGCGCGCATGCGTACACCGAACCAGGCCAGTACCTGGTGCACGCGACCGCCCACTGGGTGGTCCAGTGGTCTGCCGGGGGGCAGTCCGGGACGGTGGTCACGGACCAGACCTCGACGGTGCCGTTCACGGTCGGAGATCGGCAGGTTCTGCGCGAGCGGCGGTGACGACCGGTGGGTTCGGCGCGAGCGGCGGTGACGACCGGTGGGCCTCGGCGGTTCCGCCGGCCGGTCTTCCCAGGGCCGACACCCGTGCCGTTCACGGGCCGTTCGCCCCTTGACCCGCTGGTTCGACCTCGGAGTCTGCATACGGACGACGCGCCCGGGGCGCTCCAGGCGTGACGGGACTAGGTTGGACGTATGGCTCGCACCGAAGATCCCCGCACCGCTCCGCCCCTGCGCTGGGGCATCATCGGCACCGGCGGCATCGCAGCGCACTTCGCCGACGCCGTGCGGCGGCACACCCGCGCCCAGGTGGTCGCGGTGGGCTCACGCAAGCGCGACCGGGCCGAGCGGTTCGCCACCGCGAACCGGGTACCGACGGCGCACACGTCGTACCGGGCGCTGGTCGAAGACCGGCAGGTCGACGTGGTGTACGTGGCCACACCGCACTCGGAGCACCGCGAGCACGCCCTGCTGGCCCTGGCCGCGGGCAAGCCCGTGCTGGTGGAGAAGTCGTTCACCCGCAACGCGGCCGAGGCGCGAGAGGTGTTCGCCGCCGCCGAGGCCGCCGGGCTGTTCGTCATGGAGGCGATGTGGACCCGGTTCCTGCCGCACGTCGCCGCGCTGCACCAGATCATCGAGGCCGGGGAGATCGGCGAGATCGTCAACCTGCGCGCCGACCACGGCCAGCACTTCGGCTACGACCCGGCGCACCGGCTGTACGACCCGGCCCTGGCCGGTGGTGCCCTGCTGGACCTCGGCGTCTACCCGGTGGCCTGGGCGCACGACCTGCTCGGGGTGCCGACGGCGGTCCACGCCGTCGGCCAGATGGCCCAGACCGGGGTGGACGGGCAGGTGTCGATCATCACGCAGTACGGTCCGTGCCAGCTGGCCAGCCTGTTCACCACGCTGTGGGCCAAGACGCCGACCACGTCGTCGATCTCCGGCACCGAGGGGCACGTCCGTGTCGCTGGCGACTTCTACCGGCCGACGTCGTTCACCGTCACCCGTCGTGACGGGCGGATCTGGACCTTCTCCCAGCCGGTCGACCAGGGCCTGCAGTACGAAGCGGCGGAGGTCGCCCGGTGCGTCGCCGACGGCCGCACCGCCTCGGACCGGATGACCTGGCAAGACACCCTCGACGTGCTGACCACCATGGACGAGGTGCGCCGCCAGGTCGGTGTGGTCTACCCCGGCGAGGGATAGGCGGGAACAATCCGGCCGCGACGGTCGTCTAACCTGCGGGTGAGAGGAGCCGTCGATGAGCCAGCCGGTACCGAACGGATACGCGCCGGTGCCCCCCGGGTACGGGCCGAACCGGGGGCAGCCGGACCCGGCTGCAGCCTTCCTCGCGGGCCGCCGCCGCCGGATGGTCGCCGGGTTGCTCGTCGTGTTGGCAGGCCTCGTCCCGATCATGCTGAGCATGCTCCCGCTCGCTGCGAGGCTGTCGACCGACGGTGCTGGCTGGGCGGTCTGGACGACCCTCGTGGCCTGCGGTGTCCTGCTGCTGGCGGCGGTCCTGCTGGCGCAGATGAACAACCCGCAGGTGCTGCGAGAGCCGGGCGCCACCCGGTATGCGCGCTGGACCACGTGGGTGGGTGTGTCGGCCGGTGCGGTCGGGGTGGCGTCGAGCATCGTCGTGCTGTGGGTCGGTCGTTCCGACGGATGGCAGGCACAGTGGCGGGACCGGCCCTCCGGAGGTCTGGCCTGGTGGTCGGTGACGGTCGCGCCGGGGCTCCTCCTCGTCGGCACCGTGCTGGTGGCCTTGCTGGGCCGGGCCACGCTGCGCGGGCTGCGTGCAGTCCCGGGGGGTGTCATCGCCGCTCGGGCGACCGAACAGGACCTGGCCATCCTGCGCAAGGCGTTCGATCCGCGCTGGCGTCGCCAGAAGCGGCTCTCGGCCGTCCTGGTGACGACGCTCGTGGGGGCGGCGGGCGTCGGGGCGCTGGTGGCGACGGTCGCCGGGGGCCAGCACCTCGCCGTGGTCGGGTTGTCGCTGCTGGTCGTGGCCGGAGGCTGTGCCGGGTACGCGGCGGTGGACGTCACGACGCTGCCAGCGGTGAACCGGACACGAGTCGCGGGCGTGGTGATGCTGGTCGGCATGGTCGGCGTGGCCTGGGCGATGGGATCGTGGGCGGTCGACCTGGTGCTGCCGGTGCTCTGCATCATTCTCGTCGTCGGCACCATCGACGCGGCGGCCTGGGCGGTGCGTCGCGCCCGGCGAGGCGTCCTGGGGTCGCAGACCGCCGCCTGGGTGGCCGCCCAGGACGCAGCCCGAGCCGGTAGCCTGCAGCGGTGACTCGTGGGTTGTTCGTCTCGTTCGAGGGCGGTGACGGGGCGGGCAAGTCCACCCAGGTGGGCGCCCTGGTGGCGTGGCTGACCGGGCAGGGGCGTACGGTCGTGCGGACCTTCGAACCGGGGGACACCGCGCTGGGCGCGGTGCTGCGCCAGGCGGTGCAGCACGGCGAGGACGTCGACCTGCGCACCGAGGCGCTGCTGTACGCCGCCGACCGGGCGCACCACGTCGCGACCGTCGTGCGGCCGGCGCTGGAGCGGGGGCACGACGTGGTGACCGACCGGTACCTGGACTCCTCTGTCGCCTACCAGGGCGCCGGCCGGGGTCTGGGGACCGAGGTGGTGGAGCGGCTGTCCCTGTGGGCGACCGACGGCCTGCTGCCCGACCTGACGGTGCTGCTGGACCTGGACCCGGCGGTGGGGCTGGGTCGGCTGACCGGGGCTCCGGACCGGATGGAACGCGCCGGCACGAGGTTCCACCGTCAGGTCCGGGAGGCGTTCGCGGCGCGGGCCTCCGCCGAGCCCGGCCGTTTCTGCGTGCTCGACGCCACCAGGCCGCCCGAGGAGATTGCCGCGGCGGTGCGTCGTCGCGTCCAGGCCTGTGCCCCGGATCTGATCAGCGACCTTGGGTAGGCGCCTGCTGGTCGGTAAGGTTCCCAGCAGGGAGGAGTCGGTTTGAGCGTCTGGGACGAGGTCGTGGGGCAGGAGCCCGCCGTCTCGGTGCTCTCCTCCGCCGCCACCGACCCCCAGGCGATGACTCACGCCTGGCTGCTGACCGGGCCGCCCGGATCGGGCCGTTCGACCGCCGCCCGGGCGTTCGCCGCGGCGTTGCAGTGCGCCGCCGGCGGCTGCGGGGTCTGCCACGACTGCACCACCGCGCTGGCGGGCACCCACGAGAACGTCACCCTGATCGCCACCGAGGGGCTGCAGCTGCGGGTAGACGACACCCGGCCGCTGGTCCAGCTGGCCGCCCGGGCTCCGGCCGGCGGCCGGTGGCGGGTCATCGTCGTGGAGGATGCTGACCGGCTCAACGACGCGTCCGGCAACGTGCTGCTCAAGGCCCTGGAAGAACCGGCCTCGCGCACCGTGTGGTTGCTGTGCGCGCCCAGCCCCGGTGACGTGCTCGTCACGGTGCGGTCACGGTGCCGCCGGGTGCACCTGCGCATCCCCCCGGCCGATGCGGTGGCGGCGCTGCTGGTCGCCCGGGACGGTGCCGAGCCGCACGCCGCCGCGGTCGCCGCCCGGGCCGCGTCCAGCCACATCGGGGTAGCCCGGCGCCTGGCCCGCGACGCGGACGCCCGGGCCCGGCGGGCCGCGGTGCTCGAGCTGGCCGGTCAGGTCCGGGGTGTCGGAGACGCGGTGCTGGCGGCGGCTGACCTGGTCGAGACGGCGCAGGCCGAGTCGGCCGCGATGAGCACGGAGCGCGACGCCGCCGAGCGGGCCGACCTGCTGCGCGCCCTGGGCGCTGACGGTGGTGGCCGGTTGCCGCCCGCGCTGCGCTCCCAGGTCACCGACCTGGAGAAAGAGCAGAAGCGTCGGGCTACCCGGGCGCAGCGTGACGTCCTGGACCGGGCCATGACCGATCTGCTGTCGCTGTACCGGGACGTCCTGGTGGTCCAGCTCGGGGCCGGTGTCGAGCTCGTCAACGTCGGCCACGCGGGGCTCGTCGAGCGGCTGGCCGCCGAGGGGTCCGCGACCCAGACGTTGCGCCGGATGGATATCGTCGGGCAGGCGCGCGCCCGGCTGGCAGCCAATGTCGCCCCTCTGCTCGCGGTAGAGGCGATGATGGTGGGGCTGCGGCCGCAGGGATGACGGGGACGCACGGCAGGCAGAGCACGGACAGGTCATGATGAGGAGAGCTGGGATGAGGCAGATCGGGCAGCAGACCCGGCGACCGGGCGCCCGAGGTCGGGCCCACCGGGCGCGGACGGCCATGGTGCTGGTGGTGGCCGCCTCGCTGGCTTTGACGGCCTGCGGGCGGTCAGGCGACGACGAGCGGCCTTTCGACCCGAAGTCCACCGAAGCCCCGTCGCCCCAGCTGCAGCAGTACTACTCCCAGACCCTGACCTGGAAGAAGTGCAAGGACGTCCGTGGCCTCCAGTGCGCCAAGCTGACCGTCCCGATGGACTACGCCGACCCGGACGGCGAGACGATCACGATCGCCGTCGCCCGGTCGCGGGCGGCCGACAGCATCGGTTCGGTCGTCATCAACCCCGGCGGGCCGGGAGGCTCAGGCATCGACTTCGTCAACGGTTTCACCGACCGTGCCGGGGACAAGCTCAAGGAGAACCTGGACGTCGTCGGCTTCGACCCGCGCGGCGTGCAACGCTCCGTGCCGCCCGTCACCTGCCTGTCCGATGCCGATCTTGACACGTACTTCTCGACGGACTTCGACCCGTCGACCCCGAGCGGGCTGGCCGCCGCCCAGGCTGCCGCCGACCAGTTCGGCCAGGCCTGCCTGGACAACACCGGACCGGCGCTGGCCCACGTCGACACCGTGTCCGCAGCCCGCGACATGGACGTGCTGCGGGCCGCCCTGCACGAGACCACCCTGACCTACCTGGGCTTCTCCTACGGGACCGAGCTGGGCGCCACCTACGCCGAGCTGTTCCCGGACCGGGTCGGACGTTTCGTGCTCGACGGCGCTGTCGACCCGACCCTGAGCCCGACCGAGTCGAACATCATCCAGGCCGGCGGTTTCGAGTCGGCCCTGCGGGCCTACGCGGCGGACTGCCTCAAGGCCAAGGACTGCCCGCTGAGCGGCACGGTGAACGACGCGGTCGGCCAGGTCGGCGACGTGCTGGACGAGGCCCGGGCGCACCCGATGCGGACCAGCAGCAACCGGTCGCTCACCGGGACGCTGGCCTTCTACGGCATCGCGCTGCCCTTGTACAGCCAGTCGAACTGGTCTGCCCTCACGCTCGCGCTGCGGCAGGCGATCGACGACGGTGACGGGTCGTACCTGCTGTGGCTGTCCGACCAGTACTTCGACCGGAGCCCGGACGGGACCTACTCGACCAACAAGGAAGTGGCGTTCCGGGCGATCGGCTGCGCCGACTCGCGCGGCGACGCCGACCCGGCAGCCATGGCGGGTGAGGCCACCGAGCTGAAGGCCGCCTCCCCGACCTTCTGGCGCTACTTCGCCTACGGGGCGGTGGGCTGCGCCGACTGGCCCACACCCATGGCCGAACCACTGACGTCGTACACCGCCAAGGGTGCGGCCCCCATCGTCGTCATCGGCACGACCAACGACCCGGCGACACCGTACGCCCAGGCCCAGTCCCTCGCCGCGATGCTCGACTCCGGCATCCTCGTCACCTACAAGGGCGAGGGCCACACCGCGTACCTGACCGCCGGCGAGTGCATCCAGAACGCCGTGGACGACTACCTTGTCGACGGGAAGACGCCGAAGGACGGCCTGACGTGCGAATGACTTTGGCCGCACCCAGGCCGACCCGGTAGAGTTGGTCCGCCCGCCGGTCGGCGGGTCCCGCCGCCTTAGCTCAGTCGGCAGAGCGTCTCACTCGTAATGAGAAGGTCGAGGGTTCGATTCCCTCAGGCGGCTCCACCCAAGGCCAGGTCCGTGACGGACCGCCTTGTACGACGGCCTCGGCCACCGCTCGCGTCTCCTCCGGCAGGTAGGCTCTGTCCAGAGGTGCGCAACTCTGTGGGCCGATGCGGCAAGTGAGGCTGGTATGAGATTCCTTCGTGAGAACACCGCTGCCCTGCTGATCGACGTGCAAGACCGGCTCCTGCCCGTGGTGGCCGGTGCTGACGACGTGGTCCGTCTCACGGCGCGCCTGATCCGGGGTCTGCAGGTCCTGGACGTCCCGGTCGTCCCGGTGCGGCAGTACCCCAAGGGCCTCGGCGACCTCGCCCAGCCGGTGCGCGAAGCCCTGGGGGAGCACACGCCCAGCGACAAACTGACGTTCAGCGCGTGGGACACCCCCCAGATCGCTGAACGGGTCCGCGCGCTGGGGAAGACGACCCTGCTGGTCTTCGGCATGGAGACCCACGTGTGCGTGCTGCAGACCGTCGTCGACTTTGTCAACGACGGGTACGACGTCGTGGTGGCCACCGACTGCGTCAGCTCCCGCAAGCTCTCCGACCACGAGACGGCGCTGCGGCGCATCCAGGACGAGGGCGCCGTGCTGACGACGAGCGAGAGCATCCTGTTCGAGCTCTTGAGGGCCGCCGGTACAGACACCTTCAAGCAGATCTCGACGCTCATCCGATAGTCGCGACGCACCTGGCGGGCTGCGGGCGGGCTCGCTGCGCTGCCACCGGGTGCTTGGCGGGCGGGCGACCTCAGCAGCGACGACGGCACGTCGTGCTGTCGCAGGCGCGGCCGCCCGGGTGTAGATGGCGCCCGACGCCGCCCACGGGTCGGCAGTCAGGAGGCGTCGGGCGAGAGCGGGGAACCGGTGGGGAGACCCCAGCCCGGCAGGGTGGGGAGGCTGCTCGCCGTCCCCCGAAAATTGGCGATGCCCCGGCCGTTCAACCGGAGCATCGGTAGGAACTCTACTGCCGTGAGTCGTCGAGTGGAAGAGCCAGATGACTCTGGATTTCACCCACATTGGCGACTAGACTCGATAGCCCGCTGTTCGTCGGAAGGCCGCGCGCCGGTACCTGCCGGTGCGGCAGGTACCCCGTGTGGACGGCGTCTACAGCGGCGTGAGCTCGGGGCGCTTGCCGGTGCGGCCGTCGCCGGAGGAACGTCCGTGCAGGTGGCGGTTCACCCAGGGTGCCAGGTGGTCCCGTGCCCAGCGGGCGTTGTCGCGCATGCCGGGACGAGCTGCGGGGGGAGCGGGTGCCGACCAGTCGGGCCGCTCGGGCTCCAGGCCGAGAGCGACGAGGGCAGCGTCGGTGACGAGACGGTGACCCTCGGCCGTCAGGTGGATGCGGTCATCGGACCACATCGACCAGTCATGCAGCGGCGTCATGCCCCACAGGTCGAGGACGTGGGCGCCGTGCCGCCGGGCGATCGACCAGACGTGCGCGTTGAACACCGCGACCTTGGGGCGGGTGTGCCGGACCAGCGGCGTCTGCGCCGTGTCCATCCCGGTGCCGAGCAGCACCTGGCTGCCGGTGGCGCGGAGCCGGACGACCGCGGCCTCCAGGTGCCGGGCGAGCCGGTCGGGGTCGGCGTCCAGGCGCAGCAGGTCGTTGCCGCCGCCGACCAGGCTGACCAGGTCGGGTCGCAGCTCCAGCGCCGCGGGCACCTGCTCGACGACGATGGGGCGCAGCAGGCGGCCGCGGACCGCGAAGTTGGCGTAGCGCAGCGGCTCGTCCCCAGCGGCGGTGCGCCGCGCCGACAGGGCCTGGGCCAGGCGGTCGGCCCAGCCGCGCAGCGGACGGTCCTCAGGGTCGGTGCGGACGTCGTCGCTCCGCTCGTCGTCGCAGTCCCACAAGCCCTCGGTGAACGAGTCACCCAGCGCCACGTAGGTGGTCCAGGGAATGGTCGCACTCACTGTCACGACACTACGGCAACGTCCAGTCGATCGGCGCGGCACCCTGGTCGGCGAGCATCCGGTTGACCGAGGAGAACGGCTTCGACCCGAAGAACCCGCGCGACGCCGACAGAGGGCTCGGGTGCACCGACCGTACCGACGGCACACCACCGTCCGCCGGGTCGCCCAGGCGCGGTGTCAACGCCTGCGCGTCTCGACCCCACAGCACGGCCACCAACGGCCCGCCCCGGGCCACCAGTGCGTCGATCGCCGCGTCGGTGACCTTCTCCCAGCCCTTGCCGCGGTGGGTCGCCGGGGTGCCGGGCCGCACGGTAAGCACCCTGTTGAGCATCATCACGCCACGGTCGGCCCACGGGCTGAGGTCACCGCACGAGGGGCGCGGCACGCCGACGTCGTCCACCAGCTCGCGGAAGATGTTCTCCAGCGACCGGGGCAGCGGCCGGACGTCCGGCTGCACGGAGAACGACAGGCCCATGGGGTGTCCCGGGGTGGGGTACGGGTCCTGGCCGACGACGAGGACCCGCACGTCGGCCAGCGGCCGGGCGAAGGCCCGGAACACCGCGTCCCCAGCGGGCAGGTAGCCGCGGCCTTCGTCCAGCTCGGCGCGCAGGAAATCACCCATCTGGCGGATCGTCGGTTCGACCGGGGCGAGAGCAGCCGCCCAGTCGGGCGCCATGATCTGGTCGAGAGCAGGTATCACGCCCTGAACCTTACGTCCGGTGCGGAGGTCAGATCCACGCGGTCAGACCCGTGCCGGTCAGATCCGTGGGCCAGATCCGTGCGGTCAGACCCGTACGGTCAGATCCAGGTCCGCAACCACATCCGCGCCTGCCACTGGTCGTGCGGGATCGTCCACGCGGTCCAGACCGGGTAGAAGAAGGCCGCGACGAGGACGATCAGCCCCACGACCACACCGACGACGGCGATGGTGATCCGTCGGGTGCGTGGTGCGACCACGTCCTTCGGCCCGATCACCAGCCCGATGACGTAGGCCAGGGTCAGCACCACCCAGGGCAGGAACACGATGGCGTAGAACGTGAAGATGGTGCGGTGGGCGTAGGCCATCCACGGCAGCCATCCGGCGGCGATCCCGGACAGGACGGCCCCGGCCCGCCAGTCGCGGAACCACACCAGCCAGACCATCGCGACGATGATCGCCGCCGCGCCGAGCCACCAGATCAGAGGGTTGCCCAGGGACGTCACCGCCTGGGCGCAGGAGTCCGCCCCGCAGGCGGCCCGCGCGCGGGCCCCCTCGAGGTCGCTGACGTCAGACCAGTAGAACGACGTGGGCCGCAGCTGGATGATCCAGCCTGGCGGGCCTGCGGCGTACGGGTGCGACGCCTCCAGCGTGTTGTGGAACTGCCAGGAATCGACGTGCCACGCCCACCACGAGCGCAGCGCAGGCGGCATCCAGGTCTCGCCGTCGCCAGGGTGCTGTGCGGCCCAGGTGCGGTAGTCGGCGTGGTCCGAGAGGAACCAGGAGGTCCAGGTGGCCAGGTAGGTCGCCGCGGTGATGGCGACCATGGCGACCGCGGCGACGATCCCGTCGAGCAGCAGCCCGCCGAGGAACCACCGGCGCACCCCGACCCGGTAGCGGGCGGTGACGTCCCAGGCCACCGACATCAGCCCGAAGACAGCCAGGAAGTAGATCCCGGACCACTTGACCCCGCAGGCCAGGCCGAGCAGCAGCGCCGCCGCCAGGCGCCACCACCGCACCCCCAGCCGCGGGCCGAGGTCGGGCATCGGGGCGCCAGCCTCCACCACGGCCGCGACCCGCTGGGCCAGGCGTCGTCGGGCCTGGTCACGATCCACCAGCAGCAGGCCGAACGCGCCCAGCACGAACACCATGAGGAACGGGTCGAGCAGCGAGGTGCGGGACAGGACGATGCCCATCCCGTCCACCGCCATGAACAGCCCGGCCAAGGTGCCCAGGGCGGTCGAGGCGAACAGCCGACGTCCGATCCGGGCGACCATGAGGATCGCCAGCGTGCCGACCACCGCGACGGCCAGCCGCCAGGCGAACGAGCTGTCGACACCGCCGCCGAGACGGATCCCCGCCCCGATCAGCCACTTGCCGAGCGGCGGGTGGACGACCCGCTCCGACCCGTCGGTGGACAGCATCGAGACGTCGCCCGTCTCGAACCGGGGGTTCGGGTCCGGACCCCAGTCGGCCTCGAACCCGCGGGCGATCATCGAGT
This sequence comes from Cellulomonas sp., assembly GCA_031556715.1. Lineage (GTDB taxonomy): Bacteria > Actinomycetota > Actinomycetes > Actinomycetales > Cellulomonadaceae > Cellulomonas. Next base: position 57,756 of record JAVBSR010000089.1, read on the forward strand.
AGCCCTCTTTGACGTAGTACGTCTCGTCGAAGACCAGCTCGTGCGGCTCGCCCAGGCGCACGAAGCGCAGCACACCGCCCAGCAGCGTCACCGCCAGCGGCCAGACCCAGCCCATCACTCGTTGCCGCCGCGTCAGCTCCATCAGCAGCAGCGACGTGCCGAGCAGGCGTCGGGTGAGGCGGGACACGACCGGCTCGTCGGGGTCCTCACCCGGCATCGGCTCGGGCGTCCTCGACGGCCGGCCGTCGCCCGAGGTCGGCGGGTCCGGCGGCGGGCTGAACGGGTCGGGGTCCTCGGGCGAGGCGGTGCCGTCCGGCACCGAGGTGCTCACCGACGGGCCCGGCGCGGCGGGTTCGCGCGGTGTCTCGGACGACGGGTCGACTGGCTCCTCGGGCACCTGGTCATGGTAGTGGTCTGTCGCTACTGCAACGCTGGGCGGCCCCAGCGCGGTGGGGACGCCCGCGGCAGGAGGCGGGCCGAAGCCCCGGGCCGGGGCCTCCAGGTGGCAGGCTGGGGCGCATGGACCCCGGAACGCTGGTGCTGGCCGCGACCCCGATCGGCAACACCGACGACGCTTCTGCCCGGCTGCGGCACCTGCTGGCCGAGGCTGACGTGGTCGCCGCCGAGGACACCCGCCGGGTCCAGGGGTTGGCTGCCCGGTTGGGAGTCAGGATCGGCGGCCGGGTGGTCGCCGTCCACGACCACAACGAGGCCGCGCGGGCTGACGACCTGCTCGACGTCGTCGCCGGTGGGGGGACGGTCGTCGTCGTCACCGACGCCGGGATGCCGGCGGTGTCCGACCCCGGCTACCGGTTGGTGACCGCCGCTGTGGGCCTAGGACTGCCGGTGACGGTGGCGCCGGGCCCGTCGGCGGTGCTGGCCGCGCTGGCCGTGTCGGGGCTGCCCACCGACCGGTTCTGCTTCGAAGGCTTCCTGCCACGCAAGGCCGGGGAGCGAGCCCGGGCGCTGGCCGCGCTGGCTGGCGAACCACGCACCGTCGTGGTGTTCGAGGCCCCGCACCGGCTGGCGGTGCTGCTGGCCGCCATGGTCGAGGCCTTCGGTGCCGACCGGCCTGCTGCGGTGTGCCGCGAGCTGACCAAGACCCACGAGGAGGTCCGCCGCGGGCCGCTGTCCGCGCTGGCGGCCTGGGCGGAGGTCGGTCCGGTCCGGGGTGAGATCGTCGTGGTGGTCGGTGGTGCCCAACCCCGGGTCGGGGTGGTCGACGACGCCCTGGTCGCCGACGTCCTGGCCGACCTGGACGCCGGTGCCCGTCTCAAAGATGCCGTGGCCCAGGCGGCAGCCCGCACCGGTGTCCCGCGGCGCGAGCTCTACGACGCCGTCGTCGCCCGCCGCGGCGCCGCCGAGCAGTAGCCCGTCTCAGGCTGCGGACGAGTCGAGCAGCTGGACGCCGGCCGCGGCCAGGTCGGCGCGGGCGGCCGCGCCCGCCTCGGGGGTGACCGGGACGGTCAGGTCGGTCAGGACGCGGGTGGCCAGTCCCTCGGTGACAGCGTCCAGGGCGGTGGCCCGCACGCAGTGGGACTCGGCGATGCCGACCACGTCGACGGCGTCGATGTCTGCGTCGACCAGCACCGCTGCCAGGGAGCGACCGTCCGGGGCCACGCCGTCGAAACCCGAGTAGGCGGCGGCGAACTCGCCCTTCTTCACCTGCACGTCGGGGTGCAGGTCGGCCAGGGCCGGGTGCAGCTCGGCCTCGGAGGTGCCTGCGACGCCGTGCGCCGGCCAGGTGTCGACGAAGTCCGGCTCGGGCGAGAAGTGCCCGCCCGGGTCGACGTGCCAGTCCTGGGTGGTCACCACCAGGGCGTAGCGGTCGCGGTGGGCGGCGGCGTAGTCGGCCACCGCCTGCGCGGTCCGGTTGCCACCAGCCACGGGCAGGGCACCGCCCTCGCAGAATGTCGGCTGCACGTCGACGACAATCAGGGCCCGGTGCTGCGGCATGGTCAGTCCTCCCTCGGCGTCCGGCTTCCATCCTGCCACCTGGTGGGCGGGTGGAAACCCGTCGGCGTGTCGTGGCCGGGAGGACAACCGCGGTAGCTATCGTCATGCGGGGTGGCCCGTCTGGGCTGCCCGAACCACGACGATGCGGGGACGGGTATGCCAGCCAAGATCAAGACCTGGTTGATCTGGTTGACCGTCGCGTTCCTGGTGTTCGCGGTGGTACGGAACCCCAGCCAGGCAGCCAACGTGGTCCGGGCCATCTGGGACCTGATCTACATGACGATCTCGGGGTTCGTGACGTTCTTCGGCGAGCTTGTGTCGTAGGCATGGGGTTCGTCGAGGTCCCGAAGCGCGGTGAGCGGGCGTTCAGCGGGCGGCTGGCACCGGGCGAGCGCTTCGTCTTCGTGGGCCGTCGGCACTGGGTGGTCATCGCCGAGCCGGTCGCCTCCGCGGTGCTCAGCTTCTTCCTCGTCGTGTCTTTCATGTGGCGGTACGAGCAGGAGCACGGCCAGGACGCGAGCTTCCTGCTGGTGCTCTGGCTGCTGGTCGCCGGGCGGGCGGCGTTCCACGTCACGGAGTGGTGGTTCGGCTGGTTCGGCTCGACCAACCGCCGGTTGCTGCTGCAGACGGGGATCATCTTCCACAAGGTGGCGATGATGCCGCTGGAGAAGGTCACCGACATGAGCTACACCCGGTCCCCGTGGGGGCAGATCTTCGGGTACGGGCAGTTCATCATGGAGTCGGCGGGGCAGGACCAGGCGCTGCGCAAGGTCCGGTTCATCCCCCACTCGGACGAGACGTACGAGCTGCTGATCACCACGATGTTCGGACCGAAGGACGAGCCGGCGAGACGGACCTTCGACGACGCGCCCGAGGTCCACGCGGACGACGACGACCAGCTCGACGACCTGAGGGTGTACTCGATCGACGAGTGGGAGAAGATGTCGGCCGAGTCGCCCGACGGCCTGCCGCCGTCCATCCCTCCCCGGTCACGACGCGTCGGGTCGTCCGCACGGCCGGTCCGGGAACCGCCGACGGGCGAGCTCGACGTGGACACCCAGGTGATCGACCTGACCGACGAGGTCGCGCTCAAGAGCGACCAGTGGCAGAAGGGGTACCCCCTGGTCACCGACCCGGGCGACGACTGACGCCCCCGGTCGGCCGGTGGACTGCCGGCGAGGTTCCGGGCCCGGGCGCGGGCCGACGCCCGTCACCAGCCCGACGTGCTCCGGCTGACCGCGCTCTGGCCAGCCACGCCCTAGGATCGAGCCATGGCTCGAATCCTGTCTGCTGTCGCCTGGCCGTACGCCAACGGCCCACGTCATATCGGTCACGTCGCCGGGTTCGGCGTCCCCTCGGACGTCTTCTCCCGGTACATGCGCATGGCCGGTCACGACGTGCTCATGGTGTCCGGCACCGACGAGCACGGTACGCCCATCCTGGTCCAGGCCGAGGCTGAGGGTGTCAGCGCGCAGACGCTGGCCGACCGGTACAACCGGGTCATCGTCGAGGACCTGGCCGCCCTCGGGCTGTCCTACGACCTGTTCACCCGCACCACGACGCGCAACCACTACGCGGTGGTGCAGGAGATGTTCCGCACCGTGCACCGCAACGGCTACATGGTGGAGCAGACCACCATGGGCGCCATCAGCCCGTCCACCGGCCGCACCCTGCCCGACCGTTACATCGAGGGCACCTGCCCGATCTGCGGCTACGACGGGGCGCGTGGTGACCAGTGCGACAGCTGCGGCAACCAGCTGGACGCGGTCGACCTGATCAACCCGCGGTCGAAGATCAACGGGGAGAAGCCGAAGTTCGTGGAGTCCACGCACTTCTTCCTCGACCTGCCGGCCTTCGTCGACGCCCTGGGCTCGTGGCTGCGCACCCGGACCGCCTGGCGGCCCAACGTGCTGAAGTTCTCCCTCAACCTGCTGGACGACGTGCGCCCCCGGGCCATGACCCGCGACATCGACTGGGGCATCCCGGTGCCGCTGCCCGGCTGGGAGGACAATCCGGCCAAGCGTCTGTACGTCTGGTTCGACGCGGTCATCGGGTATCTGTCGGCCTCGGTCGAGTGGGCCCGGCGCACCGGTGACGACGAGGCGTGGCGCAGCTGGTGGAACGACACCGACGCGCTGACCTACTACTTCATGGGCAAGGACAACATCACTTTCCACTCCCAGATCTGGCCGGCCGAGCTGCTGGGCTACGCCGGCGGCGGCGCCAAGGGCGGAGAACCAGGGTCGTACGGCCGCCTGAACCTGCCCACCGAGGTGGTCTCCTCGGAGTTCCTCAACGTCGAGGGCAAGCAGTTCTCCACCTCCCGCGGTGTGGTCATCCACGTGCGGGACTTCCTGGCCCGGTACCAGCCCGACGCGCTGCGCTACTACCTGTCCATCGCCGGCCCGGAGTCGCAGGACGTCGACTTCACCTGGTCCGAGTTCTACCGTCGGACCAACGACGAGCTGGTCGCCGGGTGGGGCAACCTGGTCAACCGCACCGCCAGCATGGTGGCCGCCAGCTTCGGCCAGATCCCGGCCCCCGGTGTGCGCACCCCCCGCGACGAAGAGCTGCTGGCCACGACGACGACC
>JAVBSR010000110.1:0-8839 GCA_031556715.1 Cellulomonas sp.
GGGGCGCTGACGGCGCTGGCACCGGGCCTGGCGGGAGACCGGCGCAGCCGGGCGAGGGACTGCGTCGTCAGCGCCCCGTCCGACCACCCACCCCCCGAGACCGACTACGAAGACTTCACAGCATGCCCGCCAAACTGCTGGCGCAACGCCGCCACAGCCTTCATCGCCGGGGATTGTTCCTGACGTGACGTAAACCGGGCGTACAGCGCGGCGGAGATGACCGGCGCGGGCACGGCCAGGTCGATCGCCTCGTTGACGGTCCAGCGTCCTTCGCCGGAGTCGGCCGCCCACCCGTCGATCTTGTCCAGCCCGGGGTCGTCGGCCAGGGCGGCGACGAGCAGGTCCAGCAGCCAGGAGCGCACCACGGTGCCGCGCGACCAGGCGCGCACGGTCGCTGCCGGGTCGGTGACCAGGTCGTTCTTGGCGGCGAGGATCTCGTAGCCTTCGGCGTAGGCCTGCATGAGGCCGTACTCGACGCCGTTGTGCACCATCTTGGCGAAGTGGCCGGCGCCGACCGGTCCGACGTGGACGAAACCTTCCTCGCGCGGTCCTTCGGGGCGCAGCGCGTCGAACACCGGCATCAGGGCCGCGACGTGGTCGGCCTCGCCACCGACCATGAGCCCGTAGCCGTTGCGCAGGCCCCACACCCCGCCGGAGACGCCCGCGTCGACGAACCCGACCCCGTTCTCGGCCAGTGCCGCGGCGTGGATGCCGTCGTCGACGTAGTGGGTGTTGCCGCCGTCGACCACGAGGTCACCGGGTCCGAGCAGGTCGGCCAGATCGGCGACGACGGCGCTGGTCACCTCCCCGGCGGGCACCATGACCCAGACTGCGCGCGACCCGGCGGGCAGCGCCGCGACCATCTCGGCCAGCGACCCGACGTCCGCGACGTCCGGGTTGCGGTCGTAGCCGACGACGTCGATGCCGCCGTCGCGCAGGCGTTGGCGCATGTTGGCGCCCATCTTGCCCAGACCGACCAGACCTAGCTTCACGGTGACTCCTCTCGGTCAGCACCGTCGTTCCCACGGGCGAGGGTGCTACCAACCACGGTGCCATCCCGGCTCACCGTCGGCGACCACGGACGGGCGAGCGGCACGGTCAGCCGGCGAAACGTATCGGCACCAGGAGGTAGCGGTAGTCGCGGACGTCGTCGCCGGCGGCTTCGGCCTGGCCGGTGAACTCCACGGGTTTGGTCGGGTGGGTGAACGCCAGCCGGACGAACGGGGTGTCGATCGCGCCCAGGCCGTCGAGCAGGTACGACGGGTTGAACGCCACGGAGATGTCGTCGCCGACGAGGCTGGCCTCGATCACCTCGGAGGCCTGGGCGTCGTCGCCCTGACCGGCGTCGAGCTGGACCTGGCCGTCGGAGAACGACAGCCGCACCGGGGTGTTGCGCTCGGCGACGAGAGCGACCCGTTTGGTCGCATCGACCAGGGCCTGCCGGTCGACGACCGCGTGGATCGGTGTCTCGTCGGGGAACAGCCGCCGCACGGGCGGGTAGTCGCCGTCGACGAGCAGGCTGGTGGTGCGGCGGCCGCCGACCTCGAACCCGATGAGGTCGACCCCGCCGGTGTCGGACAGCGCGACGGTGACCTCGCCGGACGAGCCGAGGGTCTTGGCGACGTCGGTCAGGGTCCGGGCCCGGACCAGGGCGACCTGGGACACCGCGGGGGAGACCGGCCGCCAGACCAGCTCACGCAGCGCCAGCCGGTAACGGTCGGTGGCCAGCAGCGTGATCTTCTCGCCCTCCATCTCCACGCGCACACCGGTCAGCAGCGGCAGCGTGTCGTCCCGGGAGGCGGCGACGGTCACCTGGGCGACGGCGTGCGTCAGCAGGTCGCCGTCGACGGTGCCGGTGGCGGCGGGCATGGTCGGCAGGTTCGGGTATTCGTCGGCCGGCATGGTCAGCAGCGAGAAACGACTGGCCCCGCAGGTCACGGTGACTTTCGTCCCGTCGAGCGCCAGGTCGACCGGCTTGTCGGGCAGCGACCGGGAGATCTCGGCCAGCAGCCGTCCGGAGACCAGGACCACACCGGGCTCGGCGACGTCGGCCGCCACGGTGGCCCGGGCCGAGACCTCGTAGTCAAAGCTCGACAGGTGCAGGGAACCGTCCGACTCGGCCTCAAGCCGCACCCCGGCCAGCACCGGGACCGGTGGTCGGGTCGGCAGGCTCCGCGCAGTCCAGGTCACGGCGTCGGCCAGGACGTCTCGCTCTACCCGGAACTTCATGCCGCACCTCTCATCAGTCTGCGTCTCATCCGTCTGGGTCGTCGGCACCCGTGTCGGGGTCGTCGCCCGGTCGGGTGCCCGTGGTCTGGGGCGAACACTACGCGAGAGTGTCGGCTGTGCGGAACACGTGCCTCACCTCGTCCTGTGACGACAGCGTCGACCGGCTCGCAGCGTCACGACGGTGTGTGCACAGCCGCCCTCATCATCTGGTTCGTCGTCGTCGTCGGTCCTGTGGATGGTGTGGACGACCGCTGACGGTGCAGGTCACGAGCCTGATCGCCGTGTGGACGCTCGGTGGTCAGCTCTGGGGACGAGGCGCCGGACCGGTGGACGAATCGGACGAATGGCACGACTGTCCACCGTCAGCCGGGTGACGGTCCACATGTTCCGCGCTGTCGTCCACCGTCGTCCACAGTCTTGTCCACACATGTGGGTAGCGCCGCGGTTCAGCGACGCCGCTGCCGACGTCGAGGTGCACGAACGGTACGGATCGCGCCGGAGAGCACCGTCGCGAACCCGGTCGACGCGGCCGTCCAGGCCGGCGTGCGGCGTCCGGGCGTGCCTGTGCCCAGACATGCCTGTGCCCAGACGGGACGTACCGGAGGCTGTCGTGGGGCTGGTGGGACCGGTCTGGGTTCCTGCCGGAACGGTCAGCTGCGGCTGGTCTGCTTGATCCGGTTGGTCAGCTCGGTGACCTGGTTGTAGATCGACCGCTTCTCGGCCATCTGCGACTGGATCTTGCGGTAGGCGTGCATCACCGTGGTGTGGTCGCGTCCGCCGAAGGCGTCGCCGATCTTCGGCAAGGACAGGTCGGTCAGCTCGCGGCACAGGTACATGGCGATCTGGCGGGCGGTCACCAGGGTGCGCGAACGGGAGGTGCCGCACAGGTCGTCGATGGTCAGCCCGAAGTAGGACGCGGTCTGGCCGATGACGGTGGCGGCGTTGATCTCGGTGGTCTCGTCGTCGGTGATGAGGTCGCGCAGCACCATCTCCGCCAGGGACTTGTCGACCTGCTGGCGGTTGAGGTTCGCGAACGCGGTCACCCGGATGAGGGCGCCCTCCAGCTCGCGGATGTTCGAGGAGATGCGGCTGGCGATGTAGCTGAGCACGTCGTCGGGGGCGTCGAGGTCCTCGGCGGCGGCCTTCTTGCGCAGGATCGCGATGCGGGTCTCCAGGTCGGGCGGCTGGACATCGGTGAGCAGGCCCATCTCGAAGCGGGACCGCATGCGGTCCTCGAAGCCGGACAGGCGCTTGGGCGGCACGTCCGAGGTCAGCACCACCTGCTTGTTGGCGTTGTGCAAGGCGTTGAACGTGTGGAAGAACTCTTCCATCGTCTGTTCCTTGCCCTGGAGGAACTGGATGTCGTCGACCAGGAGGATGTCGGTGTCGCGGTAGCGGCGCTGGAACGCCCCGGCCTTGCCCTCGGCGATGGAGTTGATGAAGTCGTTGGTGAACTCCTCGGAGTTCACGTAGCGCACGGCGATGCCGGGGTACAGGTGCTGGGCGTAGTGGCCGATCGCGTGGAGCAGGTGGGTCTTGCCCAGGCCGGAGCCGCCGTAGATGAACAGCGGGTTGTAGGCGTTGGCCGGTGCCTCGGCCACGGCCACGGCCGCAGCGTGGGCGAACCGGTTGGACGCCCCGATGACGAACGTGTCGAACTGGTACCTGGGGTGCAACCGGGTCGGCTCGGCAGGGCTGGCTGTGCGTGCGGTGTCGACCGGTCGCCTGGGGCTGACGTCGTCGGGCCCGGCAGTCTCGACCGGCCCGCGGTCGGTCGGCGCCGTCACGGTCAGCCCGGCCAGCGGGGGGACCGGGAGGGTCGGTGAGTCGTCGATCTCCGGTGGGTCGACCGGCGGGGTCTCGGCCAGGGCCGGGTCGACGGTGACCGCGATGCGCACCTCGCGGCCGAGCGTGGTCGACAACGCCGCGACGACAGCGTCCCGGATCCGGGTCTCGACGACGTCCTTGGTGAAGTCGTTGCCGACCGCGACGAGCATGGTCTGGTCGAGGACGCCCAACGGTCGGGCCAGCCGGACGAACGCCAGGTCGCGCGCCGTGATGTTGGGGTCGTCGGCCAGCAGGCGGGTGGCCTGCTGCCAGACGCCGATGATGTCGTCGTCGGTGTGCGGCACTGGTCCTCGATTCGATCGCACGGTCGGAGGTGGGAACCGTCCACACAGTTGTCCACATCTGTGCGCCGACCGTAACACGTCTGTGACCTGAGGAGATGGGTCGGTAACGCCGCGGTACTGGCTGCGATGTCCACGGTGCGGTCGCAGCGGTATCGGCAAGGCGTGCGGCTCGACGCCTCCGGTCCCGGTGATGGTAGTGCGCGCCCACCGCAACCCGCCGGTCGATGGTCCTGGATCGGCCGCCGCCGCCCCTGCCAGCCGCGCCGACCGGTCGTCTGGCCGTCGGGCGTCGTGTGGTTTGACCCCTCCTACGGCGTCGCGTAGCGTTGGGCAGCCTGAGTTTGCGAAGTGCTGTCGGCGCGCTGAGTCGCCGCACACGGCAGGGCCTCAACGGCCTGCCGGGTGTCCGGGTTCGCAACGCAGGCGTCTAGGCCCCGGTTGCGCTGGTGCGCGGCCCCTCGTCGATGGAGTTGTCGTGACCAAGCGTACGTTCCAGCCCAACACCCGCCGTCGTGCCAAGACGCACGGCTTCCGCCTGCGGATGCGGACCCGCGCCGGCCGCGCGATCGTCGCGGGCCGGCGGCGCAAGGGCCGCAAAGAGCTGACTGCCTGATCGGTCGGTGCTTCCCTCGGAGCACCGGATGCGCCGCTCGGCGGAGTTCACCGCGACGGTGCGTGACGGTGCACGGGCAGGTCGGGAGACACTGGTGGTCCATCTGGTCGCTGACGGCAAGGGCACGGTGGGGTTCGTCGTGCCACGGTCCGTGGGCGGCGCGGTGGTGCGCAACCGGGTGAGGCGACGCCTGCGGGCGCTGGTCGCAGCCCGGCTGGAGACGTTGGCCGGAGCCGATCTGGTCGTGCGAGCCCTGCCGGCAGCCGCCGGTGCGTCCTCGGCCCGGTTGGCGACCGACCTCGACAGCGCGGCCCGCAGCGCCCGACGCCGAGGGAGACCGACGCCATGAACGGGATCTGGCGCCGGGTGGCGACGTCCGTCGCGTCGTCGCCCCGGCGGGCCCTGCTCGGGCTGCTGTGGTTCTACCAGCACGCGATCTCTCCCTGGAGGCCGCCCAGCTGCAAGTTCTACCCGTCGTGCTCGCAGTACGCCGTGATCGCAGTGACGCGGCACGGCGCGGTACGTGGTTCGTGGTTGGCGGTCCGACGGCTCGGACGTTGTCATCCTTGGGCGCTCGGCGGCGTCGACGACGTGCCCGGTACATCCTCTGCGTCGTCGGTCGTGACGGCGCCTGACGAGATCAGGAGCTGTGCTCGATGAGCTGGTTCGACAGTCTGCTGTGGCCCATCATGTGGGTGGTCGCCTGGGTGATGGTGGCGGTCCACAAGGTGCTCGACACGATCGGCCTGGGGGCGTCGGCCGCCTGGACGCTGTCCATCGTCGGGCTGACGATCATCATCCGCATCGTCCTCATCCCCTTGTTCTTCCGGCAGATCAAGGCCTCCCGCGGGCTGCAGCTGATCCAGCCGGAGATCCGTGAGCTCCAGAAGAAGTACAAGGGCAAGACGGACCAGGCGTCGCGCGAGGCCATGGCCCGCGAGCAGATGGAGCTGTACAAGAAGCACAAGACCAACCCGTTCTCGTCCTGCCTGCCGATCCTCGCCCAGTCACCGGTGTTCTTCGCGCTCTTCCGGGTGCTGAACTCGCTGCCGAGGCTGTCGGACGGCACGTACTCCAGGAGCAGCATCGGCCCGCTGGACCAGAACCTGGCCAGCCAGGCTGAGAGCGCCACCCTGTTCGGTGCCCCCCTGTCCGACACGTTCATGCACGCGACGGCCGGGACGACGACGAGGTTCGTCACCGTCGTCCTCATCCTGTGCATGTCCGGTGCCCAGTTCTTCATGATGCGTCAGCTGACGATGAAGAACATGCCGCCAGCGGCGCTGGAAGGCCCGATCGCCCAGCAGCAGAAGATGATGATGTACGCGATGCCGGTCATCTTCGCGATCACCGGGATCAACTTCCCGGTCGGTGTGCTGATCTACTGGACGATCTCCAACTTCTGGACAGTCGGACAACAGTTCTATGCAATCCGCAAGATGCCCGCGCCAGGGTCGCAGGCCGAGGCGGCACTGGAGGCCCGCCGGGCACGCAAGGCCGCGCAGGTGGGCACCGTGCAGCAGCCCGGTGGCGTGGAGGTCGCCATCGAGGAGAGGCCTCGACCGTCCGGGCAGCGACAGCAGCCGATGCGCAAGGACCGGGCCAAGAAGCAGGGACCGAAGCCGGCGGCGTCTGAGGTTCCGTCCGATCCCGGGCCGCGTGACGCCCCGCCGGACGACACCGTGCACGACGCCCCGGAGTCCGACGTGCCCGAGCTCGACCTGGACACCTCCGGTGCGCTGGACGAGACGGAAACCCCGAAGGGGTCGTCAGGTCCGGCGCGACCCAACAAGCCGAAGAAGCCGAGGAAGAAGAACTGAGGCGGAGCAACCGTGCCGCGAATGGAGGACTGACATGACGACGACAGACGACAAGGATGAGACGCCTGCCCCGCGCCTGGTGGAAGAGGGCGACATCGCAGCCGACTACCTGGAGGACCTGCTCGACATCGCCGACCTGGGCGGCGATATTGACATCGACATCGACCACGGCAGAGCATCGGTGGCGATCGTGGCCGACGACGAGTCGACCCGTGCGCTGCGCACGCTTGTCGGCCCGGGCGGAGAGGTTCTGGACGCCATCCAGGAGCTGACACGGCTGGCGGTACAGACGCAGACCGGAGACCGCAGCCGGTTGATGCTCGACATCGCCGGCTACCGCCAGGCACGTCGCGTCGAGCTGGTGGCGGTCGCCGAGGAGGCGATCGCGAAGGTCCGCAGCACCGGAGAGCCGCTCGCTCTGTCGACGATGAATCCGTTCGAGCGCAAGGTCGTGCACGATGCGGTCGCCGCAGGCGGTCTCACGAGCGACTCCGAGGGCATGGAGCCGAACCGCCGGGTGGTCATCAGACCTGCGTGATGCTCGGTGCGACGATGGCCCGGACGTGATCGTCCGGGCCATCGTCGTTGCTGGGCTTCGGGTACGCGGCAGGTCCATCCAGCCTCGTCCGCGTGGGGACCGGAGTGACATCGATGAGACGTGACGGGGACCACGCGAGCGACGGTGTCGTTGACGCGAGATCGCGACCGGGGAGTGCCGCCCGGTCGACGGGCGACCACGACGAACGGACCTGGCTGCGGACTACACGGGCACCGCCCCCGGACCGTATCCGGCCTTCGGCTACACGCGCTAGCCCGGTGCGTGGGTGGTATCGCGCTGCTGGGTCGTGGTGGTGGATGTCGACCCACGGCGGCAGCACCCCCGTCGATCCCCTCGACGCTCCGCAACGCCTCGGGCCGGGCCGACGGTCCCTGGTGCTGCCCGACGCGGTGACCTGGATGGTGGAGTCCTGAGCGTTCGGCCATTCTGTTGGTCCGGGGCCGGCCGGGGTCTGATCTCGTTCCGTGATGCCGCTCCGGTCGCAGGCGTCGGGGCAGGCGTGTGACGGTCGGCGGCAGTGGTCATCGTCGGCCGGTGTTCTTGCCAACACTGCCGCAGGCAGCGAACTAGACGACCGGTTCCCACCCGAGCACAGGCTCAGCGACATGTGCATGCGCTGCCGTGTCGGTACGAACCCATCACCAGTGCCACTGTGTCGCTATCTCGATGAAGGCTGCACCCAGCGTCGGTCCTCGCCGCCGGAGGCGTGTGACGGGAACTCGACCGACGCGCTGGGACTGCGCTGGTGACCGTGTCGCGGAGGACACGTTCGTCAGTCTTCCCGCATCAGTTCGGCCAGGACCACGACGGGAACCAGCACGAGCACCACAGCCACCCGCGCTCCTTGCGACGCTGGTACACGTCGCACGGCACCTAGCGCGCAATCCAGATGTTTCACGTGAAACGGTCACCCTGGCTCACCGCCTTCTTGCCATCGGAGCTCAGCCGACAGCCAGCCTGCACAACACGACGCGACTCTGCGTGCCCGAATCGCAGCACTGGCACCTGACTCGCCGAAGACTGCTGATGTACCGATGCGGCGCTCGTCTGGCTCGGTAGGCGATCCGCAACCCGCGAGCCGCCGGCCTGTGGGATGCCAGGGCGGCCGGAGTTGTGCGTGCGGCTGCGTGGCCACCGGCTGTTCCTGCGGACCGTGTGCTGACGACATCACCACCTATGAGATGAACCGATCAGAGTGGGTCGTCCGGACTGCTCGACAGGTGTGGGCAGAGGTCCCACCGTGACCCCCTGGTTGTGGGCGCGCTGGGCCGCTCATGCGGCGACCCGCAGCGTGGGAAGCGGGCGCAGGGTGGCGATTTCCGCTCTGAGCTCGCCTCGGAGGCCGACTGTGTGCCGAGCTGGTCGCCGGACACGTCTTGATGGGCGTCGTCGTCCGGGCTGTCGGAGCCCTGCTCTGTTTCCGAGCGCTGCCGGAGATCCTCAAGTTCCCACACGTCGAACGATTGCCTGGCCTTGTCTGGGTGCG
>JAVBSR010000033.1:0-29154 GCA_031556715.1 Cellulomonas sp.
GCGACCTTGATGTCCAGCAGCCGGGTGTTGACCTCTTCGGGCGGGTACTTGTAGGCGATGGCCCAGCGCGGCGCCCGGCTGGTCGCACCCAGAGCACGCTGGTCGGCCAGCTCGTCGACCTTGACGACGAACCCGTCGATGTCGTGCTCCACGTCGTGCCGGTGCTCCCCGTGGTAGGCGACAGCGGCCTGGACCTCCTCGACCGACGAGAGCACCTGGGAGTGCGAGGACGTCGGCACACCCCAGGCGGCCAGCAGGTCGTACACCTGGGACTGCCGGGTCACCGCCGGTCGGCTGGTCGTGCCGGCATCCGGCCAGCGCAGCGCCCCGATCCCGTGGGCGTACATGCGCAGCGGCCGGGTGGCGGTGACCCGGGGGTCCTTCTGCCGCAACGACCCGGCGGCGGCGTTGCGCGGGTTGGCGAACGGCGCCCGGCCCGCGCCGACCTGCGCGGCGTTGAGCTCGGCGAACTCCTTGGTCGGCAGGAAGACCTCACCCCGTACCTCCAGCAGCTCGGGGTGGTCGGCGGGGTCACCGGCCAGCTGCGCCGGGATGGAGGTGATGGTCCGCACGTTGAGCGTGACGTCCTCGCCGGTGCGTCCGTCGCCGCGGGTGGCGGCCCGCACCAGCCGCCCGTGCTCGTACAGCAGCGCGATGGCCAGCCCGTCGATCTTCAGCTCGCACAGCCAGTGCACCTCGGCACCGTCCAGGTCCCGTTCCACCCGGCCCGCCCAGGCGGCCAGCTCGTCGTCGGAGAACACGTTGTCCAGCGAGAGCATGCGCTCGACGTGGGTCACCGTGGCGAAGTCCGTCGAGAACGTGCCGCCCACGCGCTGGGTCGGCGAGTCCGAGGAGACCAGCTGCGGGTACTGCGCCTCGAGCGCGGCCAGCTCGCCCATCCGGGCGTCGTAGTCGGCGTCCGACGCGGTCGGGGCGTCGCGCACGTAGTAGGCGAACTGGTCGGTCTCGATCTGGGTGGCCAGGTCGGACCAGCGTTTCCGGGCCTGCGTCGGGACGGTCTGCGGTTCGCTCACTGGTCCATCTTGGCGGACACGGCCGACACGCGCGGTCCACGGCTGTCTCCCGGGCGGCTGGACGGGCGGCCGGCACCGGGGAATGCCTGGCGGTGCGCCACCCGGGGGGAATGCCTGGCGGGCGGTGCCCGTGCTGCGGTCGTCACCGTCGCCAGGTCGCCTGTCGACCGGACGGGTCGACGTCGGCGTCGCCGGGGTGCCTCCCGCGGCAGGCTCGACACCGCGACGGCGTCGAGCACGACCGCACCGTCGCTGATCTCGCCATCAGCGGGTCCGTGGCCGGTGCCGACCGACGTCGGGCGCCTTCTCGACGTCACCGATGCGGGCGGCGTCACGGGCCAGCTGGCGCAGCGTGGCCCGGCGGGCTGAGGAACGCTGCTCCCGGTAGGCCAGGACGTCGTCGACGCGGAGCAGGCGGTGGACGTTGGGCCGCTGGTACGGGATCTTGCCGTCCTCGAGCAGCCGCACCACGGTGGTCCGCGAGACCTTGAGCAGCTCGGCCGCCCGGCTGGTGGTGATGAGCGGCGGCATGGGCTCGATGTGGACCGGCGCCCCCCGGGCCAGGGCGTCGACCGCGCCGATCAGGGCGTCACGGATGGTCGACGACGGTGCGGTGTCGCTGATCGCGGCACGCAGGCGGTCCAGGGAGCCGGGGTCTGTCGGTGGTTGGAGCACACCACCTTCTTACCCGGCACGACGACGCCGACAACGCCAAAGGGACCGGATACGAGCGAAACGATGCCTGCGTCATCACACACCGGCCGCAGATGTGCCCAGGCGGCATTCGTCGTCGGCATCCGGTCATGCACGAGCACGAGCGTCCGATCATCTGGAGGAGGACAGGAGACCGAATGAACCGCCTGACGATACGGACACGGATGGTCGTGCTGGCCATCTTGGTCGCCGTGATGTTCGTGGCCGTCGTGGCCGTGCCCATTGTCGGGTCGCCTGCCCAGCACCGGGCGAACGTCCGCAACTCCGACCTGGACGACCAGATCCAGGTGGTCCAGCAGCTGGCCTACCTCGACGCTGACATCTCCGGGTGGATGGGCTACATCGTCGCTGACGCCCTGGTCCTCGGGCCGGCCGAGTCTGCCGACCCGGCGTCGGCCAACATCGTCGGCGTCCAGGACTCCCGCGACGCCGTGACCACGGCGATGCAGACGCTCGACGACAGCGGCCTGACCGGCGACGACGCCGCGCTGCTGTCGACCCTGCACCAGCAGTGGGACGTCTACTTCCAGCTGTACGACGCCATGATCGTCGACCTGGCCAGCGGCGACGCCGGTGCCCCCCAGCGCGCCTACGACACGGTCAACGGCTCGCTGGACACCGCCTGGTCCGACCTGCTGGACACCACCACCGCCCTGGACACCTCGTTGCAGGACCAGCGGCAGGACGCCGAGACCGACGCGACGCAGGCCGCGACCATGACCCGCATGCTGGCGATCGGGCTGGGCCTGGCGGGCCTGGCGGTCACCATCGTCGTGGTCACCCTGACCAGCCGGTCGATCCGCAAGCCGCTGGAGTCGGCGGTCCGCTCGCTGACGGCCATGGCGGACGGCGACCTGACGGTCGACGTGCCGGTCTCGGGCCGGGACGAGATCGCCACGCTCTCCCAGGCCGTGAACCAGGCCCGCACCGGGCTGGCGACGGTCATCGTCGACGCCCGCCGGGCTGCCGTGGTCGTGGCCGACGCGGCCCAAGCCCTGGAGTCCGACCAGCGGACCCTGTCCGAGGTGTCCCAGCGCACCGGCGCGCAGACCGCCGTGGCCGTCGACGCCGCCCAGCGGGTCACCTCCGAGACCCAGCACGTCGCGGCAGCCGCCGAGCAGATGGGCACGTCGATCGCGCAGATCGCCGCCTCGGCCCAGCAGGCGGCCGACCAGGCCTCCCGGGCGGTCACCGCCGCCGAGCAGGCCAGGAGCGAGATCGACCAGCTCGGGGCGGCCTCCGAGCAGATCGGCGACGTGGTCAGCACCATCAACGCCATCGCCGCCCAGACCCGGCTGCTGGCCCTCAACGCCACCATCGAGGCCGCCCGGGCCGGCGAGGCCGGACGCGGGTTCGCCGTCGTCGCCGGAGAGGTGAAGGACCTGGCCGACGCCACGTCGGCCGCCACCGTCGACATCACCTCCCGGGTCGCGGCGACCCAGAGCGCCGCGACCTCGACCGCCGCCTCCATCACGCAGATCGCCGCGGCGGTGGAACAGGTCAACGAGCACCAGGCGACCATCGCCGAGGCGGTGGCGCAGCAGAACGCCGCCACCGACCAGGTCGCCCAGTCGGCCAGCCAGTCCGCCGCCGAGGCCGACGAGATCACCACGCACCTGGCGTCGATCGCCCAGGCCGCGCAGGGCACGGTCAACACCACCAACGACCTGGCCTCCGCGGCCACCGCCCTGACCGAGGCGTCGAGCCAGATGACCACGAACATGTCCGGGTTCGTGCTCAACGAGCAGGCCTGAGCTTCGAAGGAACTGGATGCCGGGACCAGCCCGGGGCGCACGGCATGCCCTGCGGGGCGATGCTGAACGGGCTGTGAGCTGGTCCGCTCACCGTCGTCCGAAGGTTCAGCCGCTGCGCCGCGTCGTGGCGATGGTGGCCTGGACGACGACGCGATCTTCGTCGTAGCAGACCGCTGACTGTCCCGGGGCCACCCCGCGCTCCGGACCGCTGAGGCTCACCTCGACGCCGTCGCCGACCGCCACCACGGTTCCTGGCACGGGTGTGGCGTGGGCGCGCACCTGGACCAGGCACGGCACGGGCTGCGTCGCTGGCGAGTCGAACCAGACCGCGTCGGTGGCGGCGAACCCCACCACGTCCAGGGCCTCGACCGGGCCGACGACCACCCGCCGTGCCGCCGGCTCGACCGCCAGCACGTAGCGGGGGCGTCCGTCGGCGGCAGGGCGGCCGAGCCTCAGACCGCGCCGCTGGCCGATGGTGAAGCGGTACGTCCCGTCGTGCTGGCCGACGACGCTCCCGTCGGTCTCGACGATCTCGCCGGGCGCCGACCCGAGCCGCTCGCGCAGGAACCCGCCCAGTTCGCCGTCGGCGACGAAGCACAGGTCGAGCGAGTCACGCTTGGCCGCCACCGCCAGCCCCAGGACGGCCGCCTGGGCCCGCACCTCGTCCTTGCTGGTCATCTCCCCCAGGGGGAACAGCAGGCGCGACAACCGGTCGCGACCGCCGACCGCCACGACGTACGACTGGTCCTTCGCCTCGCACGCCGCCCGGCGCAGCGTCCCCGACCGGTCGACCCGGGCGTAGTGCCCGGTGCACACCGCGTCGCACCCGGCGGCTCGCGCCCGGTCGACCAGCGCAGCCAGCTTGACGTTCTCGTTGCAGCGCACGCAGGGGTTCGGGGTCCGCCCGGCGGCATACTCGGCCAGGAAGTCGGCGACGACGGTCTGCGCGAACTCCGCCGAGAGGTCCCACACCTCGAACGGGATGCCGAGCAGCTCGGCCGACCGACGGGCGTCCAGCGCGTCCTCGGTGGTGCAGCAACCACCCTGACCGGCACCAGGTGCTGCCAGGTCGCTGGTCAGCGCCATGTGGACGCCGATGACGTCGTGGCCGGCACGCAGCGCGAGCGCCGCCGCGACGGCCGAGTCCACCCCGCCCGACAGGGCTGCCACCACACGCATCCCACCAGTCTACGAACCGGGTGCCCGCCCGGACGCAGCCGATGTCGACCTGGTGCTGTGACACCTGGTGCTGTGACGCAGCGAAGAAGCACCCGCCGACCTGTCGCCACCCAGGACCCAACCGGCCGACAGCCTGCCGCCAGATGCGCGCCTCGTCGAATCGCGGACCCGGGCCGACCTATCTCCTCACGGGCGCGGACGCTCCCGGGCGGCCTGCTCCTGCGTCTTGAACAGGTCGAACCGGGGCAGGAACTTGTCCCAGTCGATGGTGTGGGCGTCGATCTCGGGGCCGTCGATGCAGGCGTGCTTGCGCACGAGCGCACCGTCTTCCTCGACGGGGACCATGCAGGCACCGCACATGCCGGTAGCGTCGACCATGATGGCGTTCAGCGACGCGACCGTGGGGACGCCGTAGGGCTTGGTCAGGTCGGACACGGCGCGCATCATCGGAGAGGGGCCGATGGTGACGACCTCGGCGATCGTCCGGCCCGCATTGAGCATCTGCTCCACGGGGGTGGTGACGAAGCCTTCGATGCCGAAGGACCCGTCGTCGGTGGTGTAGACGACCTCCAGCTGGCCGCCGTACTCGGCCTGCAGCGCCGGGATGTACTCGCCCTCGGCGTCCCAGAACATCAGGTCCTTGGTGCGGAAGCCGTTGACGAGGGTGACGTGGTTGCCCAGGCGCAGGTGCTCGCGCAGGATCGGGTACGCCGGAGGCAGGCCCAGGCCGCCCGCGGTGAAGACGACCTGCTGGTCGGCCGGGTAGCGGCGCACGGCCGAGGGGCGGCCCAACGGCCCGGCCACGCCCGCCAGGACGTCGCCGGGTCGCATGGCGTTGATCTGGGCGGAGGACGCACCGACGTCCTGCACCACCAGGGTGATGGTGCCGGCCTCGGCGTCCCAGTCGGCCAGGGTCAGCGGGATCAGCTCGCCCTTGTCGGCCGGGTAGACCCGGACGAACTGGCCCGCCTGAGCCGACCGGGCGATCACCGGGGCCCGCACGACGAGCTCCTCGACGCCGTCGGCCAGGTGGCGCTTGCTGCAGATGACCGCCTCGCTGGCCGCCGACTCGGTGAGCCGGCGAGCACTGGCCACCCATGTCTCGACCTCGTCGGCCGTCGGCAGGTCCTGGGGCTGGGCACCGTCGTAGAGGGCCACGATCTGCCGGGCCGCGGACTGGCCGTCCCCTGCCGCCAGGATCGCCGTCGACCCGCCCCGGACCGCGTCTCCGCCAGAGAACACGCCCTCGACCGACGTCTCCTGCGAACCGGCCTGAAGCTCGATGGTCCCCTCGGCCGACACCGCCAGGTCCGGCGTGGAGTCCTTGATGAGCGGGTTGGCGGCGTTGCCCAGCGCGACGATCACCAGGTCGGCGTCGATCTGCTCGGTGCGGCCGGTGGGCACCGGGCGGCGCCGACCAGAGGCGTCCGGGGTGCCCAGCTCCATCTCCTCGACCACGGCTGCCCGCACGAAGCCTTCCGCGTCGCCCAGCAGCTGGGCGGGCGTGCACAGCTCGGCCAGCACCACGCCCTCTTCCTTGGCGTGCTCCAGCTCCTCGACCCGAGCCGGGCACTCGTTCTGCGTCCGCCGGTAGACGATCGTCACCCGACCACCCAGCCGTCGGGCCGAACGGGCGGCGTCCATCGCCGTGTTGCCACCCCCGACGACCAGCACCTGCTTGCCGTCGACCTCCGGCAGCGGCGTCTCGTGGTCCGGCCGAGCGGCCTGCATGAGGTTCACCCGCGTCAAGAACTCGTTGGCCGACATCACGTTCAGCAGGTGCTCGCCCGGTATGTCCATGAACCGTGGCAGACCCGCCCCGGAACCGACGAAGACCTTCCAGAACCCGGCGCGGCGCAGGTCGTCCAGCGTGGCCGCCTTGCCGACCGCGAAGTTGGTCACGAACCGCCCGCCCAGCAGCCGGATCTTGCGGACCACGTCGTCGATGGCCGAGCTCGGCAGCCGGAACTCCGGAATGCCGTAGCGCAGCACCCCGCCCAGCTCGTGGAACGCCTCGAACACGGTGACAGGGAAGCCGGCGGAGGCCAGCAGGTAGGCGTTGATGAGCCCGGCCGGCCCGGAACCGACGACGGCGACCGGCGGTCGGCTCGCCACCAGCCACGGGTCCGGCACCCCGGCGAACCGGCGCGCGTCCCGGTCGGGATCGGCCAGCTGGGCCCACCGGGGCAGGAACCACTCCACCTGCCCGATCGCCATCGGGTGCTGGTGCAGGCACACGCCCTGGCACTGCGACTCCTGCGGGCACACCCGACCGGTCACGTCCGGCAGCGGGTTGCACGACTCCAGCAGCGTCAGCGCCTCGTCGAACCGGCCCTGGCCCAGCAGGGCGAACATCTGCGGGATGCGGATCTGGACCGGGCAGCCGCCGACGGTGCGACCTTGGAACAGCTTCCCCAGCTCGCAGGGGGCGGTGGAGCACTGGATGTCGCGCAGGGCTTCCAACCAGACGAAGAGCTCCACCTCACGCAGGGTGTGGCCCAGGTCCATGTACCCCAGGTAGCCCTTGTCGACCAGGTCGAAGTCTGCGGCACGTTCAGCCGGGGGGCGGACGTACGGACCGATGGAGCTGCCTGCGGGCCAGGCTTCGGACAGCCCCGCGAACATCGGGTACCGGTCCCGCAGGTGGACGTCGAGCGCAGCGACGAAGATCCGCCGCTTGCCGATCGGCAGGTCCCAGAAGAAGCCCATGAGGATCTTCGAGGCGTCGTCGCCCAGGAGGACCTCCCACAGCGCCAAGGTCAGCTCGCGGGACAGCTGGCGGTCACCGAGCTGCTGGGACAGCGCGGTGGTCCCCCCCGCCGCCGCCAGCTGGCGCACCGCGCGCGGGTGCGCGGCCAGGTTCTGCTCCAGCAGCTCCAGCTGGGCCGCGAACCGGACGGCAGCCGAGCTGGTCCGCGCCCGGGCCGGTCCCGCAGACGCAGGCACGACCGTGACCGGGATGGTCACGTGCTCGGTTTCCGAGGCTGTCATCAGAGGATCTCCACGTAGCGGCTGGTCACGACCGGGCAGCTCGGCGACCTGGCGTCCGACGGGATGGTGTCCGCCCTGACACGCTGTCCCCTGGCTGCCCGACGGTCGCACCTGCCGGCTCATCACTATAGTCGGCTTCCCGAGCGACCTTCGGAGCCCCTGCCACCAGCGGAACCGGATCGGGTGAGCAGCGTCGAGACGGTCCGGCGGCGCCGCCTGATGGACTGGTCCTCGCCGCCGTGGGTGCGGCACGACACAATGGGGGACGTGAAACGACCGACTCCGCCCCGGTTGGGCGTGCACCTGGCGGGCGACGGCGTCGACGTCGCCGTGCTCGCGCCGCATGCCACCCGCCTGGACCTGTGCCTGTTCGACGACGCCGGTTCGCCGGGGTCTGAGCGTCGGGTGCGGCTGGAGGGCCCGCGGCACGGTGTGTTCAGCGCCCACGTCCCTGGGATCGGCGCCGGCCAGCGCTACGGGCTGCGTGCCGATGGTCCGTGGGACCCCCTGCACGGGCTGCGCTACAACCCGGCGAAGCTGCTGGTCGACCCGTACGCCCGAGGCCTGGTCGGTAGCCTCTCGTACGGTCCGGCCACCTACGGGCACACCGTCGACGCCCTGCTGCACGGCGACGTGTTCGGCCCGGCCGACCCGCGCGACTCGGCAGACCAGGTGCCGCACGGCGTCGTCGTCGGCGCCGTGCCCGGTCCCGACCCGGCCACGAACCGCCCGTGGACACCCTGGGCCCAGACGGTCGTGTACGAGGCGCACGTCGTCGGGCTGACCAAGCTGGCACCGTTCGTGCCGCCCGAGCTGCGCGGCACCTACGCCGGGCTGGCCCACCCGCAGGTCATCGAGCACCTGCTGCGTCTCGGGGTGACAGCGGTCGAGCTGCTGCCCGTCCAGGCCTTCGCGTCCGAACCGCACCTGGCCGCCCGGGACCTGGGGAACTACTGGGGCTACAACACGCTCGGGTTCTTCGCCCCGCACGCCTGGTACGCGACGGCCGCGGCCCGCGAGGCGGGTGCCGCCGCCGTGCTGGCCGAGGTCCGCACCATGGTGCACGCCCTGCACGAGGCGGGTCTGGAGGTGCTGCTCGACGTGGTGTACAACCACACCGCGGAGGGCGGCACGGGCGGTCAGCACCTGTCCTGGCGGGGGCTGGACAACGCGCTGTACTACGCCTACGACGGCAACGTCCCGGCCACCTACGCCGACGTCACCGGCACCGGCAACTCCCTGGACTTCCGCCGGGCCGAGGTGGTGCGGCTGACCATGGACTCGTTGCGCTACTGGGCGGACGTCGTCGGTGTCGACGGCTTCCGCTTCGACCTGGCCGTCACCCTGGGCCGCGGGGTGGACGGTTTCACCCCGGACCACCCGACCTTGGTCGGGGCCGCCACCGACCCGTCGTTGCACGGGCTGAAGCTCATCGCCGAACCGTGGGACGTCGGCCCGGGCGGCTGGCGGACCGGCGAGTTCGGCCTGCCGTTCTCCGAGTGGAACGACCGGTTCCGCGACTCGGTCCGCTCGTTCTGGCTGGCGGACCCGGCGCGGGCCGCCCACGGCCTGCCCGGGCACCGGGTGCGCGAGCTGGCCACCCGGCTGGCCGGGTCGGTCGACCTGTTCGGCGCCGGCAACCCGCCGCTGGTCCGCGGGCCGGAGGCGTCGGTCAACTACGTCACCGCGCACGACGGTTTCACCCTGGCCGACCTGGTGGCCTACGACCACAAGCACAACGAGGCCAACGGCGAGCACAACCGTGACGGGGCGACGGAGAACCGGTCGTGGAACCACGGGGTCGAGGGCCCGGTGACCGGCGACTCCCCGGCGGCCGACATCGTGCCGCTGCGGCGCCGCTCGATCCGCAACCTGTTCGCGACCCTGGTGCTGTCGGCCGGCACCCCGATGATCACGGCCGGCGACGAGATGGGCCGCACCCAGCAGGGAAACAACAACGCTTACTGCCAGGACAACGAGATCTCCTGGGTGAACTGGTCGCACGGCTCAGCCTGGCGGGCCGACCTGCTGGACACCGCGACCTACCTCCTGCAGCTACGCCGCGACCACCCGGCGCTGCGCACCGAACGCTTCTACACCGGTGCTCCGCTGGCCTCGGGCCTGCCGGACCTGGCCTGGTACGACCCGGCCGGTGTGGTGTTCGACCACGCCCGCTGGCACGACCCGGCGCTGCGCACCTTCCAGATGGTCCGGACGGCCGGATCAGCGCGTGACATCGTGCTGGTGGTGTTCAACGGGGCGCTGTACCCGGAGGACGTCGTGCTGGCCGACACCGACGGCGACCCGTGGCTGCTGGTGTGGGACTCGGTCTGGGAGCACCCGGACGAGCAGCGTGAGGCCGCTATCGGTGGTGCGCTGCACGTCGCAGGCGGAGAGACCGTCACCCTGGAGGCCCTGTCCATGCGCGTGTACGTGACACGATGACGTCCCGTCCCCCGTCAGAGGGAAAATCCCGCTAGTTTCGTCCTGTGACCAGTCCTCAGCCCTCAGCCTCGTCCCGTCCCACGACGCGTCAGCCGGGCGTTCGAGGTCTGGCCCGGCGTACCCCGTCCGACGCCCCCGTCGGGCGCATCCCGGCGCTGGACGTGCAGCCGGTGGCCGAGGCGGGTCGTTTCCCCGCCCGGTCGACCGTGGGAGAGGTGTTTCCCGTCCGGGCGACGGTGTTCCGCGAGGGGCACGACGCGTACGGCGCGGAGGCGGTGCTGGTCCGCCCGGACGGCACCGAGGCCAGCCGGGTCCGGATGCACGAGATCGGCATCGGCCTGGACCGCTACGAGGCGTGGGTGGCCGCTGACGCCACCGGCGACTGGACGTTCCGGGTGGAGAGCTGGTCGGACCCGTGGGCGTCCTGGCTGCACGACGCGGGCATCAAGATCCCGGCCGGGATCGACCCCGAGCTGATGTGCGTCGAGGGAGGTGCGCTGCTGCAACGGGCCGCCGGCCGCCGTGGGCTGGACCCGCCCGACCGCGAGGCCCGCGCCGTGCTGCGCACCGCCGCCGACGCGCTGGTCGAACCGCAGACCCCGCCGGCCGACCGGTTCGCGGCGCTGCTGTCCGGCCCGGTGCCTCAGGTGATGGACCGCTACCTGCTCCGTGACCGGCGCACCCTGTCTCCGGACTACCCGTTGCGGGTCGACCGTCCGCTGGCCCTGACCGGTGCCTGGTACGAGATGTTCCCCCGCTCGGTCGGGGCGCACGTCGACCCGGCGACGGGCCAGTGGGTGTCCGGCACCCTGCGCACCGCGGCCGAGGACCTGCCGCGGATCGCGCAGATGGGCTTCGACGTGGTGTACCTCACGCCCGTCCACCCGATCGGCACCACGTTCCGCAAGGGCCGTAACAACACGCTGGAGGCCCGGCCCGGCGACCCCGGTTCGCCCTACGCCATCGGTTCGCCCGACGGCGGGCACGACGCCATCGAGCCGTCGTTGGGCACCTTCGACGACTTCGACGCCTTCGTCGCCCGGGCGCGCGAGCTGGGCATGGAGGTCGCCCTGGACCTGGCGCTGCAGTGCTCCCCTGACCACCCGTGGGTCACCGAGCACCCCCAGTGGTTCGCCCATCGTGCTGACGGCACCATCGCCTACGCCGAGAACCCGCCGAAGAAGTACCAGGACATCTACCCGTTGTACTTCGACGCCGACCCCAAGGGCCTGCGCACCGAGATCCGCCGGGTGATCGAGCTGTGGATCGACCACGGCGTGACGCTCTTCCGGGTGGACAACCCGCACACCAAGCCGTTGCCGTTCTGGCAGCGTCTGCTGGCCGACCTGCACGAGGACCACCCGGACGTGCTGTTCCTGTCCGAGGCCTTCACCCGCCCGGCGATGATGCTGACCCTGGCCCGGTGCGGTTTCCACCAGTCGTACACGTACTTCACCTGGCGCAACACCAAGGCCGAGCTGGAGGAGTACCTGGCGACGGTCGGCGGCGACCAGGCCGCCTGGATGCGCCCGGCCTTCTGGCCCACCACCCACGACATCCTCACCCCGTACATGCAGCACGGCGGGGTCGGGGCTTTCGCGGTGCGCGCCGTGCTGGCGGCCATGGGGGCCCCCACCTGGGGTGTCTACTCCGGCTACGAGCTGGCGGAGAACGTGGCCCGGCCGGGGTTCGAGGAGCAGATCGACAACGAGAAGTACGAGTTCCGCCCGCGCGACTGGGCCAAGGGCGACCGTCTGGGCATCGCCCTGCTGATGGGTCGGCTCAACCAGATCCGTCGGGCGCACCCGGCGCTGCACCATCTGCGCAACGTCCGGGTGCACAGCACGGACAACGACAGCCTGGTCTGCTTCTCCCGGCACGTCGCCCCGGAGCACTCGACGACCGGGCTGCGGGACGTGGTGGTCACCGTCGTGAACATCGACCCGTGGCACACCCAGGAGGGTTGGGTGCACCTGGACATGGCCGCGCTGGGCCTGCCGAGCGACCGGGCTGTGACGGTGGTCGACGAGCTGACCGGCGAGTCGCACGAGTGGTGGAGCGACAACTTCGTGCGGCTCGCCCCGGAGTCCACCTGTGCCCACATCATGGCGGTGAGCACGCCGTGAACCCTCCGGCTGGACGCTGGTCGGCAGCACCGGTCCGGGTGGTGCAGCCACCGCCTAAGACCCCGGCCCTCGGCATGACGGCACTGCCGCCTCGTCGTCAACCCCAGGTGGACCCGGTGTCGCTGAGCGGTCTGTCTGACGATCCGCAGTGGTACCGGCGCGCCGTGTTCTACGAGGTGATGCTGCGCTCGTTCTCCGACTCGGGGGGCGACGGCATCGGCGACCTGCGCGGGCTGGTGGCCCGGCTGGACTACCTGCAGTGGCTGGGCATCGACTGCCTGTGGTTGCCGCCGTTCTTCCCCTCGCCGATGCGCGACGGCGGTTACGACGTCTCGGACTTCACCGCGGTGGCCGGGCAGTACGGCACGATCTCCGACTTCGCCTCGCTCATCCAGCAGGCCCACCGCCGGGGTATCCGCATCGTCATCGACATGGTGCTCAACCACACGTCCGACGCGCACCCGTGGTTCCAGTCGTCACGGTCGGACCCTGACGGCCCTTACGGCGACTTCTACATCTGGTCCGACGACAACACCCGCTACCCTGACGCGCGGATCATCTTCGTCGACACCGAGACGTCCAACTGGACGTTCGACCCGGTGCGCCGCCAGTACTTCTGGCACCGGTTCTTCTCTCACCAGCCGGACCTCAACTACGAGAACCGCAAGGTGCGGCACGCCATCTTGGACGTCGCCCGTTTCTGGCTGAACCTCGGTGTGGACGGGTTCCGCCTGGACGCGGTGCCGTACCTGTACGCGGCTGAGGGCACCAACTGCGAGAACCTGCCGCAGACCCACGAGTACCTGCGCACCTTGCGCCGCATGGTCGACGACGAGTATCCGGGTCGGATCCTGCTGGCCGAGGCCAACCAGTGGCCCGAGGACGTCGTGCACTACTTCGGCACCGACAAGGAGCCGGAGTGCCACATGTGCTTCCACTTCCCGGTGATGCCGCGCATCTTCTACGCGTTGCGCGACCAGAAGGCCAAGGCCATCACCGAGATCCTTGCCGACACCCCGGACATCCCGGCGGGCGGCCAGTGGTCGACCTTCTTGCGCAACCACGACGAGCTCACCCTGGAGATGGTCTCCACCGAGGAACGTGCCTCCATGTACGGCTGGTACGCCACCGACGCGCGGATGCGCGCCAACGTCGGGATCCGCCGCCGTCTGGCCCCGTTGCTGGAGAACAACCGCAAGGAGATCGAGCTGGCCCACGCTCTGCTGCTGTCGCTGCCCGGATCGCCGTGCCTGTACTACGGCGACGAGATCGGCATGGGCGACAACATCTGGCTGCCCGACCGGGACGCCGTGCGCACCCCGATGCAGTGGACCCCCGACCGCAACTCCGGGTTCTCGACCGCTGACCCGGGCCAGCTCAACCTGCCGTTGGTGCAGTCGTTGGTGTACCACTACGCCAACATCAACGTCGAGGCCCAGCTGGCGCAGTCCGCGTCGCTGCTGCACTGGGTGCACGGGATGCTCTCGGTGCGCCGGTTGCACCCGTGCCTGGGCAACGGCACCTTCGAGGTGCTGGACTGCGACAACGACGCCGTCCTGGCGTTCCTGCGGTCCAACGCGGCCGAGTCGGTGCTGGTGGTGGCGAACATGGCCGCCACCGCCCGGTCGGCCACGCTCACCCTGCCGGACTCGGTGCCGTCGGGCCGGGTGCTGCGCGACGTCTTCGGCGGTGCCCAGCTGGGCACCGTCGGTGCCGACGGCACGGTCACCCTGACGCTGGGCACCCGGGAGTTCTTCTGGCTCGAGGTGGCGGCGTCGTGACGCTGGTGGCTGATCTCGACCCGGGCCTCGACCCGGTGCTGGTCGAGGCGCTGGGGTCGTGGCTGCGAGCTCAGCGGTGGTTCTCGGTCAAGGGGGCCGACGTGACGTGCACCGCCCTGGGCGGCGTCGAGCTGACGGGCACGGGGAACCGTTCCCAGGGTGTGCGGGTGCGGTCCCTGCTCGTGGCCGTCGAGGCTCCGAGCACCGGCACCCAGGCGGTCCTCCAGGTCCCGCTGGTGCTGTCCCCGACGTCGCCCGGTGACGGTGACGACGTCTTGGTGGTGCACGACGGTCTGGCGGTCCGTGACGGGGCCGGCGACCCGGCGTTCGTCGCCGCGTGGCTGGCCACGGCCGACGGGCCGGTGGCTGACATCGCCGTCGACCCGGCCGCCTCCCGGGTGCTCACCGGTGAGCAGTCGAACACTTCCGTCGTGCTGTGCGGCCCGGACGGTGCCGGACCGGTCGGGGTGCTCAAGGTGCTGCGTTCCCTGACCCCGGGCGACAACCCCGACGTGGACGTGCCCCGGCGCTTGGCCGAGGTCGGCTGGGACGCGGTGCCCCGCCCGCTGGGCTGGTCGCGTGCCACCTGGCCGGGTGCCGGAACCCCGGGTTACCTCACCGCCCTGGCCCAGTACGTCCCGGACGCCGACGACGGGTTCGAGCTGGCCTGCGACCACGCCCGGCGCGGGGCCTCGTTCGCCGCTCTCGCCGGCGACCTGGGCACTGTGGTGGCCGGGATGCACCAGGCTCTGCTCGCGGCCTACGGCCCGGCGGACGAGGCCGCCTCGGACGGCGCGGGTGACGGCAGCGGCGCCCGGCTGGCCGCTGTGCTGCGCGAACGGTTCGCCTGGGCTGCCGGGCAGGTGCCGTCGCTGGCGGAGCACGCCGACGCGGTGGCAGCCCGCGCCGACGCCCTGGCGTCGCGCACCGGCCTGCCTGGTCGTCAGCGGGTGCACGGTGACCTGCACTTGGGGCAGGTGCTGCGCAGCCGGGACCGCTGGTACGTCCTGGACTTCGAGGGCGAACCGTTGGCACCGGTCGAGGTCCGCACCCGCCCGGACCTGGCCCTGCGCGACGTCGCCGGCGTCCTGCGCAGCTTCGACTACGCGGCGGCTGTGGGCGGCCTCACAGGCGTCGACGCTGACACCTGGGTGACCGGCTGCCGCGCCGCGTTCTGGGACGCCTACCGCGCCGCCTCCGCCGACCCCACCCTGGCCGGCTGCGCCGACGTCCTGCGCGCCCTCGAGCTGGACAAGGTGCTGTACGAGGTCGTCTACGAGTCCCGCAACCGCCCCGACTGGGTCGCCATCCCCCAGCACGGCCTCGACCGCCTCCTGACCTGACCGGCGCGTGAGGGCACGGGCGCCAAGTCGCGCCTGGGCTTCGGCGGGCCACCTGGGGAGCGCGACTAGCGAGCTTCCCAGCTCAGCGACGTGGTGGCGTCGGAGGCGACAGCGAGCAGGAGGTTGGCGACTCCGTCCGTGATCGTGCCACCGTCGTCGAGCGCGACCAGGGAGTAGAGGAAGGTCATGCGGGAGCGGTGCTCCCAGTCTCCGTAGTTCACCACCACCTGCATCGTCTCCGCGCCGCTGGCACCGGTGCCCCGGTAGACCAGAACGGCGGCAGACGAGTCGTCCCGATCCCACAGCAACCATCGTTCGGGAACACGACTGACCATGTCAGCAGCCGTGCCGTCGCGGTCCCGCAATTCTCGGAACAGCGTCTGGTCACGCGCCCTTCCGGAGTCCGCCACCACCTCCTCGCAGTCAGGAGTACCGGTCGCGGCGATGGCGTACCGCTTTCCATCGACGGAGTAGATGGCAGCCGTATCGACGAACCCGTCACTATCGCCGATCGATCGGTGAACGAGACCCCAGCCGGTCTCCCAGACGTGCGTATCGCCGGCAGCGCGGGGAGCGAGGTCCTCGGGCATGTGCCACGTGTAGCGGCTGCCGTGGCACTGTCTCCTGGTACCGGACCGAGCAGGCATGTCCGACGCGACGGTGGTCATGTGGTCCATCTGAGCCGCGGGCACCCAGACGAGGTAGTACCAACCGTCAGCCGCCCCGATCGGTCCGACAACACCGTCGGCCGCCTCGACGTACAGCGTGGCTGCACTGGTAGCGGCCCCGGGCCAGATTCCTGGCCTGGTAGACAGGTCGGCGATCTGTTCAGGGCTCAGCATGTCGCGCACGCTGGTGAATCCGTTGGACTCGGTCCGACCGACCGCGCCCAGTACGTCTGCCACATTGTCAACCGGCATCCCTTCGCGGATGCCAGCGTAGGGTTCTTGGTCGGTCCCCTCGACGGCGACCGACCACACCTCGGCGTCGCCCAGCGCCACACTGTCGGGTCCGACGTTCATGATGGTCACAGCGATCCCATCGCCAGCCTCCCCTCCACCTGGGACCAGCTGTGCGGTGACTGCTCCGTTCTGCGGGACGATATCCTCGCCGTCCAGCCCGGTCGCGCTGCCACCGGAGATGTCGAGAGCACCGCTTTCTCCCACCATCCTGCCGTCGTCGTCGAGAACCCATCCGGCGTCGATCAACTCACGCACCGGAAATGGCAAGGTGTAGGTCTGACCGCTCAGGGTGATCTGGTTGAACATCGGATCGTACGTCGGCGTATCCGGATCAGCCGGGGCCCCGACCGTCAGCAGCGGGACGTCGGCACTGGAGAGTTCGTCCGGCGAAGGGTGACAGCCAACCAGGACCGCACCAAGACACATGGCCAGCACCGCGGCAGCCACGACATGCCCGCCCACGGTCCTGCGCCGACGATATGCGACACTCCGGTTCGAAAAGATCACGACTGTTCCATGCGTTCACGTATCTGGCTGACGTTGTAGTCGAATGGTCGGTCCGAAGAAACGCCTTCGAGGTCTCGGTTCTCCGCGTCGAGCGCCTCCCGAGTGCTCGGACGGGACCAGAACTCGGCCTGATAGACTTCTGGAAACCTTTCCCTAAGGTCGGCAGCGGCCTTGTCGTTTGTGCGTGCATGGTACCAGTAAGCTGCCATAACAGCCTGGGCGCTCTCGGTACACGCCCAGGAGGCACGGTTCAGCAGTTCCCATAGCACTTCCACCAGCTCGCCAACTGAATCGGCGGGCCCATAAGCGCCAATACCGATACCTGAACTCCTACGGAACACATGGCGCACTTGGTCTTCCAGGCCGCTCACGATAGATGCCTGATCGCTCAGGATCGTCGCAATCTCCGGAACGATGCCGTCGGGCTCGCCCGCCACTGTTCGCACCACATCGTAGTCCAAGTCAAGGTCGATACCGCCGACCATATCCGCGTCAATCGTAAGATCGCCGCCCGGGCCGTCGTGCCGGAAGACGTAGTTGGCCCTATGTTGGTAAAGGTATTCGAGGAGCTCCAACGCAGCGCTCGCCATCTCACCTTCGGCAATCTTTATGTCTGAGGCGATCTTATTCATGGCGTTCTCAAAGGCCTTCATCACATCATCATAGCTGTCACCCGGGGCGGGTACGGCGTCGTCGATAGCGCCACCGAGATAGTCGGAAATCTCGAACGCGCTGGTCACGTTGCTGAGAGCATCGGGCAGAAAGTTCTCGGCCGCGTAGATGACACCCTTGTAGAACTTCGCCTGGAACGGGTCAAGGCTGCCGCTGCGGTGCGCGACGTGCTCAAAGCCGGTCCGAGCGTTGTCGACAGCCCGGGCAACATTTGCCTTGGCATAGTGCCACCCCCGAGCCTGCGAGGCAACGGCTGTCGCGATCCATATCGCCAACCTCGAATAGGTTTCAATATGCGCGGACAGGTTGAACACAATATTTTCGTTGAAGTTCCTAAACGCACCGCAGATGAATCCCTTTCCACTGGTGTACCTGACGATGCTCGATCCGGAGCCACCCTTGCCGTCAGAACGCCCAGCAAGCGTCTCAATGCGGGCGTTCGCTCCCGCCAGCGGGCTGTCGTCCAGGCCGAGTTCGGCCGCCACGCTGGCGAGCTGGTTGGCGACATCCTGGCCAGGGCCGAAACTGTCGTCGTTTCCCGTGCCAGTAGCCGGCAGTTCCCAGAACTTCTCCAACGCTCGATCGATACGCCTCCTGACGCCGTCGAGGTCGATGTCTTTGTCAGGTGCACGGTGTAGGCCCTCCTCCCAGGAAAAAGTCCCGCTGCGATGGGCTTCACCTCCTCCTTGACCACGGTAGTCCGGCCGCGAAAAGATCCAGGTGTTGCCTCCATGACCCTGGTACTCGTAGTACCCGTTCGGAAAATTCCCGCTGCTGTGACGATAGACCTTGAATGATGAGGAGAAGAGAAGATCGTCATAGTCCTTCAACTTCTTTACATAAGCGTCGATTGCCGCCACTCTCATCTGATCAAGAACGTTACCCATAGAACCTGCCGAACACGTGGCCTCTCCGCTGCTCATGGCGACGTAACTTGCAATGTATCCAACCTCATCCTGAGGTAGCCGTGCCCACGTCCCGTACATCGCTAAACTTCCCTCCTGCTTCCGCAAGGAGCACCTCTCCCTGCAACCAACGATCGATACATAAATTCAATGCCGCACAATCCTGCGGTGGTCAAACCTGAACAGACATGCCGGAGGAGTTTTCGAAACTGCGCTCAAACAGTCTAACTTCTGCGGAGGGTCTGCCACTCGCCGATGACGATGGGGACACTGGAAGTCGAGTCCATCATGATGGTCCCTGACCGGCGGCCACCAGACCAGTCCATCTGCCAACGCGCTGTCGCAGTCACCGTATAGCGACCCTGTTTGGTATACATGTGACCACAGGTAGGCGACGCATCGAACTGGTCGCGCTCCTGGACGTAGGGCGTGCCCGGCCCGGTACAGTGGATGACGTCACCGTCTCCCATGTCCCAGTCCACCGCGACCACCCGCCCGACCACCGAGATATCCCACCCGTCCAGCGTCGCCGTGTTGGTCACAGTCTGGAAGATCTCAGGATTATCTACCCACAACCAGTTCTGCAAGCCCACCAGCCCCACCGAACTCGGATCGACCGTCGTCGGCCGAGGCACCATCCCAATGCTCGGCACCGCCAGGTTCATCCCCGCCACCACCTGACGCGCCGCCGACCCTGGATCACCCGCTGGACCCACCGCTCTCGGACCAACCATGCACGCGCTGCTAGTTTTTTCCACCGCGCACTGCTGAGCATCAAGCTCCGCCCGCGTCGGACCGGAAGGTTTCGTGGGACCGGTATGCTTCGATCTCGACGAAGACGACTTTCCGTCCCTTGCCTCCTTTTTGCCGCGAACCCAAAGACTATTTGTGCCAGATATGGGTGTCACTTCGGGCGGCGATCCATCACCTTCTTCGCCTGATACTGAGGACGGGACGACTGACGCCGGATCTGCCCATCCGACCGAACTCGAGAGTATGGAAAATGCCACCGCACCGACGGAGACAGCTCGAGAGATGCTCAGCATTCGTTGCCCTCCGGATCCTCAAGAACCTCAGCCAACCGCCAGTCGCCGCCGTGTTTGCGCACGACAAAGACGAACTGTTCGCGACGCGGCTGGTCGGCCGGTATTGCAGATGTGCCGTCGGCGTTCAGGACATCGTATCCCTCGATGCTCCTACACCCTGCCAACTGGACCTCCTTGTTGGACCCGACAGGCAGATCGACTTTGACGACCCGAGTGGTTTCCACGTACGTCGGTTCACCCACCTGGCGAGTATTATTCTCCTGCGCATACTCCAACATGGCCCGGTCTTCCGCTAACTCTTGGTCGACCGATATCCGGTCGAAGCATGATGGGTCGGTATTCGACGGGTCGGTAAAGCACTGCGAGCCCACGTGCATGTAGTCGCGGATAGCTTGCTCGGCTTCCTGGACGGCTTCGGCCTCATCCGCAGTCTTCTGCGTCTTATCCTGGGCATCCCGGGATGCGCTGATCTCCGCGTCCGAAGGTCCTGCCTCGGTGCACCCGACGGTGAGCAGGAGCGCGGTCAGAACGCCCACGACGATGGTGTGCTTTGTCGGCGAGACTGTGGCTTGCATGTATCTCCTCGTTTCATTGCAGCGATATCAGGTCTGGTCTTTGCGTTGGTACAGCACGGCAGCGACCAGGGCTGAGACGGCCAGCACCACCAGCCCACCGGCCAGAGCCAGGCCGAGGGTGGCTCCCGGGTGGTCGGACGCCCACCCGAGGATGTCAGCGCCCTGCGTGGCAGCGACCACGGGCACGGCCCCCAGGCCGACGACGACCATGCCGACGACCGGGGTCACGAACATGCCTCGGGCAAAACCCAGCCAGAAGTACACCGGGTACGCCAGTGCGACAGTGAAGCAGAGCATCAGCCATCCCGCCGTGACCGGAAGAACCGCGATTCCCAGAGTCATCGGCATCAGCTCGTCGCGGGGGGTCAGGAACCAGTCGGTAGCCAGCGCGACCACCGTGGCGGCGACACCCACCGCCGCGGCGAGCAGATACCGCCCGGCGACGACGTCGCGACGCCGCAGCGGCACGAACCCGTACAGTCCGGAGGTGCGGTTCTTCTCGTGGACCGAGAAGACCAACAGGGTGAACAGGGTGGCCGATACCGATACCAGCGATCCAGGCATGAACGGCACACCAGCCAGCGCCGACGCGCACGAGACTGCGACCAGCAGGCCCAGCCCCGCCCAGGCCGACTTCATCACCCACACCTCCAGGCGAAACGCCCCCACGACGGCCCTCACGACGCCCTCCGGTCCGTGGCGACCCGGACCACCACATCGTCCAGCGACGGTCGAACGCTTGCTGCCCCGGCCGCCAGCTCACCGACAAGCTCGGCAGGCAGCAGGCATGAGAAGCCCTGCCAGTCGGCGTCCAGCCCGACCGCCGCAGGTCGCAGCCGGTCGGGTAGCTCGCCGGGCCCGTTGACCAGCGCGAACCGGTCGAGCAGGGTCGTGGTGGGGCCGGTGTAGAAGATCCTCCCAGCGTCGATGACCGTCACCTGGTCCGCAGCCTGCTCCAGGTCGGTGGTGATGTGCGTGGAGAACAGCACCGACCCGCCGTCAGCCGCGTGCTCGTGCAGCACCACGGCCAGCTCGGCCCGGGCCACCGGGTCCAGACCCGAGGTCGGCTCGTCCAGGATCAGGAGCCTCGCGTGGTGCGCCAACGCCACGGCGAGCATGAGCTTCAGCCGCATCCCCCGCGACAGGTCCTTGACCTTCCGGTCGGCCGGCAGCTCGAACCGGTCCACCAGGGCGCGGTAGGTGCCGCGGTCCCACCGGGTGTACAGGTGGCCGACGGCCGAGTCCAGCTCCCGGACCTTCCACGACTCGACCAACGGCACATCGTCGAGCACCACACCCAGGTCCTGCCGAACCGCCGACTGGTCGGTGGCGACATCCCGACCCAAGACTTGGACCACCCCGGAGTCCGGGGCAACCATGCCCAGCAGCAGACGTATGGTTGTGGTCTTGCCCGCCCCGTTGCGCCCGACGAACCCCATGATCGAACCGTGCGGCACGCGCAACGACAAAGGCCCGAGCGTGAACCTCTTGAACCTCTTGGTCAGCCCCTCGACGGTCAGCGCCGCACCAGGCTGGACGTCGTCGGTCCCCGTCTCGCCACGCCCAGAGGCAGGGATACCGTCCCGGTCGGCCAACCCCGACCCGGCGGCAGGTGACGACGCGGATGCCACGCGATCACTCCCCTCGGTAGGCGTCGACGGGAGAGACTTCGGTGGCTCTGACGGTGAACACCCCTGGCAGCACGGTGATCCCTGTGACGTCCGACAGGTCGACATCGCAGACCACTGTCACCGCGACCGTCGCCCGCTGGCCGATACTCACACCCAGCTGATCAGCGTCGACCTCCACCGTGGACGACACACAGGAGAAGCCGCCCTCGGCCAGCGTCCTGTCCACCACCGTCCGGGCGTCAGCCTCGGCTACCGCCTGAGTCCGGGCCAACGAGGCCGCCCTGGCTGCGTTGCTCGAGGCCAGGTCCACCGACTGGGCGGCCAGAGAGATCCGCGCCATCCCTACCAGGGTCATCATGAAGCCGATCATGACCAGCCCGACGAGCATGAGCTCGACCGTTGCCGATCCACGGTCCGGTGCCCCACCGTGCACGTCCCTCGTCACCATGTCACCCTCTCCAGCGCCGCCGTCGAGCGGCCCGTGACCTTGGGATGCCAGCCCGGAACCAGGCTCACCGACGTACCCGACACCCGCGCGTGCACCATGTCGCCGGACGCCTCCACCGTGGACTGCACATCTTTCAGCTCGCCGGAGCCCATCTCTTCCGCGAAGGCCTGGGCCGCGGTCTGCCCCGCCTCGACGGTGCCGCCAGCACCCGAGGCGATCCGGGCTCCCTCCTGCGCTGCCGACATCGCCACCGACCGAGCATGGAAGTAGAGACCCGCCTGCAACGTGACCAAGACGATCAAGATCACCAGAGGAAAAAGGACCGCGATCTCCACGGTCTCGGATCCCTCGTCCCCGCCACGCGTCCGCACCCCGCGCAGCCGACCCCGCCACCAGGCACTGAACCGCCGACCATCTGCCTTCGCCCGTCTCACTGCGGCACCCCTTCGAGCACACGGACCGCGTCGACCGTGGAACGACCGTGGACCGTCAGCTCGCCATAGCCGATCATGCCCAAGAAGATCGTGTCGAACGTCACGCTGGTCTGGCACTCCAACGTCGTGCCGTCCACTCGGGCCGTCCCGGTGATCGTCTGCGACGACGACGCCGTCAAGTCGATATAAGCCTGTGCAGCCTCCTGCGCCTGGCCGACGTCAACCTCCGGCACGCCTCCAGTCACAGCATCGGCGCTGATCGCCTGAGCACCCGAACGGCACGCCTCCGACGCGACCATGTTCGCCTTCTGCTTGGCCTTGAGCTGTGCGCTGCCGTCCACGACCAAGCCCGCGATGACCATGAGGGCGAGCGCCAGCACCACGGCGAACACCGTGATCGCCGCCCCTTCCTCCGGATCACCCTGAGCCCGGCCTCGCCGCGTCGTGCTCCGACGGCAGGACCCGCTCGGACGAATCGAACCGATGGTGCGCTGTTCCAACGACACCCCCTCCCGCCTCGGTTGACCAATCGTCATCCGAGTGCTCTGCGCTTACGACATACCGCGCAACTGCCGCTAAACGTTCACCCTACCCGATCGAGAACAGATGTCAGCTCTCGTTCTCCGAGGTGGTCGTGCGCGACGCACCGGCGCGCTCTCGGCTGGCGACGCCGTCGAGCGGGTCTTCCCAGGTTCGACCTGGGCTACCGGGCCGCTCGGGGCTGACGCAGCAGGTCGTGGAGGTCGAGCGGCGGCGTGCCGGTCAGGTGTTCGACCGTGTCGGTGACCGTCGACAGCTCGCCGGAGGCGATGGCGGTGTAGGTGGAGACCCAGGCGTCGAGCTGCCAGTCCGGCACGCCGAGGCGGCGGCGCGACTCGTACGCCTGGTCGACGGTCTCTTCCTCGTACTGGGTGGGGCGGCCGGTGGCCTCGGTGATGATCTGGGCGGCCTCGGTGAGGGTGATCGCTCGTGGGCCGGTCAGGTCGTAGGTACGCCCGGCGTGCGCCTCCGGATCGCGCAGCACGGCGGCGGCAGACCGGGCGACGTCGGCGCGGGCGACGGCGCTGAGGGTCCCGTCGCCGGCCGGGCCGCGGATCACGCCGTGCTCGTCGGCGAGCATGGGCAGGAAGTCCAGGTAGAAGGAGTCCCGCAGGAACGTCCAGGCCATCCCGGAGGCACGTACGTGCTCCTCGGTGGTCCAGTGGTCCCGGGCGAGGGTGAACGTGGCGTCCGGGGCGGCGCCGAGGAACGAGGTGTAGACCACCTGCCTCACCCCGGCGTCCGCCGCGGCGTCGATGAACGTCCGGTGCTGGTCGAGGCGGTCGATGCTCTCGGAGGCCGACACCATGAACAGGGTGTCGATCCCGCGCAGCGCCGCCGCGGCAGCCTCGCCGTCCCCGTAGGCGGCCTGGACGACCTGGTGCGTGCTGGCGGGGACGCGGGCCGGGTCGCGCGCCACCAGCCGCAACGACACATCGGTGCCGTTCAGACGGTCGGCGACGGCGGCGCCGACATGGCCGGTGACGCCGGTGACGGCGGTGGTGCGCTTCATGGTGGCTCTCCTCGCTGGCGGTCAGGTCATGCCCATCGTGCTGCCGGTGGGCCGCGGAGCGCACGCCTGGCACGCTCCGCGGCGACGCGTCAGTAGGCGACCGTGAACCGCTGGCGGCGGTGGGCCGGCTGGTCGATCTCGTCGACGAAGGCGTGCGCGAGGTCGGCGCCGGAGATGGCGGAGCGACCCTCGTCGTCGACGAGCAGCACGTCACCGCCGAGACGGAAGGTGCCGGTGTGCTCGCCGGGAGCCCAGGCGCCGAACTCGCCCGCGGGGCTGACGAAGAACCAGTCCAGCGCCTCGTCCGACGCCCGCAGGTCGGCCAGGACCGTGGCCATCTCCGCGGCCTCCGCCTTGAACTCCGCGGGGAAGCCGTCGGTGTCGGCGACGGCCGGGCCGCCGTCGGCCACCAGCAGCGACCCGGCACCGCCGACCACGCCCAGGCGCACGCCGGCCGTCTGGACCGCGGCGGCCAGCGCACGCACGGCACCGACCGTCTTGCCCTCGAGCCCGCCGCGCGGGGACAAGGCCACCGCGACCACGTCGGCGTCCGTCACCACGCGCTGGTGCACCGCCGGGTCGAGCACGTCGCCCGTGACGTAGTCCACACCCGCGACGGGCTGCGCTGGGGCATGGCGCGAGACCGCCGTGACCTGGTGCCCCCGGGCTGCTGCTTCTCGGACGATGTTGCTGCCTGCGTACCCGGTCCCGCCGACCACGGTGATACGTGCCATGACCACAGCTCCTCTCGATCGGGACTTCCTCTCGAAGTCGCCGTCACTTACTCTAGGAGAGCAACGAGCGAAACGGGAGTAGGCACCTTTCGGTAACTGGCTACCGGCATGGTGCCTGAGGAGGCGACATGGTCGAGCAGCAGTGGGACCCGTACGACCGTTCCTGCCCCACACGGCAGTTGCTGGACCGGATCGGCGACCGGTGGACGGTCCTGGTGGTCGGGGCGCTGGCCGACGGTCCGCTGCGGTTCGGCCAGATCGCCCAGCGCATCGACGGCGTCTCGCAGAAGATGCTCACCCAGACACTGCGCGGCCTGGAGCGCGACGGCCTGGTCACGCGCACCCTGTACGCACAGGTGCCGCCCCGGGTCGACTACGAGCTCACCGCCACCGGCCACACGCTGCGCGGCCCGCTCAAGACGCTGGAGGAGTGGGCGGTCGCGCACATGCCGACCGTCCTGACCGCACGCGACGACTACGACCACGCGAGCCCGCGCCTGGTGGTTCGTCCCTGAGGTCCGCGCTGTAGCCTGACGCCCAGGACGGCGTCGGCCCGGGGGTGGTGCCGCCACGACCGTCCGACCTGGGGAGAGACGTGTTCCTGAAGACGTTCCGCTGGAGCTTCGGCGTCAGCGCGGCAGCGCTGGTGGCGGCCTTCGGGTACGGCGGACCGGCCGCACTGGTCCTCGCACTCGTCCTCGGGGTCATGGAGGTCTCCCTGAGCTTTGACAATGCCGTCGTCAACGCACGGGTCCTCGAGCGGATGAACGAGTGGTGGCAGAACATCTTCCTCACCGTCGGCGTCGTCGTCGCAGTATTCGGGATGCGGCTGCTGTTTCCGTTGCTCATGGTGGGCATCACCGCCGACCTCACACCGGTCAGAGCCTTCTCGCTCGCCATGGAGAAGGGCGACCCCGCCGTACCGGGTACCTACGGCTACCTGCTGCACGAAGCGCACCCTCAGATTGCAGGGTTCGGCGGGATGTTCCTGCTCATGCTCTTCCTCACCTTCATCTTCGCCGATCGTGAGATCCGCTGGATCACCTGGGTCGAGCGGCCGCTCGCCGCGGTGGGCCGCTGGCCGAACGTCCTGGTGATCGTCGGCCTGGTGACGCTGCTGTGCGTCTCCAGCTTCGTCGTCGAACCTGCGCTGTCGAGCACCGTCCTGGTCGCGGGCCTGCTCGGCACCGTGACCTTCCTCGTCGTCAGCGCCGTGGGCGGCGTCCTCGAACAGCACGAGGACAAGGCTGGGGAACGCGCCAGCGCCGCACCGTCCGGGCTGGTGAGGGCCTCCGGGCGTGCGGCGTTCGGGATGTTCCTCTACCTCGAGGTCCTCGACGCCAGCTTTTCCTTCGACGGGGTCATCGGCGCCTTCGCCATCACGTCGGACCCGATCATCATCGCGCTCGGCCTGGGCCTGATCGGCGCGATGTTCGTGCGCTCGTTGACCATCTATCTCATCAGGCGAGGCACCCTGGACGAGTTCGTGCACCTCGACCACGGCGCCCACTGGGCGATCGGGGCGCTGGCCGTGATCCTCCTGGCCACCACCAGAGTCGAGATCTCTGAGTTCGTCACCGGGTTCGTCGGGGTAGGTCTCATCGCGACCGCCTTCTGGACGTCGGTGCGCCGCAACCGGCGCGAGCAGCACGGCAACGGCCCCGAGCCGGCACCCGACCGGTAGGAGCCGCCCCCGCCACCGAGGGCCGCGTCAGCGGTCAGCCGATGCACAAACCGGGGCGACACGCCCGAGCTGGTCATCGGCCGGACCGATGCGTCCCAGCGGCTCGACCACCACCCGACATTCCGGCCCGACTCGCTGCGGAACGGACTGTCGGCCCTGCACCAGGACGCATTCGGTGGTTGGCTTATGGGCATGAGTACGCTGCGCCCCGTACCGGCCGACGACGACCTGCTGCGCTCAGTCGCGAACGGCACCCACTACGACCCGCACTCCGTCCTCGGAGCCCATCCGACGGACGACTCGGTGACGATCCGCGTGGTCCGGCCTGGTGCCGACTCGGTGGTCGTGGTGACGGCGGACAGCCGCACGCCGGCCACCCACGAGCTGGAGGGCGTCTGGGTGGCGGTGCTGCCCGGGCCGCACGTGCCCGACTACCGGCTGGAGATCACCTACGAGGGCCAGACCAGCACGTCTGACGACCCGTACCGGTTCATGCCGACGGTCGGCGAGATCGACCTGCACCTCATCGGCGAGGGCCGACACGAGCAGCTGTGGCAGGTGCTCGGCGCCAACGTCAAGCGGTTCTCCGGCCAGATGGGCGAGGTCACCGGGACGGCGTTCGCCGTGTGGGCACCCACGGCCCGGGCGGTGCGGCTGGTCGGCGACTTCAACTTCTGGCAGGGCCGCACCCACGCCATGCGGTCGCTCGGCTCGTCGGGCGTCTGGGAGCTGTTCGTGCCCGACCTGGGCCCGGGCACGACCTACAAGTACGAGATCATCGCGGCCGACGGCAGCTGGCGGCAGAAGGCCGACCCGATGGCCCGGGCCACCGAGGTGCCGCCCGCGACCGCGTCGGTCATCGTCGAGGAGGACTACACCTGGACCGACGACGCCTGGATGACGGCCCGGCCCAAGTCCGACTGGTACCACTCGGCGATGTCGATCTACGAGGTGCACCTAGGGTCGTGGCGCTGGGGACGGACCTACCGACAGCTGGCCACCGAGCTGACCGAGTACGTCACCTCCATGGGCTTCACCCACGTCGAGCTGATGCCGGTGGCCGAGCACCCGTTCGGCGGGTCGTGGGGCTACCAGGTGTCGTCGTACTACGCGCCGACGTCCCGGTACGGCGGGCCTGACGACTTCCGCCACCTGGTCAACGCCCTGCACAACGCGGGCATCGGCGTCATCGTCGACTGGGTGCCGGCCCACTTCCCGAAGGACGACTGGTCGCTGGGCCGGTTCGACGGCACCGCCCTGTACGAGGACCCGGACCCGATGCGCGGCGAGCACCAGGACTGGGGCACCTACGTGTTCAACTTCGGCCGTCGCGAGGTGCGCAACTTCCTCGTCGCCAACGCCACGTTCTGGCTGGAGGAGTTCCACGTCGACGGCCTGCGCGTGGACGCGGTCGCCTCCATGCTCTACCTGGACTACTCGCGCGAGGCCGGGCAGTGGCGGCCCAACCAGTTCGGCGGCCGGGAGAACCTGGAGGCCATCTCGTTCATCCAGGAGGCCAACGCCACGGCCTACCGTCGCAGCCCCGGCATCCTCATGATCGCCGAGGAGTCCACCGCCTGGCCCGGCGTGACCCGCCCCACCTCCGCCGACGGTCTGGGTTTCGGCCTGAAGTGGAACATGGGCTGGATGAACGACACCCTGCGCTACCTGCAGGAAGCGCCCATCAACCGCCGCTACCACCACAACGAGATCACCTTCTCGATGGTGTACGCCTTCTCCGAGCAGTACGTCCTGCCGCTGTCGCACGACGAGGTCGTGCACGGCAAGGGGTCGATCTACGGCCGGATGCCCGGCGACCACTGGCAGCGCCTGGCCGGCTGCCGCGCGCTGTACCTGTTCCAGTGGACCCACCCTGGCAAGAAGCTGCTGTTCATGGGTTCGGAGTACGCCCAGGGCGGGGAGTGGACGGAGAAGCACGAGCTCGACTGGTTCACCCTCGACGACCCTGGCCACCAGGGAGTGAGCGACTGCGTCCGCGACCTCAACACGGTCTACCGCGACACCCCCGCCCTGTGGCTGCGCGACCACACGCCTGACGGTTTCGAATGGCTGGACTCTGATGCCGCCGACCGCAACCTCCTGGCCTACCTGCGCAAAGGCCCCGACACCCCGACGGTCGCCGTCGTGGTGAACTTCGCAGGCGTCCCCCACGAGGACTACCGGCTCCCTCTGCCGTCCGGCGGGGTGTGGCGCGAGGTGCTCAACACAGACGACCCCCGCTACGGCGGTTCCGGCGTCGGCAACCTCGGTGGCGTCGTCCAGGCCGATCCGGTGCCCCACTACGGCCGGCCCTACTGCGCGACCGTCCGGATCCCCCCGCTGGGCGGCATCATCCTGGTCTGCGACTCCCCCGATCCCGCCTGACACTACGTGTTCGTGTACGACAACGTGTCGTGCCCGGGGTCTCGGTCGACAGGAGTACGGTACCTGCGTCCGCGCGGTGCGGGAACGGCACGGACAGTTCACGCGACCAGCAGGCGCGTGCGGAGAGGGAGTCCTGATGAGCCACGGTAGTCACGAGACAGGTCCTGGGCGCCGCGACGTCCTGGTGGTCGTGGGGGTCGGCGGGATGGGCGAGGCCATCGCCCGGCGGCTCGGTGCGGGCCGTCAGGTCCT
>JAVBSR010000151.1:0-11599 GCA_031556715.1 Cellulomonas sp.
GATCACCGGGAAGACCTCGTCGATCTCGTAGATGTTCTGCTTGCCCTGCAGCAGGAAGGCGATGCGCTCCAGCCCGGCGCCGGTGTCGATCGCCTTGGAGTCCAGCTCGCGCAGCAGCGGGTAGTCCTTGCCGGTGCCCTCACCGCGCAGGTACTGGTCGAAGACCAGGTTCCAGAACTCCAGGTAGCGGTCGCCGCCGGGGTCGACGGTGCCACCGACAGCCTCCGGCCCGTACTGCGGCCCGCGGTCGATGTGGAACTCGGCGCAGGGTCCCGCCGGGCCGGGCTGCCCGGTGTCCCAGAAGATCTCCTCCCGGGGCAGGCGCACCACCTGGCTGGGGTGCACGCCGACGCGGCGCAGCGCGTCGGACGACTCGGCGTCAGAGTCCCAGATGGTCACCCAGATCTTCTCGCCGTCGAGGCCGTACCCACCCTCACCCTGGGGTGTGGTGATGAGCTCCCAGGCGTACTCGATGGCCTCGGTCTTGAAGTAGTCGCCGAACGAGAAGTTGCCGTTCATCTGGAAGAACGTGCCGTGCCGTGTGGTCCGTCCGACGTTGTCGATGTCGTTGGTCCGGATGCACTTCTGGACGCTCGCCACCCGGGGCCACGGCGGGGTCTGGGTCCCCAGGATGTACGGGATGAACGGGACCATGCCGGCGATGGTGAACAGGATCGACGGGTCCGGCGAGATCAGCGGCACGGACTCGGCGATGTGGTGGTCCTTCTCGGCGAAGTAGTCCAGCCAGCGTTGGCGGATGTCGGCGGTGCGCATGTCGTCCTTCGGTATCGGTCAGGTCCTGCGGATCGTTCGGTCCTCGTCGCTGCGAGGTACCGGAAGAAGGCACGTCAGAAGGAGTAGCCTGCGTCGTCGTCCTCGGGGTCCTCCGTCTGGTCCGCCAGGTCGGCGTACTCGGGGTGCAGGCTCCGGTCGTCACGGCCCCAGCGGTCGGCCAGCCGTCGCCGGCGCTCTGGGGCGGTGGCCTTCAGCTCGGCGACGTCACGGTCACCGATGAGGGCCGCCATGAGCTCGGCCTCTCGCTCGTCGCGCCCGGCCCGGAACTCGGCCAGCGTCCCGCGCACGCCCCGCGACACCGAGATCGCCGTGTCCACAGCCCCGGCGGCCGGTTCGGGCACCACCCGGGCGTACCAGGCGCGTCCTTGCCGGATGACCAGGACGGTCAGGCCGACACCCACCCCGACCCAGAACAGCCGCCGCGTCATGGCTTGCGCCCGAACGCGCGGCGCACACCGGCGCTGAAGGCGGCGACCTTGAGCAACGGTCGCCCGACCGTCGCCGAGAACAGCGCGGTCAGCGCGGCCACGTCCTGCGACACCTCGGCGGCCGACGTCGTGATGGTGTCGACCTTGGCGACCTGGGTGTTCGACGACGCCATCAGCGTGGCAGCCTCGTCGATCACCGGCAGAGCGTGCTCGGTGACCTCCCGCACGGACGTCCGCGCCTCGTCCAGCACCCGGCCGAACTTCAGCAGCGGCACGGCCAGCGCGCCGACCAGCAGCACGAACGCAAAGGCCGCGACCAGACCCGCGATGTCACCACCGGACATGAGCCCTCCTCACACGCATCACGCCACCCTACAAGCAGGTAGCCCCGGCCGACGCCTGGCGCGTACCGACGACGCGAACCGACAGTGCCAGGGACGGCCGATGTCCGGCACAGCCGGACGAGCCGAGACCAGACCCACCACCACAGCTCGGTGACGGAACCAGCGGGGCGGGGTGTCTGGCCGCCGCGCTGGCACCGGGCCTGGCGGGATGTCCGACGCAGTCGGACGAGGGACTGCGCGGCGGCCAGACACCCCGCCCCGCACCCAACCACGACCACCCGGCCGACAAGGTCAGCGAGCGTAGTACTCCACGACCAGCTGCACGTCGCACGTGATCGGCACCTCGGCTCGCTTGGGCCGGCGGGTCAGCAGTGCGGAGAGCTTCTCCAGCTGCACGTCCAGGTAGCCGGGCACGGCGGGCAGCACGTCCCGGTGGGCGCCGGCGGCGGCGATCTGGAACGGCACGGTGGCCTGGCTCTTCGGCTTGACCTGGATGGTCTGGCCTTCCTTCACGCGGAAGGACGGACGGTCGACGATGCGGCCGTCGACCATGACGTGCCGGTGGGTGACGGCCTGACGGGCCTGGAGGATGGTGCGGGCGAATCCGGCGCGCAGCACCAGGGCGTCCAGGCGGGTCTCCAGGTCTTCGACCAGGGCCTCACCGGTCAGGCCGGGGGCCTTGCGGGCGTTCTGGTAGGCCTTCACCAGCTGCTTCTCGCGCAGCGCGTACTGGGCGCGCAGCCGCTGCTTCTCGCGCAGCCGCACG
Source organism: Cellulomonas sp. (assembly GCA_031556715.1). GTDB lineage: Bacteria > Actinomycetota > Actinomycetes > Actinomycetales > Cellulomonadaceae > Cellulomonas. The sequence continues at coordinate 2,334 of JAVBSR010000151.1, forward strand.
GCGTAGTCGCTCTCGGTGCGACGGCGGGCGCGGCCGTGCTCACCGGGCGGGTAGGGGCGCTTCTCGAAGTGCTTGACGGCCTTGGGCGTCAGTGCCAGGCCGAGCGCACGGCTCAGCCGGACCTGACGGCGCGAACGGGTCACGCTGGTCATGTGTCTGTCCTGTCGTTGTCACGTCACACTCGCTGCGGCGCAGCGGGCGCGGGGCCGACCTTGGTACTGCGGCTAGGACCCCAGGTGGTGTGCTCAAGCGGTGCTCGGCATCGCCGACCAGCATGAGCAGCCGCGTCATCCTAGCCGATGCCTGCTGCCTGCGCCGAACCGAGTACTCCGACTCCGCCGAGGGTCTTTCGGACGAGGAGGGAACCTGGTGATCCAGCCCAGGTCCGGACATCGTCGCTCGCCGGAGAACCGGGCTCAGTCGCCGTTCGCCTCGGCCAGGCGTTCGCGGATCCGCTCCAACCGTTCGGCGACCTGGCGTTCGTAGCCTCGGTCGGTGGGTCGGTAGTACCGGGTGCCGACCAGCACGTCGGGCAGGTACTGCTGGGCTGCGACGGCGTGCGGGGCGTCGTGGGCGTACTGGTAGCCCTTGCCGTGGCCGAGACGGTCGGCACCGGCATAGTGGGCGTCACGCAGGTGGGCCGGGACGGTGCCGGTCCGTCCGGCCCGCACGTCGGCCAGGGCCTGGTCGATGCCGAGGTAGGCCGCGTTCGACTTGGGTGCCGTGGCCAGGTGCACGACGGCCTCGGCCAGCACGATCCGCGCCTCGGGCATCCCCAGGAGCGCGACCGCCTGGGCGGCGGCCACGGCGGTCTGCAGGGCCGACGGGTCGGCCATGCCGACGTCCTCGGCGGCGGCGATGACGATCCGTCGGGCGACGAACCGGGGGTCCTCCCCCGCGGCCAGCATCCGGGCAAGGTAGTGCAGGGCAGCGTCGACGTCCGAGCCGCGCATCGACTTGATGAAGGCGGAGATGACGTCGTAGTGCTGGTCACCGGCCCGGTCGTAGCGGACTGCGGCCACGTCCACCGCGCGTTCGACGTCGGCTGTGGTCACTGTCGGCGGATCGTCCGCTGTGGCCTGGTCTGCTGTGGCCTGGTCCGTTGTGGCCTGGTCCGCGGTGCCTTCGTCTGCGGTGCGCAGCACAGCACCGGCGGCGGCCTCCAGGACGGTCAGGGCGCGGCGGGCGTCGCCGCCCGCGAGCCGCACGATGTGGTCGCAGGCTTCGTCGTCCAGCGTGACGGTCCCGCCGAGACCGCGTTCGTCGGTCACGGCCCGGCGGACCAGACCGGTGACGTCGGCGTCGGTCAGCGGGTGCAGGGTGAGCAGCAGCGACCGGGACAGCAACGGCGAGACCACGGAGAACGACGGGTTCTCGGTGGTCGCGGCGACCAGGGTCACCCAGCGGTTCTCCACCGCCGGCAGCAGGGCGTCCTGCTGGGTGCGGCTGAAGCGGTGGACCTCGTCGATGAACAGCACCGTCTCGGTGCCGGCGCGGGCCAGCAGGCGGCGGGCGTCCTCGAGGGCGGCCCGCACGTCCTTGACGCCGGCGGTCACCGCGGACAGCTCGACGAACCGCCGCCCCGACCCGTGCGCGACGAGATAGGCCAGGGTCGTCTTGCCGGTACCCGGTGGCCCCCACAGCAGCAGCGACGACGGCGGGGTGGCGTCGTCGCCCGGTTCGAGCAGCCGCCGCAGCGGCGAGCCGGCCGCCAGCAGGTGCTCCTGGCCCGCCACCTCGGCCACGGATGCTGGACGCATCCGCACCGCCAGAGGCGCACGTGACAGGTCCGCGACGGGACGACCGGCCGAGCCACCGGCGTCGAAGAGGCCGTCGAACAGGTCCACGACCGCAGCCTACGTCCGTCCGCCGACCTGGATCAGCCCGCCTGGGACGTGCCCGCGGCCGGCGGTGCGGCGTCGACCCCTGCTTCCTTGCGCTGCTGGCCGGTGATCGGGGCCGGAGCGCCGGTGAGCGGGTCGTAGCCGCCGCCTGACTTGGGGAAGGCGATGACGTCCCGGATCGACTCCGAACGGGTCAGCAGGGCGACGATCCGGTCCCAGCCGAAGGCGATACCACCGTGCGGCGGGGCACCGTAGGCGAAGGCGTCCAGCAGGAACCCGAACTTCTCGCTAGCCTCCTCCGGGCCGATGCCCATGACGGAGAACACGCGTTCCTGCACGTCACGACGGTGGATACGGATCGAGCCGCCGCCGATCTCGTTGCCGTTGCACACCAGGTCGTAGGCGTAGGCCAGGGCCTCGCCCGGGGACTGCTCGAAGCTGTCGGCCCAGGCCGGTGTCGGGGAGGTGAAGGCGTGGTGGACGGCCGTCCAGGCGCCGCCGCCGACGGCGACGTCGTCGTCCTCGCCGGTGGGCTTGAACAGCGGGGCGTCGACCACCCACAGGAAGGACCAGGCGTCTTCGTCGATCAGCTGGCCGCGACGACCGATCTCCAGCCGGGCGGCACCGAGCAGCGCCCGGGCCTGCGACGGCTTGCCCGCGGCGAAGAACACCGCGTCACCCGGGGAGGCGCCGACCGCGGCGACCAGACCGTCACGCTCGGCGTCGGACAGGTTCTTGGCGACCGGACCGGCCAGGGTGCCGTCCTCGGCCACCGTGACATAGGCCAGACCCTTGGCGCCGCGCTGCTTGGCCCACTCCTGCCAGGCGTCGAAACCCCGCCGTGGGGTCGCCGCACCGCCCGGCTGGACCACGGCCCCGACGTACGGGGCCTGGAACACCCGGAACGGGGTCTCGGCGAAGTACCCGGTGAGGTCTACCAGCTCTTGGGCGAAGCGCAGGTCAGGCTTGTCGGTGCCGAAACGCGCCATGGCGTCGGCGTAGGTCATCCGTGGGATCGGTGTGGTGATCTCGTGGCCGATCAGCGCCCACAGGGCGGTGGCGACCCGCTCGCCGACGCCGATGACGTCGTCCTGGTCGACGAAGCTCATCTCGATGTCGAGCTGGGTGAACTCCGGCTGCCGGTCGGCCCGGAAGTCCTCGTCGCGGTAGCAGCGGGCGATCTGGTAGTACCGCTCCAGCCCGGCCACCATGAGCAGCTGCTTGAACAGCTGGGGGCTCTGCGGCAGGGCGTACCACGACCCGGGGGCCAGCCGGGCCGGGACGATGAAGTCTCTGGCCCCCTCCGGGGTGGAACGGGTCAGCGTCGGGGTCTCCACCTCGCAGAAGCCCTCGGCGTCGAGCACCGCGCGGGCGGCGGCGTTGGCCTTGGCCCGCAGCCGGATGGCGTGCGCCGGGCCGGAGCGGCGCAGGTCCAGGTAGCGGTAGCGCAGCCGGGCTTCCTCCCCGACCGGTTCGTCGACCGAGGCCGAGACCTGGAACGGCAGGGCCGCGGACTCGTTGAGCACCTCGATCTGGTCGGCGATCACCTCGACCTCGCCGGTCGGCAGGTGCGGGTTCTCGTTGCCCTCCGGGCGGCGGGCCACGGCGCCGGTGACCCGCAGCACGTACTCGGCGCGCAGCCCGTGAGCGACCTGCTCGTCGCGGATCACGACCTGGGCGACACCAGAGGCATCACGCAGGTCCACGAACGCGACCCCGCCGTGGTCACGACGCCGGTCGACCCACCCGGCGAGCGTGACGGTGGTGCCGATGTGCTCGGCACGCAGGGAACCTGCGGTGTAGGTACGCAGCACGACGGATCCTCCGGGTTGGTCAGGGACGGACGGCGGTGTTGGACGGCGGCGTCAGCCGCGGGAGTCCTGGGCGGCCTGCTCGGCCTGGGCCAGCCAGGCCTGACGCGCAGCCAGGGCAGCCCGGGCCTCGTCGACCTTGCGCTTGTTGCCCGCCGCGGTGGCCTTGGCCAGGTCGTCCTCCAGGCCGGCGATGGCGGCGGTCAGCTGGGCCACCATGCCTTCGGCCCGGGCCCGCGTCTCAGGGTTGGTCCGCTTCCAGTGGGCGTCGTCCTGCTCACGGACCGCGTTCTCGACCGCACGCATCCGGGCTTCGATGCGCTGCACGTCTGCCCGGGGCACCTTGCCGGCCTGCTCCCAACGGGCCTGGACGGAACGCAGCGCGGCCTTGGCCGCGGCCAGGTCCTTGACCGGTACGAGGGCCTCGGCCTCGGCCAGGAGCACGAGCTTGACCTCCAGGTTGGCCTGGAACTCCGCGTCGACCTGCGCCGACTGGGCATTGCGCGCGGCGAAGAACTGCTCCTGGGCGGTGCGGAACCGGGCCCACAGCGCGTCGTCGATCTGGCGGGACGCCCGGCCGACACCCTTCCACCGCGTCATCAGGTCTCGGTAGGCGCCCGCCGTGGCGCCCCAGTCGGTGCTCGTGGCCAGGGCCTCAGCCTCGGCGACGATGGCCTCCTTGGCGCTCTTGGCCTCGTTGTTGCGTGCTTCCAGCTGCGCGAAGTGGTGACGCCGCTCCCGGTCGAACGTGGTCCGAGCGTGGCTGAACCGCTTCCACAGGGACTCCTCGGAGGTGCGGTCCAGGCGCGGGCCGCCGCGCTGCGCGGACTTCCAGTCGTCGAGCAGCTGGCGCAGCTGGTCGCCCGCGGGGCGCCACTGCATGCGCTCGGGGTCGGTCGCGGCGATCTTCTCCGCCTGCTCGACGATCACCGTGCGCTCGGCCAGGGCCTGTTCCCGGGCGGCCGCACGCTCGGCCTCGACGGCCTGCTTGCGCTCGGCGGCGGTCTCGCGCAGAGCATCCAGGCGGGTGCGCAACCCGTCCAGGTCACCGACGGCAGCCGGCTCGGCCAGCTCGTCGGTCAGCTTGGCCACGGTCTGGTCGATCTCCTTGACCGACAGGTCGGTGGCCGTCAGCCGCTGGGCGAACAGGGCGACCTTGGCCTCCAGGTCCAGGAACCGGCGCACGTACAGCGTCAGCGCGTCGTCACCAGCGGCTCCGGGAACCTGCCCGACGACACGCTCGCCCGCCGCCTCCACGACGGACACCGTGCCGTCGTCGGCCACCCGGCCGAAGGCCGCAGCCTGCGCCAGCGTCTCCGGGTCGAGCGGCGGCGGCACCGGGGCCGCGGGCGTCCGTGGAGCCGGTCGCGGCCCTCCAGGACGCGGCCCGGGGCGGGGTCCGGGACGCCCCGCCAGGGCCGCCGGGGTGGGGCGAGGCCTCGGCGCCGACGAGCCGTCGGCCCGGGCCTCGACCGGGTCGGACGGCTCGGGAGAGTCAGGGCCCTCGGGTGACGGCTGGGGCTCCGGCTGCTCCCCCGCGTCATCGGCGACGGCCGGCACCTCGTCCTGCGCAGCCGGGTCGACGTCGGCAGGGGTGGAGTCCACTGGCTGCTCGTCGGTCGCCGCCCTGTCGACCGTCGTCACCGCGTCGTCCGTCGTCACCGCGTCATCTGTCGTCTCGGCGGCGTCCGTCGACGTGGTGCCGTCCGCGGTCTCGGCACCGTCCGTCATCTCGGTCGACTCCTGTGCGTCGGCCTCGGCTGACGGTTCCTGCGGCGGCGCGGGCGGCACCTGCTCGGTACCGACGAGGTCAGGCGTCGCCTGCTCCGGGCCGGGAAGGTCCGTCGGCGGGGTGGTCTGGCTCACTGGGTCTCCACCTTCTGGATCGTGACAGTGCTGGCTGGCGTCTCGTTGCCCAGGGTGCCCATCGCGGCGATCTGCTGGACGACGTCCAGACCCGCCGTGACCTTGCCGAGCACGGTGTACCCACCGGCCGCGTCGGACGGGATCGTGGTATCGGCATAGACGATGAAGAACTGCGACCCCATCGAGCCGCCGTTGTCGAGCACCCGGGCCATGGCGATGGTGCCGGCCGGGTAGAGGTCGTCCGCGGGTGCGTTCTCGACCGGTCCGAAGGTGTACCCGGGCCCACCCTTGCCCGTGCCCTCAGGGTCGCCGCACTGCAGGACGGTCAGCTGCTCGGCCAGACGGTGGCAGGTCAGCCCGTCGAAGAACCCTGCTTGGGACAGCTGGACGAAGTTCGCGACGCCCTGCGGCGCCGAGGCACCGTCGAGCGAGATCTCGAGCGTCCCGGCGATCGGGTCACCGTAGATCCCGTCCTGGCACAGGTTGATCGTCCCGGTCCAGGTGCGGTCCTGGGCGACCGACGGGTCCGGTGCCGCCGTCGGCAGGCCGGTGGTGGCCCGGACCGGTCGGTCGCAGGGAACACCCGCCGCAGGTGTGGTGCCGGCCGCGGCGGCGTCGCCGTCACCACGGGTCGTCAGCAGCGCCACGGCGCTCCCGCCGAGCACGAGCGCCCCCACCGCGATCAGCGCGACCACCTGGTTCCGACGACGTCGCTGCTGCGTCTTGGCCATCCGGGCTTCCTGCTTGGCATAGCGCCGGCGAGCGTACTCCCGCTCGCGGGCCTTCTTGCTCCCCACCGTCCTCCTCCAGTCGCGCCGGGTCTGCACCCTGCGTCGGCACACGTCGACCGTCCGACTCGCCGGTCATAGAGCCCGGCCCCGGACAGTCTAGGGCGTGTCTCACCAGTCCGTGCGCCAGGCTGGCAGACGTGGTGCGCCCCCGCCCCGCCTGGCCTCGCGCCGCAGGTCGTGCGCCCCGCCGGACGGGACACACGAGCGGGAGGTGGCAGGATCTGCCGCATGGCACGTCTTCGCCCCCTCTCCGGCTTCCCTGAATGGCTCCCCCCCGGTCGGCTGGTCGAGCAGCACGTGCTCGACGTGCTGCGGCACACCTTCGAGCTCCACGGCTTCGCGGGCATCGAGACGCGAGCCGTCGAACCCTTGGACCAGCTGCTGCGCAAGGGCGAGACCTCCAAGGAGGTGTACCTGCTGCGCCGCCTGCAAGAACGCGAGGACGAGTCCGCCCGTGGCCACCGCGAGACCGCGGACGGGCTGGGCCTGCACTTCGACCTCACCGTGCCGTTCGCCCGGTACGTGCTGGAGAACGCCGGGAAGCTGACGTTCCCCTTCCGGCGGTACCAGATCCAGAAGGTCTGGCGCGGCGAACGGCCGCAGGACGGCCGGTTCCGCGAGTTCACCCAGGCCGACATCGACGTCGTCGGTGCGGACACGCTGCCGTACCACGTCGAGGTCGAGCTGCCGCTGGTCATCGCCGACGCCTTCGCCGCGCTGCGCGACGTCGGAGTGCCACCGGTGCGGATCCTGGTGAACAACCGGCGCGTCGTCGAAGGCTTCACGCGCGGTCTGGGCCTGGCCGACGTGGAACCGGTGCTGCGCGCCATGGACAAGCTGGACAAGGTCGGCCCGGACACCGTCGCCGAGCTGCTCGGCACCGAGGCTGGGGCTTCGGCCACCCAGGCGGCCGCAGTCCTGGAGCTGGCCGGGCTTCGCGGCGAGGACGAGTCGGTGACCGACGCCGTCGCGGCGCTGGCCGCCCGGCACGGCATGTCCGACGCGCTGCTGGACCAAGGACTGGCCGAGCTGTCCGCACTGGTCGGGGCCGCCGCGCGGCGGGCGCCCGGTACGGTCGTCGCCGACCTGAAGATCGCCCGTGGCCTGGACTACTACACCGGGTCGGTCTACGAGACGGTCCTCGTGGGCCACGAACAGCTCGGCTCGATCTGCTCCGGCGGCCGGTACGACACCCTGGCCTCCGACGGGGCGCGCACCTATCCGGGGGTCGGGCTGTCGGTCGGGGTGACCCGGCTCGTCTCCCGGCTGCTGTCGGCAGACCTGGTCACCGCCACCCGGTCGGTGCCCTCTGCGGTGCTCGTCGCGGTCGCGTCGGAGGACGACCGCGACGCCTCCGACCTGGTCGCCCTGGCGCTGCGGGCCCGCGGCATCCCGGTCGAGGTCGCACCGAGCGCCGCCAAGTTCGGCAAGCAGATCGCGCACGCCGACCGGCGCGGCATCCCCTACGTCTGGTTCCCCGGCGAGGCCCACGAGGTCAAGGACATCCGTTCCGGCGAGCAGCGCCCCGCCGACACCGACACCTGGGTGCCGCCCGCCGACGACTGGTGGCCCCGCGTCGTGCCCGGCACACCCTAGGGCTGTCCACAGCCGCTCGGCGGGCGAGCGGCGGCCTGTGCCATGCTCACGCCCCGTGGACGTGCTGCACCACCTGAGACACCGTGCCGGGCCGCCTCCGGTCCTGCTGCGGGCCACCGAGGTCCCGGCCGACACCTGGGCCGGGCTGCTGGCCGACGGCTGCTACCGCAGGCTGACCGGTTGTTGCGCGCTGCGTGCCGACGTCGTCGAGAACGCCGACCACCGCGCCCAGGCTCTGCCCGGGCCGCTGCCCGCCCGGTCCGTCGTCGGTCGCCGCAGCGCGGCCTGGGTCCACCTGGGCGGAGAACCGCCCCCACGGCTGGACCTGCTCGTCCCGCCGGGTCGTCGGGTCGACCCGGCTCCGGACCGGCGCTGCTCCGAGGCCCGGCTGGCGGCGCACGACGTCGAGGTGCTCGGCGGCCGGCCGCTGACCACCCCGACACGGACGCTGCTGGACCTGGTCCTGCTGGCCGGTGCCGACGAGCCCGAGGTCGACCCGCTGTGGCCCACCCTGACGGCCCTGTGCCGCGCGGGGGCCGACCCGGCGTCCGCGGCGACCCGGCTCGGCGGACGCCGCGGCGCCTGCCGGGCCCGCACGGTGCTCGCCCGCCTGCTCGCACCGCTCGGCGAGCGACCGGCCGTCAGGCTCGGATGACCGGCTCGGAGGCTGCCTTGGCGCCGGTGATCCGGTACACGTCGTAGACACCCTCGACCTTGCGCACCGCGGCGAGCACCGAGGTCAGGTGCGACGGCTCGGCCATCTCGAAGACGAACCGGGACAGGGCCACCCGGTCCCGAGAGGTCGAGACCGCTGCCGAGAGGATGTTCACGTGGTGGTCGGACAGCACCCGGGTGACGTCGGAGAGCAGGCGGGCACGGTCCAGCGCCTCGACCTGGATCTGCACGAGGAACAGCTGCGAGCTGTTGTGGTTCCACTCGACGTCCACGATGCGCTCAGGCTCGCGGCGCAGCCCGTCGACGTTGATGCAGTCCGACCGGTGCACCGACACCCCCGACCCGCGGGTGACGAACCCGACGATCGGGTCCCCCGGTACCGGCGTGCAGCACTTGGCCAGCTTGACCCAGACGTCGTCGACGCCTCGCACGGTGATGCCCGGGTCCCCGCCTCGCACCTTGCGCTGCGCCCCCGGCCGGGCGACCTCGGCCAGGTCCTCCTCGTGCGCCGGCTCGCCACCGATGGACGACACCAGCCTGGTGACCACCGTCGAGGCGGCGACCTGGTGCTCGCCGATCGCGGCGTACAGGCTGCTGACGTCGGAGAACCGCATCTCCTGGGCCAGCGCGACCAGGGCCTCGTGCGACAGCAGCCGCTGGATCGGCAGGTTCTGCTTGCGCAT
>JAVBSR010000088.1:0-9350 GCA_031556715.1 Cellulomonas sp.
TTGATCCCACTCACCTACCCAACGCCCCCCCCGCCCCCGACTCTCCCCACCTCCCTCCCTCTCCCCTCCCCCCGCACCCCGCCCCCCCCGCCCCCCCCCCGCCCCCCCCCCCCCCCCCCCCCCCCCCCCCCCCCCCCCACCCCGTTGGGTGCACCGTCGTCGGTGAGGTGTCGTCGTGGTGTCCTCGCTCCGGCCTTCGGCCTTCGCGTCGCACGGGCCGTACGGGCTGCGCCTGGTCTGCTGCGCACGTCAGTCGCTCGGGGCTCGCGGCACGATCGTGCTCGCGTCGCCTGATCTGCGGGGGCGATTATCCTGGAGGTCCGTGCCGGGATCGTCCCGGTCTCTCCTCGGCTGACCTGGAGCCATGGTTCGCGACGACGCCACCGACCTGACGCCGCTGCGCACGTTCATCATCGGGTCGTGCGTCACCCGGGACACCTTCGACCACCTCGACCCGGGGCGGTACCGGCTGACCGGGTACGTGGCGCGGCAGTCGTGGGCCAGCGTGGCGCGGCCTCCGGGGCAGGTCGTGGACACCGCCGCCCTGGCCTCGGCCTTCCAGCGGCGGCAGATCGACGGGGCGCTGCGCGGGGACGTTCTGGAACGGCTCGACGCAGCCGGGCCCGTCGACCTGGTGCTGGTCGACCTCGTGGACGAACGGCTCGGGCTGCACCGGCTGCCCGACGGGGGCCTGGTCACCCGGTCCGTCGAGCTGCACACCTCCCGGCTGGAGACCGGCTACACCAGCACCGCGACCCTGCTGCGCTTCGGCACCCGGCACCACCGCCAGGCCTGGCAGCAGGGTGCTGAGGCGGTGCTCAGCGGCCTGGCCGACCGGGGGCTGACCGACCGCACCTGGGTGCTGGCGCCGCGCTGGGCCTCGACCAGCCTGCAGGGGCACCGGAAGCTGCGCGGTGCCGGTGGCACCCCACGCTGGTTCCGCCTCCGGTCACGGCCGTACTACCGGACTCTGCGCCGCCGCCTCGGCGCCGACCACCTGCTCGGCGCCGACCTGCCGGTGCAGGCCGACCAGACGCACCGGTGGGGGCTCGCGCCCTACCACTACAGCCCCGACGTCTACCAGGCCCTGGCCGCCCGGCTCGACACTGCGACCGCGGCACTGTGAACCTCGGCCGCGCCTCCGCGGCCGGTCCGTGCCGCTGCCGTGGCATCAGCCCGCCGGCACCACCGGCGGTTCACGACGGGGTCACGACCGGGCCGGCACACCCCACCAGGCGTCCCACCGGGCGCTGACCGTGGCGAGCTGGTCGTCGTCCAGGCCGTAGGTGGACAGCACCACGTCGACCCGGTCGTTCGTCTCGTGCGCGACGGACGGGTGGTCCAGCACGACGAGGAACGCCTCGGAGGCGCCGTGCAGCCGCAGGCCGAACTGCAGGTCGGTGCGGTAGACGAGCCTGCCGCCGACGTGCAGCCCGTCGGGGAGCACCGCCTCCAGGTGGCCGTGCACCGGCAGCCCGCGCGCCCCGTGGAGGCCCACCCGGTCCAGCAGACGGTTCCGGCGGGTCCCCGCGTCCAGGCCGATGGCCGACCAGGTGCGGCGCTCCTCGCCCTGGTGCACGGCCAGCGCGAACTCCAGCTGGTGCAGGTCAGCGACCCAGCGCTCGTCCACCGGGTCGCGCACCCCGTCGAAGTGGGACATGCCGTCGTGGCTGGGCCGTTCCACCGCGATGGTCGTGCGGTGCGAGTCGCCGGTGGGCGACAGCCGCACCGCCGTCCCGTCCGGCCACTCCAGCTCGCGGCGCAGCCCGTCCGCGAGGGTACGGGCCGTGGAACCGAAGACCCGGTCGATCTCGGCGTCCAGACCGTCATGGTCGTAGCTGTACCAGCGCCGGATCAGCTCCGGGCGGCGCAGGTGCGCCCAGGCCGTGTCAGAGTCTGCCGCGAGGTCCAGCGTCTGGATGCGGCGTCGATCGAGCGTCATCGGAACTCACCTCACCCTCACCTGTGAGCCTACGCCTGGCGCCGGTCCACGGCTAGGGGGGAAAACGTCGCAACCAGCAGTGTCCCCTGTCGGCGGAACCGTCGACAGGCCTCACCCGGCGGTGCGGGCGACCGCGGTGCGGTCGACCCGCAGCGGCACCTCACCGACCGCGGTGGTCCCGACCGGCGCCCAGGCCGAGACCTCCCCGACGCCCGCCACGACCACCGTCAGCTCGGTGCGGCCACGACGGTGGGTGGTGCGGACCACCCGGCCGCGCAGCGGACCGTCCGGGTCGAGCACCAGGGCACCGGGAGCCAGCGCCAGGTCACCTGACCGGACGCCGTCCGGCAGGTCGAAGAACCGGGCCACCGCCGACGCCGGCGAGACGAAGGCCTGGTAGCCGAGGAAGGTCGCGACCTGCCGGGACACCGGGAAGCGCCACAGGCGGTCCGGGGTGTCGACCTGGAGGACACGGCCGGCGGCCATGACCGCGACCCGGTCGGCGACGGCGAAGGCCTCGTCCTGGTCGTGGGTGACGAACACCGCGGTGGCGCCGGTCGTGGTCAGGACCCGGCGCAGGTCGTCGGCCAGGCGTTCGCGCAGCACCCGGTCCAGGGCCGACAGCGGCTCGTCGAGCAGCAGCAGCCGAGGCTCCGGCGCCAACGACCGGGCCAGGGCGACCCGCTGCCGCTCCCCCCCGGACAACGACGCCACGTCCCGACGGGCCGTCCCCGGCAGGCCGACGAGATCCAGCAGCTCGGCCACCCGGCGGGCCCGCCCGGCCCGCCGCTCCTTGAGCCCACGGCCGGCCCGGCCCCGCGCCACGCCGTACCCGACGTTGCCCGCCACGTCCCGGTGCGCGAACAGCTGCCCGTCCTGGAACAGCAGCCCGAACCCCCGCCGGTGCACCGGCACCCCCGCCAGGTCGACCCCGTCCCAGGTCACAGCGCCCCCCGCGAGCGGCTCCAGCCCCGCGACCGCCCGCAGCAGCGACGACTTGCCGCACCCCGACGGCCCCAGCAGCGCCAGCACCTGCCCGCACGGCACCTCCAGACCCACCCCGTCCACCGCGGTCACGTCCCCGTACCGGACGGTGACGTCGTGCACACCCAGCCCCGTGCCAGTCATGCTCGTCCCTCCCGACCCGCGCTGTCGCCGCTGTTCGGGCGACCCTGTGCCCCGCGAAGGCTCGACCGCCCCTGGCGCAGGTGCTCGAAGACCGCCACCGCGGTGGCGGACATGGCGGCGAGCAGCACCGCGGCGGCCGTCGCCTGCCCGGACGACTCCAGCCCGGGGCGGCCGATCAGGCGGAACACCACGACGGGCAGGGTCGGGTGGTCGGGCCGGGCCAGGAACGACGTGGCACCGAACTCGCCCAGCGACACGGCGAAGGCCAACCCGGCGGCCAGGCCCATGGCGCGCAGCCCGACCGGGGCGTCGACCGTGGCCAGCACCCGACCGGGCGGTGCGCCCAGGGTGGCCGCGGCCTGGCGCTGACGCGGGTCGACAGCCCGCAGCACGGGGAGCACGGTGCGCACCACCAGCGGCACCGCGACCGTGGCCTGGGCCACCGGGACGAGCAGCGGGTGGCCCCGCAGGTCCACGGGCAGGCCGAACGGCTGGTGCATGGACAGCAGCAGGCCGAACCCGACCGTCACCGCAGAGACCCCCAGCGGTGCCATGACCAGGGCGTCGAACCCCGAGAGCAGCCGCCGCGACGCCGGGCGGGCCGGCCGCCGGGACAGCACCACGGCCAGCAGCCCGCCGACCAGCAGGGACAGCCAGGTGGCGTCCACCGCCGTCCGCAGCGACGTGACAGCGGCGGCCAGCGCACTGGTGCCCAGCCCCGGTGCCGGGCGGGCCAGCGCCGCATAGTGGTCCAGGCCCCAGCCGTCGCCCACCCGCAACGACCGGGAGACCAGCGCCACCACCGGCAGCGCCAGCAGGCACACCACCACCCCGGTCACCACCGCCGCCCCCGCCGACCCGGCCGACCGGCCCGGCCGGGCCCGGTGGTGGCCGAGCTGGGCCATGGGCAGAGCGCGTTCACGGGCGGTACGAGCCCGGGCGGAGACCGCCAGGACGGCCGCCACCACGACCAGCTGGGTGACGGACAGCACCGCCGCGGCCCGCAGGTCGAGGAACTGGGTGGTCTGGAGGTAGATCTCGGTCTCCACGGTGCCGTACCGGGGCCCGCCCAGGACCAGCACCGTGCCGAACGACGTCGCCGAGAACAGGAACACCAGGGCGGCGGCCGACGCCACAGCCGGGGTCAGCGCGGGCAGCGTCACCGTCCGGAACACCCGGGCGCTCGAGGCTCCCAGGGCCCTGGCGGCCTGCTCGGCCCGCGGGTCCAGCCGCTCCCACATCCCGCCGACGCCCCGCACCACCACCGAGCAGTTGAAGAACGCCAGGGCCGCGACGATCCCCGCCAGCGTGTGGTCCAGCCCCAGGAAGCCCAGCGGTCCCGCCGGTTGCAGCAGGGCCCGGAACGCCACCCCCACCACCACGGTGGGCAGCACGAACGGCACGGTGACGAAGGCCCGCAGCGCCGCTCTCCCCCGGAACGGCCTCGCCCGGTACAGGGTGTGCGCGCCGGGAATCCCGAGCACGAGGCACACGACGGTCGTCAAGGTCGCCTGGAGCAGCGTCAGCCCGACGACCCGCCAGGTGCGCGGCCGGGAGAACACCTCGACGAACCCGCCGAGGTCCAGCGCACCGTCGACGACGAACCCGCGGCCGACCATCGTCGCCACCGGCCAGGCGAAGAAGACCGCCAGGAACACCAGCGGCAGCCCCCCGGCCAGGCCCCAGCCCAGCCAGCGCAGACCGTGGCGAGCGGTCCTGGCGCCCGCCTGGTCGGGGCGTGACCGGGCAGGACGCAGACCGTCCGCGCGGTCTCGGTGCCCACGGTCTCGGTGCGCGCGGTCTCGGTCGGCCAGGGTCGCGGTCATGCCGTCAGCCGAGGTCGAGGTCGGTCCACCGGGTCAGCCACTGCTCGCGGTGGGCGGTAATGTCGGCGGGGTCCACCGTGTACGGGTCGGTGGCCAGCGGGGCCCAGGCGACCCAGTCTGGCGGCAGCGCGACCGACGTGCTCACCGGGTACATGTACATCGTCTCGGGGATGGTCTGCTGGACGGCGTCCGACAGCAGGAAGTCCACCAGGGCGGCGGCACCCTCCGGGTTCTTGGCGCCGGTGAGCACCCCGGCGTACTCGGTCTGGCGCAGGCAGGTGCCGAGCAGGGCGGCCGTCGTCGGTGCGGTGCCGCCGTCGGGGATGGTGTACGGCGGGGAGGTGTCGTACGACACCACGAGCGGACGGTCGCCGTTGCCGCCGCCCGCGGTGAAGGCGCTGGTGTAGGCGTCGGACCAGTCCGCGGCGACCTGCACGTCGTTGGCGTCCAGGTCCTTCCAGTACTGCGGCCAGCCGTCGCCGTGGGCGGCGATGGTGGCCAGCAGGAAGGCGAACCCGGGCGACGACGTCGCCGGGTTGGGGGTGACGAACAGGCCCCGGTACTCGGGTCGGGTCAGGTCGTCCAGGGTGACCGGGGGTGCGATGCCGTGGGCGGTGAACCACGTGGTGTCGACGTTGACGCAGACGTCGCCGTAGTCGACGGCGACGAGCCTGCCCTGGTCGTCGCCGGGCAGCGCGTGGGTCGCGGCGTCGGCCAGGGCCGGGGCGCTCAGACCGTCGGCGGGGGCGATGATGCCCTCGTCCAGCGCGCGCGTGGCGAACGTGCTGTCGATGCCGAACACGGCGTCGCCCAGCGGCGCACCCTTGGTCAGCACCAGCCGGTTGACCAGCGACCCGGTGTCACCCAGGGTGACGACCTCGACCTTCAGCCCGGTCTGGGCCGTGAACTGTGCCAGCACGTCGTCGGGCACCCCGAACGAGTCGTGGGCGACCAGGGTGACGTTGCCCGCGGCCGACGGGTCACCGGACCCGGTGCCGACCACCGAGCAACCCGTGGCGCCGAGGGCCAGCACCAGCGCTGCGACCAGCACCCGGCGGCGAGAGGTGGGGGCCATGTCTCCTCCTTGTCCCAGGAGGGGTCCCGTGCCGCTCCCCGACGGAGCGCCACGGGGGAGAGAAATCCCGACTCCCTACGCCGGTACGACCCGGATCAGGTTCGAGGGTCTGCGGTTGTCCCGCACTCTCAGCGTCCTGGGTCTGACCCCCGACGCTCCCCTGTCGTTCGCCTCCGATCCTACGCCACCACCGCACGCCCCCGACGGTCGTCGCCCGCGGCCAGAGGGGGCCTGTCCGTAAACTGCGGCTGTGGAGACCGCCCTCATCCTCATCGTCATCGGTGTGCTCATGACGGTCGCGGTGACCGCCGTCGCCCCGAAGATGGGGGTCGCCGGACCGTTGGCTCTCGTCGTCATCGGCATCGCCACCTCGTCGACGCCCTGGTGGCACCACCTGTTCCCCCACGGTTTCGCTGTCGAGCCCGAGTTCGTCCTGGAGCTGATCCTGCCGCCGCTGCTGTACGCCGCAGCGGTGTCGATGCCGACGATGGACTTCCGGCGGAACCTGTGGATCATCTCCGGTCTGGCCGTGGTGCTGGTCATCGTGTCGGCCGTGGCCGTCGGCTTCCTGCTGCACTGGCTGCTGGACGTCCGCCTGGCGCTGGGCATCGCCATGGGCGCCGTGGTCAGCCCGACCGACGCCGTCGCCACGTCGATCGTCAAGAAGGCCGGGCTGTCGCGCCGGGTGGTCACGGTGCTGGAGGGCGAGGCGCTGATCAACGACGCCACCGCCCTGGTGCTGCTGCGCACCGCCAAAGGAGTGCTGGCCGCCGGTGCCCTGGCGGTGACGGTCGCGGCCCCGGAGCGGGTCGACATGGCCGGGGTGGCGCGCGACTTCGTCTGGGCGGTGCTGGTGGCGCTGGTCATCGGCGCGGTGGTCGGCCGGCTCAACCTGCTGGTCCGCTCGCACCTGAGCAGCCCCGGGTCGTCGGTCGCCGTGTCGCTGGTCACGCCGTTCGTCGCCTCGGTCCCCACCGAGCACCTGCACGGTTCGGGCCTGGTCGCGGCGGTGGTCGCCGGCCTGGTCATCGGGTACGGGTCGCCGCGGGCCCTGACCGCCCAGGACCGTCTCACCGAGAAAGCCGTGTGGGGCACCGTCAACCTGGTGCTCGAGGGCGGCATCTTCCTGCTCATGGGGCTCCAGGCCGCGGGCCTGGTCGACGACGTCGGCGACGCGCACGACTCGGTCTGGCTGGCCGTGGAGGTCGCGGCGCTGGTGGCGCTCGTCGTCATGGTGCTCCGCTCGGCCTTCATCGGCCCGGCGCTGTGGGCGCTGAGCCGTCGCCGACGCCGCGGCGGCACCCGGGAACGCCTGGCCGCGCTGCAACGCCTGGTCGACGACGACCTGCTGCGCCAGGCCTCGCAGGCGCTGCCCGGCCACGACCGGCGGCGCCAGCGGGCCAAGATCAAGATCGCCCGCCGCAGCGCCGACCTGGACTACCTGGCCGACCAGCACCTGGGCCCCAAGGAGGGGGTGGTGCTGGTCTGGGCCGGGATGCGCGGGGCGGTCACCCTGGCGGCCGTGCAGACGCTGCCGACCAACGTCGCCAACCGGGCGCTGCTGGTGCTCGTCGCGTTCTTCGTCGCCGTCGGCACCCTGCTGGTCCAGGGCTCGACGCTGCCGTACCTGGTCCGCTGGCTCAGGCTGGACGTCCCCAGCGACGACGACGACGAGCGCCGCGCCCTGCGGGCCGACCTGACCGCGGCCCGCATGTCCCGCCTCGACGCGCCCGAGCTGAGACGCCCCAACGGTCAGCCGTTCGACCCGGCGATGCTCGAACAGGTCCGCACCGAGCTGGAGGTGCTGCACGACCACCTGCTGGAGCCGACAGCCCAGTCCCGCGCCCAGCGCGCCCAGTTCCGCGAGCTGCGCCAGATCCTCATCAAGGCCCAACGGGTCGAGCTGGTCCGCCAGCGCAACCTCGGCACCTACCAGTCCGAGCTGCTCGACGAGGCCCTGGACCAGCTGGACGCCGACCAGCTCGGCCTGGACATGCGCTGAGCCCTGCCCGTCGGCGACGGCTCACACCAGCGCAGCCTGCGGCGACGGAACGTTCCGCTCCCGCACCGGGCGACCGGCGCCCAGGATGTCGTCGGGGTTCGGCGGGGCGCTCTCGACGGCCTCGACGACCTGCGGTGCGTGCTGCGCGATCTCGTCACGGTGCTCCAGGACGTACCGGCGCAGCACGAAGTAGGCGGCACCGATGTTCACACCGTTGCCCAGCTGCCGGTAGGTCGTAGCGTCCGGCTGGTCCACCACCGTGCCGTCGGGCAGCTCGTGCCTGAACGCGAACCAGTCGGGCAGGCCTTGCAGGCGCGCGGCCTCGCGCGGGGTGATGCGCCGGCCGCGGGGGCCGATGATCGAGGTCTGGGTGATCGCCACCAGCGCCGGCAGGTAGGTCGGGCGTTTCGCCCGGATGCCGGACGGCCGGAAGTGCATCACCGTGTCCCACAGCGAACCGGGGTCCTGCGCCTGCCACTCCAGCTTGCGTCGCGACGGCGCCAGCCCGGCCAGACCGTCGTGGCGGGCCTTCCAGTCGTCGATGACCGCCCGGTGCTGCTCGTAGAAGCGGGCGTTCTTGCGCAGGAAGGCGGCCTTCCACGCCGGGACCGGTGACGCCTCGATGATCTGCTCGGCCTGGGCCAGGGTGCGGAAGTCGTCGGCCCAGACAGGGAAGCCGGGCAGGCGCCCGCCGTCGAGCCGGTCGACGACCTTGTCGAGCAGGTCGTCCCACACGTCGATGACGGCCCGGTCGGACTCCGGCAGGACGTACCGCTCCAGGTGCTCGATCTCCTCGTCGGCCTGGAGCAGGTGCCGGTCCAGCGACCACCGCTGCGGGTCCCAGCCGTAGACCGGCCGGGGCACGACGACCGGTGGGTCGTCACGGCCGTCGTCGCCGCCCGGGCCGACCCGGTGCGCCACGACGAACACCCGCTCGCGCACCTGCGGACGGCCGCCGAGGTGCGGGCCGACGAGGTGCGGGGAGAACACCGCCGGGGTCGACGACACCCGGTAGCCGGACTCGCGCAGCGTCCGCACGATCGTCGCCCACGTGCCGCGATGGTTGGGCCCCGCCAGGTTGCGCACGTTCTCCAGGAGCAGCACCGCCGGGCCGGTCTCCTCCAGCACGCGGGCGATGTTCCAGAACAAGGTGCCACGAGTCTCGTCCGTGCCCCGCTGGAACCCCGACTTGGAGAACGGCTGGCACGGGACCCCCGCCGCCAGCACGTCGGTGGCCGGCACGAGGACCTGCGGGTCGGTCAGCGGCACGATGTCGCCGCGGACACGCCCCGGCTCGCCAGCGCCGTCGCGCCGCGGGCGGGACCCGTTGTAGTCGTACACGGGCGCCGCGCGGCGGGCGATCTCCGAGGGGAAGCA
>JAVBSR010000058.1:0-3092 GCA_031556715.1 Cellulomonas sp.
TTGCCTGTGGGTCCGATCGCCTCGCCGGGGGAGGTGTCGATCGATGCGGTGCTGCACCCGGCGGCTGGTGCCTGGATCTACTGGGTGACGGTCAACTACGAGACCAAGGACACCCGGTTCGCAGTCACCTACCCCGAGCACGAGCAGAACGTGGCGCTGCTGCGGGACTGGTACGACCAGGAGACCGCGTCGCCCGAGCCGTGAGGACTCGGCCTGCCGGTGTCGGCCTGGCCGGTCAGCCGGGCAGGTGGGCCTGGACGATGAGAGTGCCGGGCAGCAGCGCGCCGCGCACCGGGCCCCAACCGCCCCAGGCGCGGTCGAGGTGGTCGGGCCACTCGGGTTCGACCAGGGCGTCGAGGACGAACCCGGTGCCGACGACGTCGGACACCAGGTCGCCGATGGTGCGGTGGTGCTCGGAGTAGACGACGGTGCCGTCGGCGTCCATCTCCGTGTAGGGGCGTCGGTCGAAGTACGAGTGGAAGGCGGTCAGGCCGGGGATCTCGGGGTCGTCGGGGAAGGCCCAGCGCACCGGGTGGGTGACGGAGAACACCCAGCGCCCGCCCGGCCGCAGCACCCGGGCCACCTCGCGGTGGACGGTCGCGGCGTCGGCCACGAAGGGCAGGGCCCCGAAGGCGGTGAAGACGACGTCGACGCACGCCTCGGGCAGCGGCAGCGTCCGGGCGTCGGCCTGGACGAGGGGGACGACCACACCGGTGCTGGCGTTGAGCGCGGTGGCGGCGGCGAGCATGCTCGCCGAGACGTCGGTGGCCAGCACCCGGGCGCCGGCGCCGACCAGCCAGCGGGAGCACTGCGCCGCGCCGGCCCCGATCTCCAGGACGTCGGCCCCGTCGACGTCGCCGAGCAGGTGCGCGTCGGCCTCGTCCAGGCCTTCGGGGCACCACAGGAACCGGGCGCTGCCCAGGTCGTCGGCGTGCTCGGCCTGGTACGCCGAGGCGTTGGCGTCCCACCAGGTGCGGGCGGCGTGCACCGCCACCTCGGCGGTGACGGGCTGGAACATCGCCACGGTCGAGTCGTCGAGGTCCTCGGCCGACGGAGCGGGCTCGTTCAGTCGCGTGTCCACCTGGACATCGTGGCAGGCGTCGCCGCGGTTCGCGTGTCGGCCGTGCGCCGGTGCGGGCCGGGGCACAGGGACCCGTTGTGGCGGGGCCGTGGGATGCGGCTACTGTGCAGGCGACGGCAGTCGAGGGAAGGGCAGTGCTGTGCGAGTCGGGCTCCTCACCGGCGGGGGCGACGTCCCCGGTCTCAACGCGGCGATCCGGGCGGTGGTCAAGCGCGGCGACCGCGAGCACGGTCACCAGGTCATCGGGTTCCGCAACGGGTGGAAGGGTGTCGCCGAGGGCGACGTCGTCCAGCTGGGACGGCAGAACATCCGCAACGTGCTGGCCACCGGCGGCACCCTGCTGGGCACGGCCCGGTGGCACCCGCACCGCAACGAGGGCGGGATGGAAGCGGTGCTGACCACGCTGGAGGCCGAGCGGATCGACGCCCTGATCTGTATCGGCGGGGACGGGACGCTGCATGCCGCCAGCAAGGTCGCCGAGGCTGGGGTGCCGGTGGTCGGCATCCCCAAGACCATCGACAACGACGTGTGGGGCACCGACGCGTCTATCGGCTTCGACACCGCGGTGTCCATCGTCACCGAGGCGATCGACCGGATCCACACCACGGCCGAGAGCCACAACCGGGTGATGGTCGTCGAGGTGATGGGTCGGTCGGCGGGGTGGATCGCGGTGGCCTCCGGCATCGCCGGTGGGGCGGAGATCGTGCTCGCCCCGGAGGAACCGTTCGACATCGACGAGATCGCGAAGTACCTGCGCCACCGGCACCGGGCGCACGCCAGCTTCTCGATCGTCGTGGTCGCCGAGGGGGCGGTCCCGGCGGCGGGTACGTCGATGCAGTTCCAGACCGAGGTCGGCGAGTTCGGGGAGATCGTCGCCGGGGCGGTCTCGGAGCGGGTGCGCACCGAGATCGCGGCCCGCACCGGGTTCGACACCCGGGTGACGGTGCTCGGCCACGTCCAGCGTGGCGGCAGCCCCACCGCGGCCGACCGGATCCTGGCGTCGCGGTTCGGGATGCTGGCCGTCGACGCGGTCAGCGACAAGGTCGACAACATGATGACGGCGCTGCACGGGGAGAAGGTCGAGCTGGTGCCGATCGCGGAGATCGCCGGCAAGGTCCAGCAGGTGCCTGCGGACCTGCTGGAGGTCGCCAGGGCGCTGGCCTGAGGTGCTCCGACCACGGGCCTGAGCGGGCCGCTGTTACGCTTCGCTTTGACCGGCCTTGAGGCTGTGACTAGGATCACCCGCGGTGCCGCGCACCGTCGGCTTCGTCGTGCTCCGCCGTGTCGCCTCCTGCTCGTGATACGAGCAGCCGTCGTCCCGGCTCTGTCTGGCAGGTGACGTCACGCGCGTACCGTCCCTGTCCGCACAACTTCCTGTCCGCATCGGAGCCCACTGGTTCATGAGCATCACCACCCCCGCGAGGACGACAACGCCTCAGGTCGCAGTCAACGACATCGGTTCGCCTGACGACCTCATCGCGGCCATCGACGCCACGATCAAATACTTCAACGACGGCGACATCGTCTCCGGCACCGTCGTCAAGGTGGACCACGACGAGGTCCTCCTCGACATCGGCTACAAGACCGAGGGTGTCATCCCCTCGCGCGAGCTGTCGATCAAGCACGACATCGACCCGTCCGAGGTGGTCCACCTGGGTGACGAGGTCGAGGCCCTGGTCCTCCAGAAGGAGGACAAGGAAGGGCGGCTCATCCTGTCCAAGAAGCGCGCCCAGTACGAGCGCGCCTGGGGCACGATCGAGAAGATCAAGGAAGACGACGGTGTGGTCACCGGTACCGTCATCGAGGTCGTCAAGGGCGGCCTGATCCTCGACATCGGCCTGCGCGGCTTCCTGCCCGCCTCTCTGGTCGAGATGCGCCGCGTGCGCGACCTGGCCCCGTACGTGGGCAAGGAGATCGAGGCCAAGATCATCGAGCTGGACAAGAACCGCAACAACGTGGTCCTGTCCCGCCGGGCCTGGCTGGAGCAGACCCAGTCGGAGGTGCGCTCGAC
>JAVBSR010000071.1:0-32523 GCA_031556715.1 Cellulomonas sp.
TTGCCTGTGGGTCCGATCGCCTCGCCGGGGGAGGTGTCGATCGATGCGGTGCTGCACCCGGCGGCTGGTGCCTGGATCTACTGGGTGACGGTCAACTACGAGACCAAGGACACCCGGTTCGCAGTCACCTACCCCGAGCACCAGCAGAACGTGGCCCTCCTGCGGGACTGGTACAACCAGCAGCAGAACGCGTCGCCCGAACCGTGAGGCGCGCGGCCGTCCTCGGCCACCCGGTCGACCACTCGTTGTCGCCGGCGCTGCACCGCGCCGCCTACGTCGCGCTCGGACTGGACGACTGGACCTATGGACGGCACGACGTCGACGCCAGCGGTCTGGCCGGCTTCCTGGCCGGGCTGGACACCACCTGGGCGGGCCTGTCGCTGACCATGCCACTGAAACGGGTCACGCTCGACCTGGCCGACCATGTCGAGCCGCTGGCCCGGGTGGTCGGCGCGGCCAACACTCTGCTGCTCGGCACCGCCGGTCGGACGGCAGTCAACACCGACGTGCACGGGATGGTCGCTGCCTTCCGCGAGGCGCAGGTGACGTCGGCCACGACCGGGGCTGTGCTCGGCGGCGGCGCCACCGCCGCCTCGGCGCTGGCCGCGCTCGGTGAGCTGGGCGTGCGGGCGCCGGTCGTGCTGGTCCGTTCGGTGCCTCGCTCCGGTCACCTGCTGCCGCTGGGCCGTCGGATGGGCCTGGACGTCACGCTGCGCCGGCTGACGGCGGCACCCGCGGTCGTCACCGCCTGCGACGTCGTGGTGTCGACCCTGCCGGAGGGCACCGACGCGCTGGAGCAGGCGCTGGCCCAGAGGTCGGACCAGGCAGAGGGGCAGGTCGGCACGCTGCTGGACGTGCGCTACGACCGTCGCCCTAGCCCGCTGTCGGTCGCCTGGCGCCAGGCGGGGGGGCAGACGGTCGGCGGGGAGCGGATGCTGCTGCACCAGGCCGCCGAGCAGGTCCGGCTGATGACCGGCCGGCCGGCTCCCCTCGTCGCGATGGACCTCGCGCTCAGCGCCGCTCTCACCCTTCCCGGCCCGGCGGTGCGCTGACCCCGTCACGGGGGTGCCGCCGAGCGCGGCGGGGAGCATACCTCACATCCGCCCCTCTCGCTGCCGATGGGCCGTTCGGACCCTTCAGGGGCGCGACGTGGGAGGCAATGGGTGAAACAGCTGGCAGAAGTACTGCTGGACGAAGGCTTGGTGACACAGAACCAGCTGATGACGGCGGTGGGCGAGCAGTCCCACCGCGGCCTGCCGCTGGGCAGGACGCTGGTGGAGCTGGGCATCCTCAGCGAGGATCAGCTCGTCCGGGCCTTGGCGGCGCAGGTCGGGTTGATGTTCTGCGACCTGGACGACTACCCGGTGGACCGGATGGCAGTGACGACCATCCCGGCGGCCCTGTGCCGGCGGCACACCGTGCTGCCCGTCGGGTTCGCCGACGGGTACCTGCTGCTGGCCACCTCAGACCCGAGCAACGTCGTCGCGGTGGACGACGCCCGGGCTGCGTCGGGCTACTCGGTGCGGCCGGTGATCGCCACCTACGACAACCTGCTCCGTGCGATCGACCGGTACTGCCGGGCCGACGACGAGATGGAAGACCTCACCTCGGCGTTCGAGGACGAGGGCCCCACGCTCACCGACCTGTCGGCCCAGATCTCCGATGTCGGCGACGACGACGCGCCGATCGTGAAGTTCGTGAACCTGCTGGTCACCCAGGCGATCACCGACCGGGCCTCGGACATCCACATCGAGCCCTCCGAGGAAGGCCTCGGCGTGCGGTACCGCATCGACGGGGTGCTGCACGAGGTGCACCGCTCGCCCAAGCACATGCAGAACGCGGTGATCTCCCGGGTGAAGATCCTCTCGGACATCGACATCGCCGAGCGGCGCAAGCCGCAGGACGGCCGTATGTCGGTGGTCCACAACGGGCACAAGATCGACCTGCGCGTGGCGACGCTGCCGACCGTGTGGGGCGAGAAGATCGTCATGCGTATCCTGGACAACTCCACGGCCCGTCTGGACCTGCGCGACCTTTCCTTCGGTGACGAGAACTACAGCACGTACCGCGAGTCGTTCACCAAGCCGTACGGGATGATCCTGGTCACCGGCCCGACCGGGTCGGGCAAGTCGACCACCCTGTACGCCACGCTCAACGCGGTGGCCCGGCCGGAGATCAACGTCATCACGGTCGAGGACCCGGTGGAGTACCGGCTGGCCGGCATCAACCAGGTGCAGGTCAACCCCAAGGCGGGCCTGACCTTCGCCGGGGCGCTGCGCTCGATCCTGCGTTCGGACCCTGACGTGGTGCTGCTCGGTGAGATCCGCGACCACGAGACCGCGCAGATCGCCATCGAGGCGGCCCTCACCGGTCACCTGGTGCTGTCGACGCTGCACACCAACGACGCCCCGTCGGCCGTGACCCGGCTGACCGAGATGGGCATCGAACCGTTCCTGGTCGGCTCGGCGCTGGACTGCGTCGTGGCCCAGCGGCTGGCCCGCAAGCTGTGCGACAAGTGCTCCGAGCCGTACCAGCCGGAGCCGGTCGAGCTCCAGGCCGCGCGGTTCCCCTGGAGCGAGGGCATGCCGTTGCCGGCGCTGCGGCGGCCGGTCGGGTGCGTGGCCTGCTCGCGCACCGGGTATCGGGGCCGGGTCGCGCTGCACGAGGTCATGCCGGTGACCGAGGAGATCGAGCGGCTGGCCGTCGCGCACGGCTCGGCTGCGGACATCGCCCGCGTCGCGCTGGATCAGGGGATGGTCGACCTGCGCAACGACGGCTGGGCCAAGGTCAAGGCAGGCCGCACGTCCCTGGAAGAGATCATGAGGGTGGTCGCGTGAGTAACCAGCAACCGATGTTCCAGCCGCAGCAGCCCCAGCGGGGCCGGCCGCCCGAGACCCGGGAGCAGCCGCAGGCCTCTGCCCGTCAGGCGCCGGGCGGGTTCCGACCGCAGGCGCGGCCGGCACAGCCGCAGTCGGCACCGCAGCAGCAGCCTGCACCGCAGATGGCCCCACCGCCGGCTGGTCCGCCGGCGCAGCGGCCGTCGGCGCCGCAGATGGCCCCGGCACCGGCGCAGACGATGCCAGGGCCCGGGCCGCAGCGTCAGTCGGTCCAGCCGCCTGCGGTGGCCCCGCCGAAGCCGGCCTCGGAGCGTGGCGGTCCCGACGGCAGCACCCGCGACCGTCTGGGCAACTTCACGCAGGTGCGTGAGGACGACCTCGACATCAACGCGGCGATGGCCGAGATGGTCCAGAGCGGGGCGTCCGACCTGCACCTGACCATCAACTCCCCGCCGATGATCAGGGTCTCCGGCCACCTGCAGCCGCTGGAGCGGTTCGGGCCGTTGCGTGCCGAACCGTTGCGCCGGGTGCTCTACGCCATCTTGACCCAGGCCCAGCGGGAGAAGTTCGAGGCCGAGCTGGAGCTGGACTTCTCGCTCACGGTGCGCGACGTGGGCCGGTTCCGGGTCAACCTGTACCAGCAGCGTGAGGCCCTGGGCGCAGCGTTCCGGATCATCCCTGACGACATCGTGCCGCTGTCCCAGCTGGGCATGCCGAAGTCGGTGGGGGCCTTCGCCGGGCTGCCTCGCGGACTGGTGCTCGTCACCGGCCCGACCGGGTCGGGCAAGTCGACGACGCTCGCCTCCATCATCGACACGGCCAACGAGACCCGGTCCGACCACATCATCACCGTGGAGGACCCGATCGAGTTCTTGCACCGTCACAAGAAGTGCCTGGTCAACCAGCGCGAGGTCGGGACGGACACCTGGTCGTTCGCCAACGCGCTCAAGCACTCGCTGCGTGAGGTCCCGGACATCATCCTCGTCGGCGAGCTGCGCGACCTGGAGACGATGTCTGTGGCGCTGACGGCGGCAGAGACCGGCCACCTGGTGTTCGCCACGCTCCACACCCAGGACGCGGCGCAGACCATCGACCGGTTCGTCGACGTCTTCCCCGGTGACCAGCAGGCCCAGGTCCGTACCCAGCTGTCCGCGGCCCTGCAGGGCGTGGTCTGCCAGTCGCTGTGCAAGCGGGCCAACGGGATGGGCCGCGTCGTGGCCACCGAGGTCATGGTGGCCACCCCGGCCATCCGCAACATGCTCCGCGAGGGCAAGACGCACCAGATCTACTCGGCCATGCAGGCCGGTGGGGACCTGGGGATGCACACCATGGACCAGTCTCTGGCTGAGCTGGTCCGCAACGGGAAGATCACCTACGAGGTGGGTCTGGAGAAGGCCCACCACGTCGACGACTTCAACAAGCTCACCGGTCGCGAGGTACGGATGCTGCAGGGCGCCAGCTCGATGCAGGACGCGGCCGCCGGACGGCTGGGAGGCAGCTGATGGCCGAGGCACGTGTTTTCGAGTACGAGGTCCGCGAGGCGGACGGCAAGATCACCAAGGGCAAGCTGGAAGCCGCCAGCCAGTCCCAGGTCGCCACCAAGCTGCGCGGCCTGGGGGTCGCCCCGCTGAGCATCAAGGAAGTCTCCACCGGTGGCATGCACACCGAGATCAAGCTCGGTGGCGGCCGGGTCAAGCTCAAGGAGCTGGCGGTCGCCACGCGGCAGATGGCCACGATGATCAGTGCCGGCCTGTCGCTGCTGCGCACCTTGTCGATCGTCTCGGAGCAGGCCGAGAACGCCACGCTGCGCAAGACGCTGGGGCAGGTGCGGGGGGACGTCGAGTCCGGCCAGTCGATGTCGTCGGCGATCGCGCGGCACCGGGACGTCTTCCCGCCGCTGATGATCAACATGATCCGTGCCGGGGAGGTCGGCGGGTTCCTGGAGGAGTCCCTGGACTCGGTGGCCAACAACTTCGAGGCCGAGGTCAAGCTGCGCGGTCAGGTGAAGTCGGCCATGACCTACCCCATGGTGGTCTTCAGCATGGCTATCCTGGCCACCTTCGGGATGCTCATCTTCATCGTGCCGATCTTCAAGAGCATGTTCGAAGACCTGGGAGGCAAGCTGCCTTTCATGACGCAGATGCTCGTCAACCTGTCCGCGTCGATGAAGTATGTCGTGCCGATCATCGTCGTCGGCAGCATCACGTTCTCTGTGTGGTGGCGCAAGAACAAGAACAAGGACTCTGTGCGCTCGGTGTACCAGCCGTTGACGCTGCGGGTGCCGGTGTTCGGGCCGCTGGTGCAGAAGATCGCCATCTCCCGGTTCACCCGTAACCTCGGCACGATGGTCGGGGCCGGGGTGCCGATCCTGCAGGCCCTGGACATCGTGGGGGAGACCTCCGGCCAGTGGTCGGTGGAAGAGGCCGTGAAGGACGTCAAGGAGTCGGTGCGCGAGGGCAAGTCGCTGTCCGGACCGTTGGGCAACCACAAGGTGTTCCCGTCCATGGTGGTGCAGATGGTCGCCACCGGTGAGGACGCCGGTGCCCTGGAACCGATGCTGAACAAGGTGGCGGACTTCTACGACGCCGAGGTCGAGTCCACGACCGCCCAGCTGACCAGCCTCATCGAACCGCTGATGATCGCCTTCCTCGGCATCGTGGTCGGCGGCATGATCGTCGCCCTGTACATGCCCATCTTCTCGATCATGAACCTGGTCAAGTAGAGCCGACCTGGTCCGATCGGGTTGCGCTACCACGACGGTCTCAGGCCCGCAACTTGAGGGTCGATGGAGATACCGGACGCGGGAGAACCCCGCATCCGCAAGTCCCTGACACTGAAACCGAAAGCAGGCACAACATGAGTGCACAGATCCGCAAGGTCATGGAGAAGCGGCAGCGGGGCGAGGGTGGCTTCACCCTCATCGAGCTCCTCGTCGTGGTTGTCATCATCGGCATCCTGGCCGCGATCGCCATCCCGGCGTTCCTCCGTCAGCGCGAGAAGGCCTGGGCCTCCCAGGTCACCTCGGACCTGAAGAACGCTGCGACGGCTGCCGAGGCGTTCTCGGTCGACAACAACGGTTCGTACACCGGTCTCACCGACGTGAAGCTGGGCGAGAACGGCTACAACAAGACCGCGAACGTGACTGTCGCGGTCACCGTGGCTGCCGACGGCAACTCCTACAAGCTGGCCGGGACCCACAGCAACCTCACCGGGAAGACCTGGACGTACGACTCCACCACCGGAGTCATCGCCAAGCCCTGACCGGGACGCTGACACCGACGGTGCCGGTGAGGGCATACCTCACCGGCACTGCCGGGTCTAGGGAAAGAAGAAGTCCACAGGACCGCCGAGGTCTTGGGCCGATCTACCGACTGTGAGGGGCGGGTGCCATGCGGGCGTTGCGTGAGAAGCTGCGTCGCCGCGACGACGACGGCTTCACCATCGCCGAGGTGATGGTGGCACTGTTGATCTTCGCACTGATGTCGACGGGGTCGATCTTCGCGACCATCTCGATGCTCCAGATCACCCGGGACGCCCGTAACCGACAGGTCGCGGCGAACCTCGCGGCGCAGGAGATCGACACGGTCCGCTCCTATTCTGACGCTACTGCCGTCGTGGACCGCGCGTTCGACCCGCCCGCTCAGAACGGCACGGACTTCCACGTCGACCGGACCGTGTCGTGGCAGTCGATCCCCGTCGGTGACGACGAAGGCGACGGCTGCACCCTGGTCCCGATGCGCTACGTGGCCTCGGTGACGGTGACGGTGACCTGGCACGGCATGCGCTCCGAGACGTCACCGGTCACCTCCGACACGCTGCTGACCTCGCGTGAGCTCCAGACGAACAAGAACGCCGGCACCATCGCGGTCACGGTGCTCGGCCCCGACGGCAGCGGTCGCGGCGGGGTGCGCGCACAGGCAGGCGGGATGAGCGCGGTCACCAACGCCAAGGGACGGGCCGTCCTGACCAACGTGCCGGTCGGCAACCAGGTCGTCTCCATCGACAAGACCGGCTATGTGGACGAGCTGCAGAACCCCAAGCCGAAGAAGAACACCCTGGTCTCGGTCGGCGCGTGCGCCCAGGTGCAGTTCCAGTACGACGAGGCAGCCAAGGCCAACCTGTACTACGCGGCCAACTACGTCGCCGACTACGGCGCACGTCCGTACGCGGTGCTCCCCGGCATCAGCCCTGCACCGCCGGCCGGCATCGGGACGCGGACCATCGCTGCTCTCCCGGCGACGTTCTCCAACCCGAACACCGGCGCCTACAAGGCCGTGATGCCGGCCACGAACACCATGGCCGGGACGCTCAACCTGCACCCGTTCTCCTCGGGCTACAGCGTGTATGCCGGAGACTGCGACGCGGCGAACCCGACGTACTGGGGTGCCCCGGCGCTGTCCCCGTTCGCGACGACGCCCGGCAGCGACCCGGCAGTGTACGTGCCGATGGGCGTGGTGATCATCGACACCCACGGCAGCCCCAACGAGGTCCTCGCCGTGCCGGTCGACCCTGGCACCAACCAGAACGTCACGTCGGGCGACATGAAGGGCTGCTCGACCCTGTCCTACAGCTTCGGCTCGGCCGACAGCTTCAAGATCACCAACCAGGTGGCGCTCGCCCTGCCGTACGGGGCGTGGACCATCAGCTACGGCGGCGGTCAGAGCGTCCCCCCGGGGTCGCTGACCGGGCTGAGCCTTCCGGCGAACGCCGAGCGCGGGCTGCCAGCGGTGCAGACCACGGTGGCCGCGCGGGCAGGCGACGCCGTCGTCACGGTGAAGCCGGTGGTCCCGTGAGGCGCCCGGCGGCCCGCGACGACGCGGGTGTCACCCTGGCCGAGACGCTGGTCGTCATGATGCTCATGGGTCTGGTCGGTGCACTCGTCCTGAGCTTCACGCTGGCGGTCCAGGGCAAGGTGTCGTCGTCTCAGGTGATGAACGACAACACCAACCAGGCCTCGGCAGCGACCAACGAGATCACTCGTCTGTTGCGCGGGGCGGTGCCCCTGAAGGTCAGGGACCAGCTGGACAACCCTGCGTTCGTCGATGCCAGCCCCACGTCGATGACCTTCTACACCGTGGTGGACACCGACCCGATGACGACGCCACCGGTACTGGTCCGCCTCGAGGTCACCGCTGCGGGCGACCTGGTCGAGAAGCGCTGGCGCGTGCAGGCCGGTTCTACCAGCCCGTACTGGACGTTCCCGGCCACCACCACGCCACCGGCCTCGACCCGGACTGTCGCGCACGGCATGACGGCCAAGCCTGGTTCGGGCGAGGCGTTGTTCACCTACCTGGCATACGACTCGGACGGCAACGAGGTCCTGATCGGGACCGGGCCGCTGACCACGGCGCAGAAGGCGGCCGTGGGTGCGGTCCGGGTCACCGCCAAGACCCAGACCGGCGCGCGGGCCACACCGACGTCGGTGAAGAGCGTCGTCGGGCTGCCCAACCTTCCGGCCGGGAGCCACGGGGCCCACTGATGAGACACCCTTGCGAAGGAGACCACCGATGATGCGACTGCTCCGCCGCCGCACGCAGGGCGACGACCGCGGGATGTCGCTGGTCGTCGTGATCGCGGTGACCGCGATCATGGCCACGCTGGTGGTCGCCGGGACCGCCATGGCGCTGAACTCCCAGAAGCACGGGCACCGGACTGCCGCCTGGGACGCTTCGCTGGCTGCGGCCTACGGCGGCGTCGAGGAGTACCGGTCCATGCTGACCGCCAACCCTGACTACTGGCGCTACGGCAACCCCTCCGCCCCGTTCACCTTGAGCAGCGGCAGCTCGGTCGCGGCCCCGCCGACGACCAACCCGGCCTTCGCCACGAACGTCGGAGGCACCTGGGGGACCATCGCCAGCAACGGGGACGGTCAGGCTGCACACTTCCGGTACGAGGTCGACAACTCGAAGTACGAGAGTCTCGGCGTGATTCGTCTGCGTTCCACCGGGACGGTCGGCGACGACTCCAGGACTGTGGTCGCCTCGATCAACCAGGAAGGTTTCATCCGGTACCTCTACTGGAGCGACTACGAGCTGTCCTCGCTCTACGCCTCGGATCCCACCTGCCGGAACAACAACTGGAACGTCGCGCTCAACCGGCTGAACTACGCCTATGAAGGGCGGAACTCCGCCCAGTGCCCGGTCATCCAGTTCGCGGTCGGCGACAGGATCAACGGTCCGGTGTACACCAACGACCAGCTGGTCATCTGCGGCGCGACCTTCCGCGACGTGGTGCGGTCCATGTCGACCAGCTCCCCGGCCTTCGTCACACCAGCCGGCTGCGGTGCCCCGAACTTCGCGGTGCCCGGCAGCCCGGAGATGCCGGCCAGCAAGATCGAGATGCCGCCGACGAACGCCGAGATGAGACAGGAGACCCGCTACGACAAGGGCGGGAAAGGCTGCCTGTACACCGGTCCGACGACCATCAAGTTCAACAGTGACGGGACCATGACGGTCCGTTCACCGTGGACCAGGGCCACTCAGGTCGCCGGTGACGACTCCAGCGTGGGGCGTGAGGGATCCGGGTGCGGGTCGGTCGCCCAGCTGACCAGCGCCACGGGCGCCACCGTCCCGGTCGCCGAAGGCACCGTGGTGTTCGTCCAGGACGTGCCGACAGCGGCCACCAACGCCAACTATCCGGTCGGCGGCATCACCGCCGCGAAGACGACCCAGGTCTGCGGCGCGAGCAACGACTCGAAGAACCCGGTGGGCTACCCGGTGTCCGGCGAGTCGGCCGCGACCGGGACGTACCGCTGCACCGCAGGTGACGCGTTCGTCTCCGGCGTGGTCCGCGGTCACACGACGGTCGCGGCGGAGTCCAACGTCTGGGTGGTCGCCGACCTGACCTACAAGGACCGCAGCAGCGACCTGCTGGGCCTGGTCGGGCAGTCGTCGGTCACGGTGTGGCACCCGGTGACCCCCAGCTCGACGAACCTGCTGGCCAACAGCGACCGCAAGATCGACGCCGCGATCGCGTCGGTCAACGGGACGCTGACGGTGCAGAACTACGACAAGGGTGTGCCGGTGGGCGTCCTGAAGATCTACGGTGCGATCGCCCAGCGGTACCGCGGCCCGGTCGGGACGGGGTACTCCGACGGCACGCGCGTCAGCGGGTACGACAAGGGGTACGACTACGACGCCAGGTTGCAGGTGCTGTCGCCGCCCAAGTTCCTCAAGTCGGCGATCACGACCTTCAAGGTGGCCCAGACTGCCGAGGTCCACGCTGCCTTCGACTCGCAGGGCCACGTGACCGGATGACGTCGCGGCCGGGCGGGGCGTCCGCGCCTCGCCCACGTCGTGGGTCGATCGAGGGTAGCCTTGCGTCCGTGCAGGATGTCTTCGCGTCGGTGACCGACGGCAACAGCAGGCTGCCTGACCCGGCGGGGTGCGTCGCATGACGGTGCTCCTGGCCGTGCTCGTCGGGCTGCTGGGCCTGGCGGTCGGCTCGTTCCTCAACGTCGTGGTGTGGCGGGTACCGCAGGGAAAGTCGGTGGTCTCGCCACCCAGCGCCTGCCCGACCTGCGGGCACGCGATCCGGGCGCGGGACAACGTCCCCGTGCTGTCGTGGCTGCTGCTGCGGGGCCGCTGCCGAGACTGCTCGGCGCCGATCTCCGTGCGCTACCCCCTGGTCGAGCTCGGCACCGCCGTGGTGTTCGTCCTGGTCGCACTGAAGTTCGGGCTGACCTGGCCGCTGCCGGCCTACCTGTACCTGGCTGCTGTCGGCATCGCTCTGGCTCTGATCGACCTCGACCACCAGCGCCTGCCCGACGCGCTGGTGCGGCCGTCGTACCCGGTGGTCATCCTGCTGCTGGCCCTGGCCAGCCTCGACCCCGGTGGCACCGCAGACTGGGGGGCGCTGGTCCGCGGGGCGATCGGCGGCGCGGCGCTGTTCGTGTTCTACGGCGCGCTCTGGCTCTTCGGCGGGATGGGCTTCGGTGACGTCAAGCTGGCCGGTGTGCTGGGCCTGGCGACCGCCTGGCTGGGCTGGGGTTCGTTCGCCGTCGGTACTTTCGCCGCATTCCTCGTCGGCGGGCTGGTCTCGTTGGGCCTGGTCGTGGCCCGGCGGGCCGGACGCAAGACCAAGGTTCCGTTCGGTCCGTCGATGATCGTCGGCGCGGCGATCGGAATCGCCTGGGGCGAGCAGGTGTGGTCGGCCTATACCCGGACGTGGGGCTGACGCACAACGCACGGCGCTGACGAATAGGCAGGAGCATTCGTCGAGGTATTCCTCAGGGTTCGCGGCATCGTCCCGATAGGTGCGGACGTGGTGCGAACTGAGGGGAGCGCGGCGTGAGCGCGTCGAAGATCGTCGGTCTGGACATCGGTACGGGGCACCTGCGTGCCGTCGAGGTCGCCCAAGGGCGAGGTGGCACCGGCGCGGTGACCAGGGTCGCTGAGGTCGAGCTGCCGCCTGGAGCAGTGCGGGACGGCGAGGTCGCCGAGCCGCACACCGTGGCGACCACGCTGCGCCAGCTGTGGAGCCGGGCGAAGTTCGCCGGCACCGACGTGGTGCTCGGCGTCGGCAACCAGCGCGTCATCGTGCGCGACCTGGAGATGCCGTCGATGGCCCAGCCTCAGATCAAGGCGGCCCTGCCGTTCCAGGTCGGGGACATGCTGCCGGTCGCCGTCGAGGACGCGCTCCTGGACTACATGCCGCTCACCCAGCGTGACGGCGAGGCCGGTCCGGTGGTCGGCGGCCTGCTGGTGGCCGCGACCAAGGACACCGTGCAGGCCAACGTCCGCGCCGTCCAGCTGGCCAAGCTGACGCCGGTGGCCGTCGACCTGGCGGCGTTCGCCCAGTGCCGCGCCCTGCTGCGCGGCGACCTGCTCCGGCAGGTCGTCGGCCTGGTCGACGTCGGCGCCCGGGTGACCACCGTGGTCATCGCCGCCTTCGGGGTGCCCCGGGCGGTGCGGCTCATCGCGGCCGGCGGCCAGGACGTCACCGACACGCTGGCCGACACCCTGTCGATCTCCGCCGCCGAGGCCGAAGGTCTCAAGCGCCGGGTCGGGTTCGGCCAGGGGTCGACGCCCGAGACCGCGAAGGCTGCCGACGTCATCGGGTCGGTGACCCGCAACGTCGTGGAGTCGATCCGCAACACCTTCGTCTACTACGCCGCGAGCAACCCCGGCCAGGGCGTGACCAACGTGGTCATGACCGGTGGTGGGGTGAACCTGCCCGGGTTCGGCCAGTACCTGGCGAACTCCGCGCGGCTGCCGCTGGTCATCGGCCAGCCGTTCGACGGGCTGGAGGCCTCGCCGCGCGCCGGCATCGACCCGTCCCGGCTGGCCCGGCAGCACGAGTTCACCATCGCGACCGGTCTGGCCCTGAGGAGCGCCGCATGAGCAGCATCGCCCAGCTCGCGAAGAGCAAGGGGAAGAAGTCGGCCCCGCTGGTCCTGCCAGCGGTGCCCGTGCCGCAGGTCAACCTGCTGCCGCCGGAGGTCGGCGACGCGCGCAAGGCCGACGCCGCCAAGCGGTGGGCCGTCGTCGCCGTCGTCGTCGCCGTCGTGCTGGTTGCGGTCGGCTGGGGTGTCGTCCAGATGGGCCAGTCGGCCGCCACCGACAAGCTGAACCAGGCCCAGTCCGAGACCGCCCAGCTGCGCAACGAGCAGCAGAAGTACGCCGAGGTGCCGCAGATCCAGGCCCAGCAGGACGCGCTGCGGGCGACCCGCGACACTGCGTTCGCGACGAACGTGGACTGGGCGACGTACATCGGCGGCACGCTGGGCGTGCTGCCCCAGGGCTCGAGCCTGGAGAAGATCGTCGGCACCTTGAGCTCCTCGATCACCGGTCCGGTCGCCCCGATCGACGGACTCGACCAGCCAGGCGTCGGACAGGTGACGATCACCACCCGCAGCCTCACTGTCCCAGACGCCGGCGCGCTCATCGCCGCGATCAACTCGATCAAGGGCCTGACCGAGGCGCGGGTGACCGCTGTGGAGCTCATCTCGGACTCGGACGTCGGTCTGTTCTACCGGACGACCTTGACGGCCCAGGTCAACGAGGACGCCTTGCGGACCAACACTTTCGACGACGGTGAGGACTGACGATGCAGAACAAGACGAGCGTCTGGGCTGCCGGAGCCGCGTTGGCCATCATCGCGATCTTCGCCGCTGCGTACTTCCTGCTCATCGGGCCGGTGAGAGACTCCACGGCCGAGTCCGACGCGGAGCGGACACAGGTCGAGGCCCAGAACCAGACCCTGCGCGGCCAGAACGCGACCCTGAAGGGGCAGTTCGACAACATCGACCAGCTGCGCACGCAGCTGGATGCGCTCCAGACGCAGGTGCCCGACGCGGCCGAGTGGGACACCTTCACCACCATGGTCGGCAACCTTGCCAACGACAACGGTGCGACGATCACCGGCATCACCGGCCAGGCGGCTGTGTCGCTGACCGCAGCCGCCGCGACCGCGCCGCCGACGACGACCGACGACGCCGCTGCGGCCGCGAAACCTGACGGCACCGGTGCTGCGACGACGACGCCCGGGACGGCCCCTGCCGCGGCCACCGGTCAGGCGATCCCGGTGACGATCAAGTTCCAGGGTTCCCCCGTCACCGCGATCAACATGATCAACAGCCTGCAGGCCGTCGACCAGCGGTTGTTCCTCGTCCAGGCGGTGGACCTCCATGGACTGAAAGCCTCGGAGGGCGCCACGCCTCCGGTCGCCGAAGGCGACGCCGGCGTCGAGCTCAACGGCTACATCCTTGTCCAGCCACCGGTCCTCCCGGTGCCTGACCAGCTGCCCCCCGCTCCGTGGAGCTCCGTCGCACCGTTCGTCTCGCCAGCCTGACGCAACGCCGCGTCGTCGTTCGACCGGCCCGGCCGGACGAACGAGCTCGCCTCGGTCGTGTGTGGCACCATCAGAGCCATGCTGCGTTGGCTGACCGCGGGGGAATCGCACGGACCGGCCCTGGTCGGCGTCCTGGAAGGGATGCCGGCCGGGGTCGGTCTCGTCACGTCTGACGTCGACGAGGCGCTGGCTCGCCGCCGGCTGGGCTACGGGCGCGGCGCCAGGATGTCGTTCGAGCAGGACCAGGTGCGGCTGGTCGGCGGGGTCCGGCACGGTCTCACCCAGGGCGGTCCGGTCGCCGTGGAGGTCGCTAACACCGAGTGGCCCAAGTGGGCGCAGGTCATGGCCGCCGACCCGGTGGACCCGCAGACGCTGACCGGCGCGCGCAACGCCCCCCTGACCCGGCCCCGGCCGGGCCATGCCGACCTGGTCGGGATGCGCAAGTACGGGTTCGACGACGCCAGGCCGGTGCTGGAACGGGCCAGCGCCCGCGAGACCGCCGTCAGGGTGGCGCTGGGTGCCGTCGCCGCCCGGCTGCTGGAGCAGGCCGCGGGGGTGCGGCTGGTGTCGCACGTCGTGGCGATCGGCGGGACGGCGGTACCCGAGGGGACACCAGGTCCCGGTCCGGACGACGTGGCTGCGCTCGACGCCGACCCGGTGCGCTGCTTCGACGCCGCGACGTCGGCCGCGATGGTCGCCGAGATCGACGCGGCGCGGACGGACGGTGACACCCTGGGCGGTGTCGTGGAGGTGCTGGCCTTCGGGGTGCCGTCCGGGCTGGGCAGCTATGTCCAGGCCGACCGGCGGCTCGACGCCCGGCTGGCCGCCGAGGTCATGGGCATCCAGGCCGTCAAGGGTGTGGAGATCGGCGACGGTTTCGCCACCGCCCGTCGGCGCGGGTCGGTCGCCCACGACGAGATCGAGCCCGGCGGGAGCCGTCTGGTGCGTCGGACCAACCGGGCCGGCGGCATCGAGGGGGGGATGTCCGACGGCGAGACGATCCGGGTGCGGGCCGCCATGAAACCGATCTCCACCGTGCCGCGAGCCCTGGACACGGTGGACCTCGCCACCGGTCAGCCCGCCAAGGCCCAGCACCAGCGGTCCGACGTGTGCGCGGTGCCGCCCGCGGCGGTCGTCGCTGAGGCGATGGTCGCGCTGGTGCTGGCCCAGGCGCTGCTGGACAAGACCGGCGGCGACAGCCTGGCCGAGGTGCGGCGCAACCTCGCGGCCTACCGGGCCGCCGTCCCGGAGGGGTTGCGGTGACGGGCTCGGGTGTGGTCGTGCTGGTCGCACCTCCCGGGGTCGATCTCGGTGCTGTCGCGGCGGGGCTCGGTGCCCGTCTGGGTGCGGCGGTGCGCGACACCGACGCTCTGGTTGCGGCCCAGGCCGGACAGTCGGTGGCCGACCTGGTGCTCGTCGCCGGGGACGACGAGCTGCGGCGCTGGCAGGAGCAGGTCGTGGTGGCAGCGCTGCGCGACGGCCCCGGCGTCGTCGCGGTCGGCTCGGGTGCGGTCGAGGTCGCCGCGGTGCGCACGGCGCTGGGCGAGGTGGTCGCGGACGGTGGCACGGTCGTGCTGCTGGATCTGGCGTCCGACGTCGCGGCGCGGGCGGTGCTGGGTGCGGGTGCCGTCCCCGGGCTGGGCCCGGTCCGTGCCACCTGGCGCCAGATGTACGACCGACGTCATGTCCTGCTGGAGCAGGTCGCGACGCTGACGGTCCCCGCCGACGGGGCCACACCGGACCAGACGGCCGCAGCCACGGTCGTGGCGCTGGCCGGACGGGTCCCGTCGTCGTGACCACGCCGGTGCGTCTCGGCCCGGTGGAGCTCGGCGCCGGGGCGCCTGCGATCGTGGTGCCGCTCGTCGCCGGCGAGGTCGTCGACCTCACCGAGCAGGCCGCCGCAGCCCGGCGAGCCGCCGACGTGCTGGAGTGGCGGCTGGACCACCTGCTCGACCTGTCGCCCGAGGCCGTGGAGACCGCCGGGCGTGCCCTGGCCGAGGCGGCTGACGGCACACCCGTCCTGGCGACCTACCGCACCGCCGCCGAGGGCGGCGCACGGCGGCTCGACTCCAGCCCGGACGCCTACGTCGCCTGCTACCGTGCCCTGCTCGACGCGCACCTGGTGGCGGCTGTCGATGTCGAGACCGCGCTCGACGACGGTGTGGTGGCACCGCTGGTCGCGGCTGCCCGCACGGCGGGCGCCGTGGTGGTCGGCTCGAGCCACGACACGCTCGGCACGCCACCAGCCGACCAGATCGTGGCCCGGCTGGTGGCGATGGCCACCGTCGGCGTGGACATCTGCAAGGTGGCGGTCACCCCGCACACGCCGGACGACGTGCTGACCCTGCTGACCGCGACCCGTGCGGCCTCGCAGCGGCTGGACCAGCCGCTGATCACCGTCGCGATGGGCCCGCTCGGCGTCGTCAGCCGCCTGGCAGGGGAGACGTTCGGGTCGGCGGCGACCTTCGGCACGGTCGGGCCGTCGTCGGCACCTGGCCAGGTCGACGCGGTCGCACTGCGTCAGGTGGTCGACCTGGTGCACCAGGCGCTGAGATCTGAGTAGGAGCGACCTCGGTGCGGGCGCCGGTCGCGACGGCCGGGTTGCCTGCTCGGGCGCGACCAGGACCCGTCGCGACGGGCGCCCAGCAGGTTTCGGTCGGGGCCAGCCATCGTGCCGGGCCGCGTCGGTCGAGGCGGTCATGCTGGTGGGTGAGACCCTCCGAGGCTGACCGGGCAGGGCGGTCGACGGGCTCAACCCTCGATAGGCTCTGAGGGTGTCCCTCGAGTCTCGGCCTGCTACGCCGCACCCAGCGTGGGGGCCGACGGTCGTGCTGTGCGGACCGATGGGTTCGGGCAAGAGCAGCGTCGGTCGGGCGCTGGCCCGTCGCTGGCAGCTGACCGTCCGTGACACCGACGACGACGTGGAGGCCGCGACCGGCCGCACCGTGGCTGAGGTCTTCGCCGACGACGGTGAGGACCGCTTTCGGGAGATCGAGCACGAGGCGGTCGCCCAGGCGCTGGAGACGCACGACGGCATCGTGGCGCTGGGTGGCGGGGCGGTGCTGCACCCGGCGACCCGCAGCGCGCTGGGACGGTATGCCGCCGGGGGAGGGATCGTCGTGTTCCTCCAGGTCAGCGAACCGGTCGCGCTCCAGCGGGTGACCCGGGGGACGACGACCCGTCCGCTGCTGGCCGACGACCCTGACCGTTGGAAGCAGGTGGCCGACGCCCGCCGCCCCGTGTACGAGCAGGTCGCTACGCTGCACGTCGACACTGACGACGTCACCCCGGACGAGGTCGCCGCTGAGATCGAGCGGCTGCTCCAGGTGGCACGGACCGCGTCGTTCGGGATCCCGGTCGTCAGGCCGGGCGACATGCCAGGAGGAACCTCATGACCCCCGCTCGGATCACCGTCGGCGGTGCGCAGCCCTACGACGTCGTCGTCGGCGAGCACCTGCTGGGCGAGCTCGACGCGCTGGTGGGCCCCCCGGGCACGTCGGTGCTCGTCGTCCACCCGCCGACCTTGGAGGCGACCGCCGAGGCGGTGCGTGCCGACCTGGAGGCGTCCGGGCGCCGGGTGCTGCTGGCCCAGGTGCCTGACGCCGAGGAGGCCAAGACCGCCCAGGTGGCGTCGTTCTGCTGGCAGGTGCTGGGCCAGGCGGGGTTCACCCGCAGCGACGTCGTCGTGGGCCTGGGCGGTGGCGCCACCACCGACCTGGCGGGTTTCGTCGCCGCGTCCTGGCTGCGCGGGGTGCGGGTGGTGCAGGTGCCGACGACGCTGCTGGGCATGGTGGACGCTGCGGTGGGCGGCAAGACGGGCATCAACACTGCTGAGGGCAAGAACCTCGTCGGGGCGTTCCACCCGCCGGCCGGTGTGGTCTGCGACCTGGCGACGCTGGGCACGCTGCCGCGGATGGACCTGGTGGCCGGACTGGCCGAGGTGGTCAAGTGCGGGTTCATCGCCGACCCGCGCATCCTCGACCTGGTCGAGGGCGACCCGGACGGCGCCGCCGACCCGTCGTCGCCGGTGCTGCGCGAGCTGGTGGAGCGGGCGGTGCAGGTCAAGGCGGACGTCGTCACGGCCGACCTGCGCGAGTCGCACCTGAGGGAGATCCTCAACTACGGGCACACCTTCGGCCACGCGATCGAGCAGGTGGAACGCTACCGCTGGCGGCACGGGGCGGCCGTGTCCGTCGGGATGGTCTACGCCGCCGAGCTGTCCCGGCTGGCCGGGCGCGCCGACGAGGCCCTGGTCGACCGGCACCGGCAGGTGCTCACCACCCTGGGCCTGCCGACGACCTACCGCGGCGACCGGTGGGACCAGCTGCTGGTGGCGATGCGCCGGGACAAGAAGGCCCGTGGGTCGCTGCTGCGGTTCGTCGTGCTGGAGGGTCTGGCCCGGCCGGTGCGGCTGGAGGGCCCCGACCCGGCGCTGCTCACCGCCGCTTATGCAGAGGTGTCGGCCGACTGACGAGTACTATGTGCCGGGCCTGAGACATCCTACGGAGAGAGATCGACCTGTGGCGACGACCAACGACCTGAAGAACGGCCTGGTGCTGCGCATCGACGGCCAGCTGTGGACCGTGGTGCAGTTCCAGCACGTCAAGCCTGGCAAGGGCGGTGCTTTCGTGCGCACCACCCTGAAGAACGTCCTGTCGGGGAAGGTGCTGGACCGCACCTTCAACGCCGGGGTGAAGGTCGAGACGGCCACCGTGGACAAGCGGGAGATGCAGTACCTGTACAAGGACGGGTCTGACTTCGTGTTCATGGACACGAGCGACTACGACCAGACGCACATCGCTGAGACGGTGGTCGGCGACGCCGCGCACTTCATGCTGGAGAACCAGAACGCGATCGTCGCGATGAACGACGGCATCCCCCTGTACGTCGAGCTGCCCACCTCGGTGGTCCTGGAGATCACCTACACCGAGCCCGGCCTGCAGGGCGACCGCTCCTCGGCTGGCACCAAGCCCGCGACTCTGGAGACCGGCTACGAGATCCAGGTGCCCCTGTTCCTCAACCAGGGCACCAAGGTGAAGGTCGACACCCGCGACGGCTCCTACCTGGGCCGCGTCAACGACTGATGAGCAACCTCGGCTCGCGCAGCAAGGCGCGCCGTCGGGCGCTGGACGTGCTGTTCGAGGCCGAGCAGCGTGACGTCGACGCCGCGACCCTGCTCGCCGAACGGGTCGCCGACCCGGGCACGCACGCCTCGCCGCTGCCGTTGTACGCCGTGGAGATGGTCGAAGGTGTGCTCGACCATGCTGCCCGCATCGACGAGCTGCTCACCACCTACGCCCAGGGCTGGACCCTGAACCGGATGCCCGCCGTGGACCGCTGCGTCCTGCGCCTGGGCACCTGGGAGGTGCTGTGGAACGACGACGTCCCCGACGCCGTGGCGGTAGACGAAGCCGTCGCGATGGCCCGGGACCTGTCCACCGACACCTCGCCGACCTTCGTCAACGGCCTGCTCGGCCGGATCATGGACCTCAAGCCCACCCTGCTGGCCTGACGGCCTCGCCGCACCGTGCGCGGTGTGCGCCACGTCAGACCTGCCTGAACGCGGCGCCCGTTCGTGGGGCTGGCGACGGTAGGGGTCGTCGGCTGGCGCGTGTCGTCGCCTGTGGTCCGCGATGTGCGTCCTGCCGGACCGTCTGGTGGAGCCGCACGGGGCTGCGGGCCGACGGCAGGCGCTGTCTGCCTGCGTTCGTCGATGCTGCCGGACCGCCTGCCCGGGTCGGCCCCATGTTGCTCCCGACGGGGTGCTGACCTCGAAGCTCACCTCGGCGATCCGACGCCTGCTCAGTCTTGAGCCTTACTGAATGTGACGAAGATCACACGGTCGGTGAAACCGGTCCACTTGGAGTGTCCGGTATGTTCCTCCTGTCAGGAGCCGACCAGGGCCTGGTCGCGGGGGTGCCCGAAGCGCGTCGTCGTGCGACGACGGAGCGCTGCGGAACGGGGCGGTCCGCAGCCGTGTGCTGTCGGTCTGTCGAGATGACCAGAGGGGAGAGCAGCAGGTGGGTTCGGACCACATGTACGACTCTGACGCGATGGACCGTGTCGTCGCCGAGCTGGGACGTCGGCCGGTCGACGGCGACCCGGAGGCGGTCCGTAGCTACGCGTCGACGTGTACCGGTGTCGCCTCGGTGATCGACGGACTGCTGCCCGGCCTTGACGCGATCGCCAGGACGTCGCAAGACCAGCAGTCCGAGGCGGTGGTCGAGCTGTGTCAGCTTGCGGACCGGGTCACCTCGCGTCTGGTGAAGGTCAAGGAACGCTACGGCACGATGGGGTCGTCACTCGCCGGGTACGCGGAGGTCCTGGACGGAGCGTGCACCCAGTCGTGGCAGGCGTGCTCCGACGCCCAGACGGCCCTGTCGACCCTTGACATCCACAAGGGTCAGCTGAGCACGCTCAAGAGCGACCGTCGCGCCGCCGACACCGGTGCCGACCTCTCTTTGCAGGGATCCAGCCTGCCGCTGCACGTGCACCTCCGATCAGGTCTGCGGTACGACGCCAACGACACCTTGCAGGTCGCCAAGATCGGCCAGATCGACGACGACTACGGAACCATCGATGCGGCTCGCCAGTCGATGACCAGCGCGTGGGAGACGTTAGAGTCCGCCGCCGGCACGGTTGTCGCCGCGCTCAAGGCGCTGCACGACGACGGCCTGGACGACGGCCTCAGGGAGAACGCCTCCAAGGTCGGCCACGCGCTGCACCTGGACGACCTGCGCACCTGGCTGGCGGACCACCTGGACGACATCGCGACCGTCCTGGGGGTGGCGGCGTTGCTGCTGTGCTGGGTACCCGTGGTGGGGCAGGTCCTGGCCGTCGCTGCGGCGATCGCATCACTTGCCGTGCTGGCCCAGAGCGTGGTCGACCTGTGCCAGGACGGTGCGACGGCCGCCGAGTGGCAGGCGGCCGGTATCGCGGCACTGGGTGTGCTGTCGTTCGGTGTCGGGCGTGTCGCAGGCGCGGGCATCAAGATCGCCGGTCGCGCCAGTGCGGCCTCCCGCGCCGGCGCCAGTGCAGGGAGCAAGCTGGGAAGTGTTGCTGACGACGCAGCCGCGGCCAGATCGATAGTACGTCTCGGCCCGCCACCTAGTTCTGCTCGGGAGCTGTTGTCGTCGTTGAACCCGCGCAACATTGCGGCGGAATATGTCGAGAATATTCAGATTGAGAAGATGCTGTGGAAGGATCCAAAGACGACGCACTGGCAGGACATCGCGACCACGTTCAAGGAGTCCAGCGCTTTTACCAGGACGTATGCTCCCGGGGAGCTGGGTTCTGGTGCGCAGATGGCGGCCACGCAGCTCGAGTTGGCCGACAGGGCGCTGCTTGCCTACGACGTCTCGGTCATGGTCGACGGATGATCGCGAGTGAGGATTGGCACGACAGATTACGGAGTCTTATGCAGAGAAGGGTGCCACCTCGTGCATGCCCGTCTGACTGCGCCTCCAACCGGCGCATCTCCAGGGGCACCAGAGAGGCCTGAGCGAGTTTCGCACAAGGCTCGCGTTAACTGAGTATTCTGGTCCATCGGCGACAGGAGTGAATCATGAGACGCGAGGTGGTCCGCGATGAGGTGCGGATATACAGCGCAAGTATTGGGGTGCCTAAAGGTTGGTTCTGCGTCTACGTTGAAGAGGCGTCGGATGCTCTGGCAGTCGAGCTGGGGAAGCAGCATGCTGACACGCCTGAGGCGCAGGCGTTCTTGACCCGGTCGCTGGTGTCGATCATGCACAACGCGGTCGAGAGTTTGGTGGGCCACTTGCTGTTCTACGTGCCGGACCGGCAGGTGGGCGAGGTCGTGGCGTTCGCCGAAGGCTCGAACTTGGTGTTGCCGCGGTTGCGGGAGGCGTCAGCGGAGGCCTATGCGGCTCGTAGCCGGCGGCAGATCGGTGGGCTCAAGTTCAAGGTGCTGGACCATTCGGCGGTCTTGGCACAGTTCCCGGCGGGGCCGGCGGCTTTCGTGGTGACGTTGCAGCGTCAGCGGTACACTACCTCGACGTTCTGGGAGGCGGAGATCGTCATCTTTCCCCCATACGAGGGCCTGCGGGAGGGGTTGCGCATCCTGGTGTACTCCTCGCACCTGGACCTGGTCGAAGACCTGGGTCGGTGGTGCCAGACGATGGCACACTACTCATCGGCCGACGTCGGCTACGCCGACGGAACCATACTGGCCACCTTCGGCCCTGATCCTCAACAGAATGCCGTTGAGGCTGACTCTGCAGGACCCGCAGGCCGTTAGGTAGAGATTGTTGGCCGGCTGGTGTGTTGGTCATTCGGTATCGGTATCAAGAGGCCGGTCGCTCCTGCGTACCGTGGACTAAGGGGGCGAACCATGAGACGTGGACCTGGTGGTGTCAGACGATGGCCCACCACGCCGAAGCTGACGTTGGCTACGCCCACGGTGCCGTGCTGGCCACCTTCGGCGCTGTTGCCCGAGAGCGCCGCTAGGCCGATGACTCAGGTTCTGCACACTAATGGCCGGAGACACCCTTGTACCGTTTCATCGACGCAGCAAGATCGTGGAAGGGCTTGTCTCGGCGGGACGTCTGGAATGCGGATCGGAAGTTGGCGCCGTAGTCGAACCTTCACAATATCGAAGTTCGATGCGCGGGCCACCCGCCTGGAGTCGGGGGACGAGTGTTGTTCTCTCGAGTGGGCGGACGCCAGGAGCGGATCATGACACGCGAAGCAGCGCGCGACGATGTGCGGATATACAGCCAGGATCTTGGGGTGCCCAAAGGGTGGTTCGGCATCGTCGTACAGGAAGCGTCGGATGCGCTGGCTGTCGAGTTGGGGAAACGTCATACCAGCACTCCAGAAGCACAGGCGTTCTTGACCCGGTCACCTGTTGTTCTACGTGCCGGACCGGGAGGTCGGCGAGGTCGTAGCGTTCGCCGAGGGTTCGACGCTGGCGTTGCCGCGGTTGCGGGAGGCGTCGGCGGAGGCGTATGCGGCTCGTAGTCCGCGCCAGATAGGTGGGCCAAAGTTCAAGGTACTGGATCACTCGGCAGTCTTGGCGCAGTTCCCGGCGGGCCCTGCCGCGTTCGTGGTGACGTTG
This sequence comes from Cellulomonas sp., assembly GCA_031556715.1. Taxonomy (GTDB): domain Bacteria; phylum Actinomycetota; class Actinomycetes; order Actinomycetales; family Cellulomonadaceae; genus Cellulomonas. The sequence continues at coordinate 22,705 of JAVBSR010000071.1, forward strand.
CAGCGCCAGCGTTACACAACTTCCACATTCTGGGAGGCAGAGATTGTCATCTTCCCCCCGTACGAGGGGCTGCGAGAGGGCGTGCAGATCCAGGCATACTGCTCGCACCTGGACCTGGTCGAAGACCTGGGCAGGTGGTGCCAGGCGATTGCTCACAACGCCGTAGCCAACGTCGGATACGCCGACGGGACCATACTGGCCACTTTCGGCGCTGCCCCCCAACAGCGTGCAGTCGAGGCCGACTCCGCTGGATCCGGAGGCTGTTAGGTGGAAACCACCAGCCTTCAGCCCTGGACGATATTGCGACCGTTGGGATAGCTGCCCCGGACGTGTCGGGTGTCGAATGGTGGCATCTGGCGCCAAGTGGCAGGCGGCCGTGCCGCAGCGCTGGGTGGCTCGTCGGCGCGACCGGCCATGGTAACAGAGCATTCAAGCCATCGACGATGGGAGCGGATTTTGAGACGCGAGGCCGTCTGTGATGACGTGCGGATATACAGCGGGGATATCGGAGTGCCCAAGGGCTGGTTCTGCGTCTTCGTCAATAAGGCGTCGGATGCGCTGGCGGTCGAGCTGGGAAAGCAGCACGCTGACACGCTGGAGGCGCAGGCTTTCTTGACCCGGTCGCTGGTGTCGATCATGCACAACGCGGTCGAGAACTTCGTGGGCCACTTGCTGTTCTATGTGCCGGACCGGCAGGTCGGCGAGGTCGTGGCGTTCGCCGAGAGTTCGGCATTGGTGCTGCCGCGGTTGCAGGAGGCCTCGGCGGAGGCCTATGCGGCTCGTAGCCGGCGGCAGATCGGTGGCCTCAAGTTCAAGGTGCTGGACCATTCGGCGGTCTTGACGCAGTTCCCGGCGGGGCCGGCAGCGTTGGTGGTGACGTTGCAGCGTCAGCGGTGCACCACCTCGATGTTCTGGGAGGCGGAGATCGTCATCTTCCCCCCTTATGAGGGCCTTCGTGAGGGATTGCGCATCCTGGTGTACTCCTCGCACCTGGACCTGGTCGAAGACCTGGGTCGGTGGTGCCAGACGATGGCACACCACGCCGAAGCCGACGTCGGCTATGCCGACGGAACCATACTGGCGACCTTCGGCGCAGATCCCCAAGAAAGCGCTACCAAGTCGGACGGGGCAGAAGTGCAGCAGGACCCACCCGGGCCGTCGGCATCGAGCCCGACCCCCGGTTGAGCGGTGACCCAGGGTGCCTACAGGCTGGCGCCGAAGTCCTCGCGGAACTTGGCTACCAGGGCGTGCTGCCAGTCTCCGACAGGCTTGAGGCGCCCGTAGAAGAAGCGCAGGATCTCCGGCTCCTCGGTCCACTCCAGGCCGCCCACGATCGTGCGGTTGGCGTAGAGCCAGTGGATCCGGTCGACGGCGTACTGCACCTGGGACAGGGTGAAGACGCGGCGCGGCAGGGCCAGCCGCAGCAGCTCCATGTGCGCCAAAGGCTCGCTGCCGTCAGGCTCACGCTGCTCGGACAGCGTGCCGCGCTCCATACCCCGCACACCAGAAGCCAGGTAGACCGCGGCGGCCAGGGCCCCGGAGGGGTACTGGCGCTGGTCGACGTGATCGAGGAAGCGCATGGCGTCCACGTGCGCGCCCAACCCGCCGGGCGGGGTCACCACGGGGATGCCACGCCTGTCCATCTCCTCGACGAAGTGGGCGATGAACAACGGGCCCTGGTTGATCATGTCCTCGTCCAGGGTCTCGTCGAGACCGATGGTGATGGCTTCCATCTCACGCACCGACATGCCGCCGTAGGTGAGGAAGCCCTCGTACATCGGAACCCAGGCGCGCAGCGACTCGTACACCTTCTGGTCGTCGGTGATGATGCCGCCGCCCCGGCCGAAACCGAGCTTCCGGGCGGAGAAGTAGATCACGTCGCACAGCTCGGACATGGCCAGCCAGATGTCGGCCACCGACCAGTCGGCGCACTCCGGTTCGCGGGTCTTGATGAAGTAGAGGTTGTCGGCCAGCAGCGAAGCATCCATGATCAGCGGGACCCCGTGCCGACGGCAGGCGTGGGAGACAGCCCGCAGGTTGGCCAGGGAGAACGGCTGACCGCCGACGAGGTTCGTCCCCGCCTCGACCCGGAAGAAAGCGATGTTCTCCGCGCCGCGCTCGGCTACCAGCTTCTCGAAGGCGGCGACGTCCACATTGCCCTTGAACAGGTCGTCGCTGGTCACCACCAGGCCCGACGGCTCGATGAGCTCGACGACCTCGCCGCCCTGCGCCGTGATGTGCGCCTTCGTGGTGGTGAAGTGGTAGTTGGTCGGCACGATCATGCCGGGCTTGACGAAGCCCAGGGAGAGGATGTGCTCGGCGGCCCGGCCCTGGTGGGTCGGCAGGAAGTACTTCTTGCCGAAGACCTCGGTCAGCTTGGCGTGCAGCCGGGCGAAGGTCGCCGAACCCGCGTAGGCGTCGTCGGCCGTGAGCATGGCCGCCTGCTGCCGGTCGGACATGGCGTTGACGCCAGAGTCCGTCAGCATGTCCAAGAACACGTCCTTGTTCTGCAGCAGGAACGTGTTGTAGCCCGCCTCCTCGACCGCCCGCAGCCGCTCCTCGATCGGCAGGAGGGTGAGCTTCTGGATGATGCGCACCTTGTGCATCTCCAGCGGGAACGACTCACCAGAGAAGTAGGTCACCTTGGACATGGACGTCAGGTCCTTCGGGTCGACGGAGGGGGGCAGACACGCCCTGCACATGGGAGCTGGCCCGCCGAACTGCGCCGCGGCGCCGCGTCGCGGTGCGAGGCCAGGCCCGTCCGGCGGTAGGATCAGGGCCCGACAGACGTTCCTTTAAGACCCGTCCAGAGAGGCGGGGAAGGGAGTCGGGCGCATGAGTGCACCCAGCGACGGTCCCCAGGACCGCAGTCCGGTACCGGACGAACCACCCAGCCGAGGCCCCGTCGACGACGCGCGGACCATCCTCTCCGCCGAGGACATGGCCAGGGCGCTGGTCCGGATCGGCCACGAGATCCTCGAACGCAACAAGGGCGCCGACGACGTCGTGCTGCTCGGCGTCCTGACCCGCGGCGAACCGCTGGCACGGCGCCTGGCGCAGGTGGTCGCCGACGTCGAGGACGGGGTGGACGCCGACGCGGTGGTCGGTGTCCTCGACGTCACCATGCACCGCGACGACCTGGCCGACCAGCCCACCCGGGCGCTGGGCACCACCGAGCTGCCGCGCGACGGGATCGACCAGAAGGTCGTGGTGCTCGTCGACGACGTGCTGTACTCCGGTCGCACCATCCGGGCCGCGCTGGACGCCCTCAACGACCTGGGCCGGCCGCGGGCGGTCCAGCTGGCGGTGCTCGTCGACCGAGGTCACCGCCAGCTGCCGATCCGCGCCGACTACGTCGGCAAGAACCTGCCGACCGCCGCGGACGAACGGGTCCGCGTGCTGCTGGCCGAGACCGACGGCCGAGACGCCGTGCTGCTCGACAGCGTCGCCGGCAACGGTCCGTCCTCCACCAGCCCGGCCAGCACAGGGAGGAAGCCATGAAGCACCTGCTGTCCGCCAGCGACCTGTCCCACGAGGAGGCGGTGCTGATCCTCGACACCGCCGCCGCCATGGCTGCCACCCAGGAACGGGCCATCAAGAAGCTGCCGACCCTGCGGGGACGGACCGTCATCAACCTGTTCTTCGAGGACTCCACCCGCACCCGGATCTCGTTCGAGACGGCCGCCAAGCGGCTGTCCGCCGACGTCATCAACTTTTCCGCCCGCGGTTCGAGCGTGTCCAAGGGCGAGTCGCTCAAGGACACCGCCCTGACCCTGCAGGCCATGGGTGCCGACGCCGTGGTCATCCGGCACTCCGCCTCCGGTGCGCCGCACGTGCTGGCCCGGTCCGGGTGGACCACCGGCGCGGTGCTCAACGCCGGGGACGGCACCCACCAGCACCCCACCCAGGCGCTGCTCGACGCCTTCACCCTGCGACGGCACCTCGTGGGCCTGCGCAACGGGACCGACCCGACGGGCCAGGACCTGGCCGGGCAGCACGTGGTCATCGTCGGCGACGTCCTGCACTCGCGGGTCGCCCGCTCCAACGTCGAGCTGCTGCACACGCTGGGCGCCCGGGTCACGCTCGTCGCCCCGCCGACGCTGGTGCCGGTCGGCGTGGAGCCCTGGACCTGCGAGGTGGCCTACAGCCTGGACGACGTGCTCGCAGAAGGCCCGGACGCCGTGATGATGCTGCGCATCCAGCGCGAACGGATGGGCGAGGGCGGGTACTTCCCCAGCCCCCGGGAGTACACCCGCAGCTACGGCCTGGACGCCCAGCGGCTGGCCCGGCTGCCCGAGCACACCATCGTCCTGCACCCCGGCCCGATGAACCGGGGCCTGGAGATCTCCGCCGACGCCGCAGACAGCCCGCGCGCGGTGATCGTCGAGCAGGTCAGCAACGGGGTCGCGGTGCGCATGGCCGCGCTGTACCTGCTGCTCGCCGGGACCGACCGACCGACAGGAGAGACCGAATGACCGCCTACCTGCTCACCGGGGCCCGGCCGCTGGGCGACGACCCGACCGACGTGCTCGTCGTCGACGGCATGATCGCCGCGCTCGGTGGCGCTGCCGCCGACACCGAGGCCGAGCGTGTCGACGCCACCGGCCTGGTGCTGCTGCCCGGGCTGGTCGACCTGCACACCCACCTGCGTGAACCCGGACGTGAAGACGCCGAGACCGTGGCGTCCGGCAGCCGGGCCGCAGCGCTGGGCGGGTACACCTGCGTGCACGCCATGGCGAACACCTCGCCGGTGGCTGACACCGCGGGAGTCGTCGAGCAGGTCTGGCAGCTGGGCCGAGACGCCGGGTACGTCGACGTGCGCCCGGTCGGCGCCGTGACCGTCGGGCTGGCAGGGGAGCGGCTGGCCGAGCTCGGTGCGATGGCCCAGTCGCACGCCGCAGTCCGGGTGTTCTCCGACGACGGCAAGTGCGTCGCCGACCCGGTCGTCATGCGCCGAGCGCTGGAGTACGCCAAGGCGTTCGACGCCGTGATCGCCCAGCACGCCCAGGAACCGCGCCTGACCACCACGTCCCAGATGCACGAGGGCGTGGTCAGCGCCGAGCTGGGCCTGGCCGGGTGGCCCGCCGTGGCCGAGGAAGCCATCATCGCCCGGGACGTGCTGCTGGCCGAGCACGTCGGGTCCCGCCTGCACGTCCTGCACCTGTCGACCGCCGGGTCGGTGGAGATCGTGCGCTGGGCCAAAGAACGGGGCATCGACGTCACCGCCGAGGCCACCCCGCACCACCTGTACCTCACCGACGAGCTGGTCCGCAGCTACGACCCGATCTTCAAGGTCAACCCGCCGTTGCGCACCGCCGCCGACGTCGAGGCCGTGCGCGCCGGGCTGGCCGACGGCACGATCGACGTCGTGGGCACCGACCACGCCCCGCACCCGCGCGAGGACAAGGACTGCGAGTGGGCCGCCGCCGCCTTCGGCATGACCGGGCTGGAGACGGCCCTGTCCGTCGTCCAGGCCGCCATGGTCGACACCGGCCGGATGACCTGGGCCGACGTGGCCCGGGTGATGGCGGTCGAACCGGCCCGCATCGGCCGGGTGGCCGACCAGGGGCGGCCGATCGCCGTCGGCGAACCGGCCAACCTGGTGCTGGTCGACCCTGCGGCGCGGCGCACCGTCGTGCCCGGCGAGCAGGCCACCGCCTCGGTGAACACCCCGTTCGCGGGGATGGAGCTGCCCGGGCGGGTCGTCGCGACGTTCCTGCACGGGCGACCCACGGTGCTCGACGGTCGGCTCGTCAGCCGATGACGGGCAGGACCCTCTCGCCTGCCGTCCTGGTTCCTGGCAGCGCTGTCGGGAACGGTGCTCTCGACGACCGTTCCCTCGACGGCGGTGCCTTCGACGACCGTGCTTCCAACGACTGTGCCTTCAACGGCTGTGCTTTCAACGACCGTGCCTTCGACGACAAGGAGTGCTCATGACACCCGCAGTACTGATGCTGGAGGACGGTCGATCCTTCCGGGGCGAGGCATACGGGGCGGTCGGCGAGACGGTCGGTGAGATCGTCTTCACGACGGCCATGACCGGCTACCAGGAGACGCTCACCGACCCGTCGTACCACCGCCAGATCGTCGTGATGACCGCACCGCACATCGGCAACACCGGGGTCAACGACGAGGACCCGGAGTCGAAGCAGATCTGGGTGGCCGGCTATGTGGTGCGCGACCCGTCCCGCGTGGCGTCGAGCTGGCGTTCCCAGCGGAGGCTCGACGACGACCTGGTCGGCGGGGGCGTCGTGGGGATCAGCGGCATCGACACCCGGGCGCTCACCCGCCACCTGCGCGACCGTGGCGTGATGCGGGCCGGGATCTTCTCCGGCAAGGCGCTCGACGACCGTTCCGACGCGCAGCTGCTGGCCCAGGTCCAGGCCGCACCGTCGATGCGCGGCGCCCACCTGGCCGCGGAGGTGTCGACCACCGAGCCGTACGTCATCGCGGCCCAGGGTCCCGACGGTGCCCCGCTCGCCCGGCCGCGGTTCCGGGTGGCGGCACTCGACCTGGGCATCAAGTCCATGACCCCCCACCGGATGGCCGAGCGTGGCATCGAGGTCCACGTGATGCCCGCCACGTCCACCCTCGACGACCTGCTGGCGATCGGGCCCGACGGGGTGTTCTTCTCCAACGGCCCGGGCGACCCGGGTGCGGCCACGCACGAGGTCGACCTGCTGCGGTGCGTGCTGGACCGCAGGATCCCCTTCTTCGGGATCTGCTTCGGCAACCAGCTGTTCGGCCGGGCCCTGGGCTTCGGCACCTACAAGCTGACCTACGGCCACCGCGGGACCAACCAGCCGGTGCTGGACCGCGCCACCGGCAAGGTCGAGATCACCACCCACAACCACGGCTTCGCCGTCGACGCGCCAGCCGACGGTACCGAGACCGTCGCACCCCACGACGGCGGACGCTACGGCCGGGTCAAGGTCAGCCACGTCAACCTCAACGACAACGTCGTGGAAGGGCTGGAAGCCCTGGACCTGCCCGCGTTCACCGTCCAGTACCACCCTGAGGCTGCCGCGGGCCCCCGCGACGCCTCCTACCTGTTCGACCGCTTCTGCGACCTCATGCAGGCTCACTCCCCGAACGCGGGTCCCGACAGCAGTGATTCAGACAAGGAGCACGCAGCCTGATGCCACGGCGCACCGATATCAACTCTGTCCTGGTCATCGGGTCTGGTCCGATCGTCATCGGGCAGGCCTGCGAGTTCGACTACTCCGGCACCCAGGCCTGCCGGGTGCTCAAGGCCGAGGGCATGCGTGTCGTCCTGGTCAACTCCAACCCGGCGACGATCATGACCGACCCGGACTTCGCCGACGCCACCTACGTCGAGCCGATCAACCTCGAGGTGCTGACCTCGGTGATCGACAAGGAACGCCCCGACGCGATCCTGCCCACGCTGGGCGGCCAGACCGGGCTCAACGCGGCCGTCGCCCTGCACGAGGCCGGGGTGCTGGAACGCTACGGCGTCGAGCTCATCGGTGCTGACGTCGACGCGATCCGCAAGGGGGAGGACCGCGAGCAGTTCCGCGAGGTCGTCACCCGCTGCGGCGGCGAGAACGCCCGCTCGGCCATCGCCCACACCCTCGACGACTGCTTCGCCGCGGCCGACGAGCTCGGCTACCCGCTGGTGGTCCGGCCGTCGTTCACCATGGGCGGGCTCGGGTCGGGCATCGCCTACACCCCTGACGACCTGCGGGAGATCGCCGGGGCCGGGCTGCACTACTCACCGGTGACGGAGGTGCTGCTCGAAGAGTCGATCCTCGGCTGGAAAGAGATCGAGCTGGAGCTGATGCGCGACCGCAACGACAACGTCGTCGTGGTCTGCTCCATCGAGAACGTCGACCCGGTGGGCGTGCACACCGGCGACTCGATCACCATCGCCCCGGCCCTGACCCTGACCGACCGGGAGTACCACCGGCTGCGCGACCTGGGTATCGCGATCATCCGCGAGGTCGGCGTGGACACCGGCGGGTGCAACATCCAGTTCGCGGTCCACCCCGAGAACGGGCGGATCATCGTCATCGAGATGAACCCCCGGGTGTCGCGCTCCTCGGCGCTGGCCTCCAAGGCCACCGGGTTCCCCATCGCCAAGATCGCCGCCCGGCTGGCCGTGGGGTACACCCTCGACGAGATCACCAACGACATCACCGGGTCGACCCCGGCGTCGTTCGAGCCGGCCGTCGACTACATCGTGGTCAAGGTGCCCCGGTTTGCCTTCGAGAAGTTCCCCTCAGCCGACCCGACCCTGACCACCACCATGAAGTCCGTCGGCGAGGCCATGTCGCTGGGCCGGAACTTCACCGAGGCGCTGGGCAAAGCGCTGCGCTCCATCGACAAGAAGGGCACCGGTTTCCACTGGGACGGCGAGCCGCCCACCGGTGCGGCGCTGGACGCCCTGGTCGAGTCGCTGCGGGTGCCCACCGAGCACCGGTTCGTCGACGTGCAGCAGGCGCTGCGGGCCGGCGCGTCGGTCGAGCGGGTGTTCGACGCCACCTGGATCGACCCGTGGTTCCTCGACCAGGTCCAGCTGGTCAACGAGGTGGCCGAAGCCACCCGGACCGCGCCGAAGCTGACCGCCGAGGTGCTGACGCGGGCCAAGCGGCACGGGCTGTCCGACGTGCAGGTCGCCTCGCTGCGAGGCGTCAGCGAGGACACGGTGCGGGCCTACCGCTGGGCGCTGGACGTGCGGCCCGTCTACAAGACGGTCGACACCTGCGCCGCGGAGTTCGCCGCCCGCACCCCGTACCACTACTCGTCGTACGACGAGGAGACGGAGATCGCCCCCCGGGAACGCCCCGCGGTGATCATCCTCGGGTCGGGGCCCAACCGGATCGGGCAGGGCATCGAGTTCGACTACTCCTGCGTGCACGCCGCGCTGGCGCTGCGCGAGGAGTACGAGACCGTCATGGTCAACTGCAACCCCGAGACGGTGTCCACCGACTACGACACCTCGGACCGGCTGTACTTCGAGCCGCTGACCTTCGAAGACGTGCTCGAGGTCTACGAGGCCGAGAAGGCCGCGGGGCCGGTCGTCGGGCTCATCGTCACCCTCGGCGGGCAGACGCCGCTGTCGCTGGCCCAGCGCCTGGCCGACGCGGGCCTGCCCATCCTGGGCACGCCGCCGGAGGCGATCGACGCCGCCGAGGACCGGGGCCGTTTCGGCGCGGTGCTCGACGCGGCGGGCCTGCCAGCACCGGCGTACGGCACCGCGACCACCCTGACGGTCGCCCGCGAGACGGCGCACCGCATCGGCTACCCGGTGCTGGTGCGGCCCAGCTACGTGCTGGGCGGTCGCGGCATGGAGATCGTCTACGACGACGCCGCCCTGACCGAGTACGTCGAACGGGCGCTCGACGCCGGTGACCCGGCGCGGGCCGGGTCGATGCCGCCGCTGCTCATCGACCGGTTCCTCGACGACGCGATCGAGATCGACGTCGACGCCCTCTACGACGGCACCGAGCTGTACCTGGGCGGGGTGATGGAGCACATCGAGGAAGCGGGGATCCACTCCGGCGACTCGGCCTGCGCCCTGCCCCCGGTGACGCTCTCGGCCAGCGAGCTGGTTCGGATCAAGGCCAGCACCGAGGCCATCGCCCGGGGGGTCGGGGTACGTGGGCTGCTGAACATCCAGTTCGCCCTGCTGTCGGACGTGCTGTACGTGCTGGAGGCCAACCCCCGGGCGTCGCGCACGGCACCGTTCGTGTCCAAGGCCACCGGGGTGCCGCTGGCCAAGGCCGCCGCGCTGGTCATGGCCGGGCACACCATCGCCGACCTGAGGGCCTCCGGTCTCCTGCCGACGGCCGATGCGGC
>JAVBSR010000065.1:0-13840 GCA_031556715.1 Cellulomonas sp.
CAGGGCATCGGCCTGTGCCGCACCGAGCACATGTTCCTCGGTGACCGCCGGGTGCTCATCGAACGGGTCATCCTGGCCAAGGACCCCGCCGAGAAGCAGGCCGCGCTCGACGCCCTGCTGCCGATGCAGCGCGGTGACTTCACCGAGCTGCTCACCGAGATGGACGGTCTGCCGACGACCATCCGGCTGCTCGACCCGCCGCTGCACGAGTTCCTGCCCGACCGGACGTCCCTGTCGGTCAAGGTGGCCCTCGCCAAGGCTCAGGGCCAGACCAACCCGGACGACGTGGCGCTGCTCGCCGCGGTGGAGCACATGCACGAGGCCAACCCGATGCTGGGCCTGCGCGGGGTCCGGCTGGGCCTGGTGGTGCCCGGGCTGTTCGAGCTGCAGATCCGGGCGATCTGCGAGGCGGTCGCCGACCGTCTGGCGGCCGGCGGCAACCCGCACGCGGAGATCATGGTGCCGCTCATCGGCTCGGTGCGTGAGCTGCGCCTGGTCCGTGACATGGCGCTCGACCTCATGGCCACCATCGGCGCCGAGCGGGGCGTCAGCCTCGACCTGCCCGTGGGCTGCATGATCGAGCTGCCTCGCGCTGCGCTGACGGCGGGCCGTATCGCCCAGGAGGCGCAGTTCTTCTCCTTCGGCACCAACGACCTGACGCAGACCACCTGGGGTTTCTCCCGCGACGACGTCGAGGGCGCGTTCTTCGCCGACTACACCACCAACGGTGTGCTGTCGGTGTCGCCGTTCGAGACGATCGACGAGCTGGGCGTCGGACGCCTGGTCCAGATGGCCGCCACCGAGGGCCGGGCCGCCCGCGGCGACCTGGGCCTGGGTGTCTGCGGCGAGCACGGCGGAGACCCGGAGTCGATCCGGTTCTTCCACGGCGTCGGCCTGGACTACGTCTCCTGCTCCCCGTTCCGGGTGCCGGTGGCCCGGCTGGAAGCCGGACGCGCCGCCGTCGAGACCGCCAGCAGCGACTCCCGCTGACGTCCGACTCGTCCCCGAGGCTGCCCCGCGACGCACTGTCGCGGGGCAGCCTCGTCTGTGGTGGTCCAGCAGACGTCGAGCCGGCACACGTCTGTCGACTTGGTCGCCGCACGTCAGCCCGGCGCCTGCACGGGACTGTGGTCGACGACATCTAAGGAGACGCCGTCTCAGCCCCAGCGGCCGAGACGTTGCGCCAGCAGGGCCAGGGCGACGGGACCGGCCGTCGAGGTGCGCAGGACGTGGGGGCCCAGGCGGACGCCGACCGCACCGGCGGCGGTCAGGGCGTCCAGCTCGGCCGGGGCGATACCGCCCTCGGGGCCGACGACGACGACGATCTCGCCGGAGGTGGGCAGCGGCACGTCGGCCACCGCCATCGGTCCGTCGGCGTCGAGGACCAGCGTGGCGCCGCCTCCGGTGCGGGTCGCGGTGGCCAGCGAGGCCAGGCCGCGCAGGTCGACCGCCTCGGCCACCGGGGGGACCCAGGCGCGGCGGGACTGCTTCGCGGCGGCGCGCACCGTACCCAGCCACAGGGCGCGGGACTTGGCCGAGCGCTGACCTCGCCACACGACGATCGACCGCTGGGCCTGCCAGGGGACCACCCGGTCGACGCCGACCTCCGTGGCGGCCTCGATGGCCCGTTCGTCGCGGTCGCCCTTGGCCAGGGCTTGGACCAGCACCAGCGCCGGTTCGGGCCGCGGCTCGCGGCACACCTGGGCCACCTCGACGGCCACCTCGTCCAGCTCGGCGGTGCGCCCGCTGCCGGCGCTGACCTGGCAGATGGTGCCGACCAGGCGCACCCCGACGCCGTCGACGACGTCGATCTGCTCCCCCGTGCCCCGACGTTGCACGACGGCGGCGTGCCGCGCTTCAGCGCCGCGCAGCCGGAACACCTCGCCCGGGGCGATCCCGTCCAGCTCGCCCGGCTCGGTGAGGAAGACCGGTGCGCTCACCGCCCGGAGAGCTTGTCGCGCAGCTTGGCGAAGACGCCGCTGTGGGACAGCCGGGCCTCGGGCCGTTCTTCGCCCCGCAGCTGGGCCAGCTGGCGCAGCAGGGCGACCTGCTGCTCGTCGTCCGGGGTGGGCACGTGCACCTCGACGTGCACGTGCAGGTCACCACGGCCGCCGGAACGCAGACGACCGGCACCCAGGCCGCGCAGCGTGATGACCTGGTCGGGCTGGGTGCCCGGTCGCAGGTCGACCTCCTGCGGTCCGTCCAGGGTGTCCAGGGTGAGCACGGTGCCCAGGGCCGCGGCGGTCATCGGCACCGGCAGCGTGGCGTGCAGGTCGTCGCCCTCGCGGGTGAACACGTCATGCTTGCGCTCGCGCACCTCCAGGTACACGTCAGCGGGCGGGCCACCGGCCGGGCCGGCGTCGCCCTGGCCGCTCAGCCGGATCCGGGTACCGGTCTCCACCCCGGCGGGCACGTCGACGCTCAGGGTGCGCCGGGTGCGCACCCGGCCCTCACCGGAGCACTCGGGGCACGGGTCGGGGATCACCGTGCCGAAGCCGTGGCACACCGGGCAGGGCCGGTTGGTCACCACCGGCCCGATGAGCGACCGGGTGACCCGCTGCACCTGGCCGCGGCCGTTGCAGGCCGTGCACGACTGCGGTGACGTCCCGGGCCGGCAGCAGGTCCCGGTGCAGGTGGGGCACACCACGTAGGTGTCGACCGCCACGTCGCGGTGGGCGCCGAAGACCGCCTCGGACAGCTCGACGCTGAGCCGGATGAGCGCGTCCTCGCCGCGCCGGGCCCGCGGCACCGGGCCCCGCTGGCTGCCGGTGGCCGCGCCGAAGAACGTCTCGAAGATGTCCTGGAAACCGAAGCCCGCCCCGGCGCCACCACCCGGCGACGACGGGTCGCCGCCCAGGTCGTACACGCGGCGCTTCTCGGGGTTGCCGAGCACGTCGTAGGCCTGGGAGACCTCCTTGAAGCGTTCCTCCGCGGTCGGGCTCTCCCCGGCGACGTCCGGGTGCAGCTCACGCGCCAGCTTGCGGTAGGCCTTCTTGATCTGCTCCGGCGGGGCGTCGCGCGGCACGCCGAGCACGGCGTAGTAGTCGCTGGTCACAGGCAGGTGTGCTCCTTCATACTCATCACCCGGCCAAGATCCGGGTCAGGTACCGGGCCACGGCGCGCACGGCCGCGATGGTGCCCGGGTAGTCCTGGCGCAACGGACCGACCGCGCCGATCCGGGCGACGGCCACGCCGTCGCCGTAGCCGCTGGACACGATAGACGTCTCCACCAGCGGTTCATAGCGGTGCTCCCGGCCGATGCGCACCGCCACCGCGGACTCGTCCTCGGCCATCTCGGTGAGCAGCCGCAGCAGCACCACCTGCTCTTCGAGCGCCTCGAGCACCGGGGAGATCGACAGGGCAAAGTCTGCCGAACGGGCCAGGTTCGCCGTCCCGGCCACCACGACACGCTCTTCGGACTCCTGCGCCAACGTCTCGGCGATGGCGTCCAGCACCGTGCGCACCAGGTCGGCGTCGCCCGCGCTCGTCGCCGTGCCGATCCCAGCGCTGACCTGCTCGACCAGGCGTTCACGCACCCGGTCCAGGTCGGACAGCCGAAGCCCGACAGCCGCGGCGTTCAGACGCAGGCGCAGCCGGGCCACGGCGGCCTCGTCCACGCCCTCGGCCAGCTCCAGCGTGCGCTGCTCGACCCGACCGGTCGCGGTGATGATGACGACGAGCAGCCGCCGCTCCCCCATGGCGACCAGCTCGACGTGCCGCAGGGCCGACCGGCGCAACGACGGGTACTGCACGACGGCGACCTGGTGGGTCAGCTGGGCGATGAGGCGGACGGCACGGTCGACCACGTCGTCGAGGTCCACGGCCTCGGCCAGCAGGGTGCTGATGGCCCGCCGCTCGGCCGCGGACAGAGCCCGGACCTGCGACAGGTGGTCCACGAACGTGCGGTACCCCAGGTCGGTGGGCACCCGCCCGGCCGAGGTGTGCGGGGCGACGATGAGCCCGGCCTCCTCCAGCGCCGCCATGTCGTTGCGGATCGTCGCCGGTGAGACCCCCAGATGGTGCCGCTCGGTCAGCGCACGCGACCCGACAGGCTCGCGGGTGGCGACGTAGTCCTCGACGATGGCGCGCAGCACGTCGAGCCGTCGGTCTTCGCCCACCTGCCCTCCTCGTCGATCGCGCAATCCAGGTGGCACTCACCGGCACCGAGTGCCAATCCTACGCCGCTACCCCCCGAGGCGGCGCCCGCGGACCCAGACCGGCACCGGCTGGGTACGCTGCTGCGGTGACCACCGACCGTTATGGCTCCGACGTCCTCGCCTCCCGCCGACGCCGCGAGACACCACAGGTCCCGGCCGACCGCGGCCTGGTGGTCGAGGACGTGACCAGCGGCTGGGTCGGCGCCGTGGTGCGGGTGGAGAAGTCCGGCGGGCAGCACCTCGTCGAGCTGGAGGACCGCCACGGCCGCACCCGCAGCTTCACGCTGGGCGGCGGGTTCTGGGTCGACGGCCAGGCCGTCGTGCTCGTCCCACCCCGACCCGCGGCCACCCCGGCCGCCCCGAGCCGGACGGCCTCGGGCTCCCGCGCCGTGCCTGACGCTCCCGCCCGTGTCGCCCGGGCCTCGCGGATCTGGGTCGAAGGCCGTCACGACGCCGAGCTGGTCGAGAAGGTCTGGGGCGACGACCTGCGGGTCGAGGGCGTGGTCGTCGAGCTGCTGGACGGTGCGGACAACCTGCCCGACGCGGTCCGTGCCTTCGCTCCCGGCCCAGACCGGCGTCTCGGGGTGCTGGTGGACCACCTGGTGCCCGGCTCCAAGGAGAGCCGGCTGGCCAGCCAGGCGGTGCAGGCCGCCCCACCGGGCACGGTGCTGGTGCTCGGCCACCCGTGGGTCGACGTCTGGCAGACCGTCCGCCCGCAGCGCCTCGGCCTGGAGGCCTGGCCGCAGGTGCCCCGGGGCACCGAGTGGAAGACCGGCGTGCTGCGTGCCATCGGCTGGCCGTGCAGCACCCAGGCCGACGTCGCCCAGGCGTGGGCCCGGATCCTGGGCCGGGTCCGCACCTACGCCGACCTCGACCCCGCGCTGCTCGGCCGGGTCGAAGAGCTCATCGACTTCGTCACCGCCTAGCTCCCCCACCACGACGAGAGCCCCGGTGCCGGGCACCGGGGCTCTCGTGGGACGTCTGCGTCTTACTTGACCAGGCGCAGAGCGAACGGGTAGCGGTAGCGCTCACCCTTGTTGGCGGCCAGCCCGCCCATGATCGCGAAGACGATCGAGGCGATCCACACGAGGAAGTACGTGATGAACCCGATGAAGACGAGCATGAGGATGGCCGAGACCACGTAGGCGATGAGCAGCGTGATCTGGAAGTTCAGCGCCTCGGTGGACTGATCCTTGACGAACTCGTCCCGGTCCTTGTAGATCGCCCAGACGATGATGGGGCCGATGAAGCCGAGGATGATCCCCGAAAGGTGACCGAGCATCGCCCAGAGGCGCCGGTCGGAGTCCGACAGCGGCGGCTGGCCGTAGCCGGCGGGCTGCTGCCCGTAGCCGGGGGCGGGCGCGCCGCTGTAGGCCGGGGGGGTGTCGGAAGGCTGTCCGTAGGGCTGTCCGGGAGGCGGAACGCCAGGTCCCTGCGCCTCGGGTCCCGTGGGTGGCATGCTCATTGCTTATCCTCTGATCGGTCGATCTGGCGTCCCAGGCCGCTCCGTGCCGGAACGGCCCGCCCGGCCGCTCGGACCCCGGGTCAGGACGAAGACCATTCTTACCAGAACTCCCCCCGTCTGGTCACCAAACGCTCCTCACGAGCTCTCCCTGTGCGGCCGTACCGGAGGCCAGAACCGGGCATCTGGGACATCGGTCCCCCTGGTCTCCCGGGCCGGCGGAGCCGGTCAGACCAGGGCCCGCACCACCACGTCGGCCAGCAACCGCCCGGTCCGGGTCAGCACCACCGTCGGGGCGACCGGCCGTACTGCCGCCGGTCCGTCCACCAGCCCGTCGGCGATGAGCCCGGCCACGGCCTGCCGCGCCTGCGGTCCCAGGTCGGCGAGCGGCAGCCCCTCGCTCAGGCGCACGCCCAGCATGGTCCGTTCAGCCGCCGTCTGGTCCGCACGCAGCACCTCCCGACCCGCAGCGGGGCTGCGCCCGCCGTCCAGAGCCTGGGTCCAGGCCCGAGGATGCTTGGCGTTCCACCACCGCACGCCACCGACGTGGCTGTGCGCCCCCGGGCCGACGCCCCACCAGTCAGCGCCACGCCAGTACCCCAGGTTGTGCCGGCACTGGTGGCCGGGCGCCGCCCAGCTGCTGATCTCGTACCAGGTCAGACCGGCCGCCTCGGCCGCGTCGTCGACCATCTCGTACATCTGCGCCTGGATGTCCGGGTCGGGCGGCGGCAGGGTCCCGCGCCTGATCTGACCGCCCATCCGGGTGCCCGGCTCGACGGTGAGGGCGTAGGCCGACAGGTGCTCGACCCCCAGCTCCAGCGCGGCACGCACCGAGGCACCCCAGTCGGCCGACGACTCCCCCGGGGTGCCGTAGACCAGGTCCAGGGAGCACTGCAGCCCCGCCGACCGGGCCCAGTCCACGACGCGCGGCACCTGCTCAGGGTCGTGGACCCGGTCCAGCGCCGCCAGCACGTGCGGCACCGCCGACTGCATCCCGAACGAGACGCGGGTGAACCCCGCCTCGGCCAGCGCCGCCAACGACCCGCGGGTCACCGTGTCCGGGTTGGCCTCCGTGGTGACCTCGGCACCCGGCGCCAGACCCCAGGCGTCCCGCACCGCTCCGAGCACCGCAGCCAGGTCACCGGGCGGCAGCACGGTCGGCGTGCCCCCGCCGAAGAACACCGTGCTGACCGGGCGACGCGGCACGCCCGCACGCTCCAGGACCTGCACCGCCAGCGCGACCTCCGCCGCCGCGGAGGCGGCGAAACCTGTCTGGCTGACTCCCTCCAGCTGGTCGGAGGTATAGGTGTTGAAGTCGCAGTACCCGCACCGCACCCGGCAGAACGGCACGTGCACGTAGACCCCGAACGCCCGCCCGGCCGCGCCGTCGGCGACCTGCGGAGGCAGGGCCCCGTCGGACGGCGCCGGGTCGCCGTCGGGCAGCGCCGGGCTCATGCCCCGCGCCCCGCAGGGCGCCGACCACGACGGTGGGCGGGCACGGCAGACCGGCGCTCCACCCTTCCGGTCACTTCTTCTTCGACTCCTTGCCCGAGGCTTCCGACGACAGTGCGGCGATGAAGGCTTCCTGCGGCACGTCGACCCGGCCGATCGTCTTCATCCGCTTCTTGCCCTCCTTCTGCTTCTCCAGCAGCTTGCGCTTGCGGGAGATGTCACCGCCGTAGCACTTGGCCAGCACGTCCTTGCGGATGGCCCGGATCGTCTCCCGGGCGATGACCCGCGACCCGATCGCCGCCTGGATCGGCACCTCGAACTGCTGGCGCGGGATGAGCTTGCGCAGCTTCTCGGTCATCATCACGCCGTAGTCGTACGCCTTGTCCTTGTGCACGATGGCGCTGAAGGCGTCCACCTGCTCGCCCTGCAGCAGGATGTCGACCTTGACCAGGTCGGAGACCTGCTCCCCGGCCGGTTCGTAGTCCAGGGAGGCGTAGCCGCGGGTGCGGGACTTCAGCGCGTCGAAGAAGTCGAAGACGATCTCGGCCAGCGGCAGGGTGTACCGCAGCTCGACCCGGTCGGTCGACAGGTAGTCGGGCCCGCCGGTGAGCACCCCCCGACGCTGCTGGCACAGCTCCATGACCGTGCCGACGAACTCCGTGGGCAGCAGCACCGTGGCCTTGACGACCGGTTCGTGGACCTCGGAGACCTTGCCGCCGGGAAACTCGCTGGGGTTCGTCACACGGACCACCGCCCGGTCCTCCATGACCACGTCGTACTCGACGTTGGGGGCGGTCGAGATGAGGTCCAGCCCGGACTCGCGCTCCAGCCGTTCGCGGACGATCTCCAGGTGCAGCAGCCCGAGGAAGCCCACCCGGAACCCGAAGCCCAGGGCCACCGACGTCTCCGGCTCGAAGGTCAGGGCGGCGTCGTTGAGCTTGAGCTTGTCCAGGGCGTCGCGCAGGTCCGGGTAGTCCGACCCGTCGATCGGGTACAGCCCGGAGAAGACCATCGGCTTGGGGTCGGAGTACCCGGCCAGGGCCGCGCCGGCCGGTTTGGCGGCATCGGTGACGGTGTCGCCCACCTTCGACTGGCGGACGTCCTTGACCCCGGTGATGAGGTAGCCGACCTCACCCGCACCCAGGCCGGTCGTCGGCACCGGTTCGGGCGCGATCACCCCGATCTCCAGCAGCTCGTGGGTGGCCTTGGTCGACATCATGGCGATCCGCTCGCGGGCGGACAGCGACCCGTCGACGACGCGCACGTAGGTGACCACACCACGGTAGGTGTCGTACACCGAGTCGAAGATCATCGCCCTCGACGCGGCCTCAGGGTCGCCGGCCGGAGACGGGACCTGGGCGACGATCCGGTCCAGCAGCGCCTCGACACCCTCGCCGGTCTTGGCGGAGATCCGCATGACCTCGTCAGCGTCCACACCGATCAGACCGGCCAGCTCGGTGGCGTACTTGTCCGGCTGGGCGGCGGGCAGGTCGATCTTGTTCAGCACCGGGATGATCGCCAGGTCCCCCGCCAGCGCCAGGTACAGGTTGGCCAGGGTCTGGGCCTCGATGCCCTGGGCGGCGTCGACCAGCAGCACCGCACCCTCGCAGGCCGCCAGGGAGCGGGACACCTCGTAGGTGAAGTCGACGTGACCGGGGGTGTCGATCATGTTCAGCGCGTACCCGGTGTCACCGACCTGCCAGGGCATGCGCACCGCCTGGGACTTGATGGTGATCCCGCGCTCGCGCTCGATGTCCATCCGGTCCAGGTACTGCGCCCGCATCGACCGTTCCTCGACCACGCCCGTGGCCTGGAGCATCCGGTCAGCCAGGGTGGACTTGCCGTGGTCGATGTGCGCGATGATGCAGAAGTTGCGCAGCAGGTGCTGCGGGGTCGCAGCCGGGCGGATGCGCGCGGCGGCCTCGGGTTCAGGGATCGGGGACACCAGGTTCTTCGCTCCAGGAGTTCGGGATCGGCGGCCCTATGCTCCCACGACTGGGCCGTCGACCTCACACCGGGCCCGGAGGCTGTGCCTGCCGGGTGATCAGGACCTCCACGTCCAGGTCGGCGACGCCGCCGCCGGAGTAGATGCCACGCAGCGGAGCGACGTCGTCGTAGCAGCGACCGCGACCCAGCCGGACGTGGCGGGTGCCGACCGGGGTCGAGTTGGTCGGGTCGTGGGCGAACCAGCCGCCGGCCCACCACTCCACCCAGGCGTGGGACTGGCCCGAGACGGTCTGGCCCACGTCGTCACCGCCGTCGCTCGCCGGGTGCAGGTAGCCCGACACGTACCGCGCGGGGATGCCGACGGCGCGCAGCGCGCCGACAGCCAGGTGCGCGATGTCCTGGCACACCCCGGCCCGGGCGGCCCACGCCTCGGCGGCCGGGGTGTGAGCGGTGGTCACGCCCGGGATGTACGACATCTGCCCCCGCACCGCGTCGCAGACCGCGACTGCGGCCTCGGCCGGGCCCAGGCCGACGACAGCCGTCCGTGCCAGCTCGACCACCTCGTCCGGCGGGGCGGTCACCGGGACGTCGGTCAGGAACTCGGCACGACGGTCCACCGTCGCCGGGGCGCGCAGCACCTCCCAGCCGACGGTGGTCGTCGGCGGTGCCGGCTGGCGCACCTCGACCACGTGCTCGGCGACGATGCGCAGCGCCTGGTGGACGGCCAGCACCTCGAACGCGGTCACCCGGCTGCCCCAGTAGTCGGTGTAGGTGGTGGCCCAGGTCTGCGGGTCGACCGTCACCGTCGAGGAGACGACCCGCTGCGCACCGGAGGACACCGGCGCCATCCGGGCCTCGTTGTACGAGACGACGACCCGTTGCGGGTAGGTGAACGTCGTGGTGTGCACGATGTGCAGCCGGACCGGGTCCGCGCTGCTCCCGTCCTGCCGGGCCGGGCCGGTCACAGCGCCTCCCCCTGCCACTGGGCCGGCGAGCCGGACGGGAAGTACCGGCCCCGGATGGCGTCAGATGCCGCGGCGCAGGCCCGCTGCACCTGCTCCATCTCGGTGGGCAGGTCGTCGAGGATGGTCGGCAGCGGCCGGTACTCCAACGACGTGCGGGTCAGCCCCAGGTGCCGACGGGCGTCGTCCATCCTGGCCCGGTCGGCCACCGGCTCCAGGCCGGTCAGGCACTCCTCGGCCTGGCCCAGGGCGTGGACGATGGACCGCGGGAACAGCCGGTCCAGGAGCAGGAACCCCGCCGCCAGCTCGTCCGACGCGGTCCCCCGGTAGGTGCGCAGGAACGCCTCGTGCGCCCCGCACGACCGCAGGAAGGTCGTCCACGACGGTCCGGCCGGGCCGGCCAGCGCCCGGGTGGTGAGCAGCCGGGCGGTCATGTCGGCCCGTTCCATCGAGCGGCCCAGCACCAGGAACTGCCAGGCGTCGTCGCGGGAGATCGTGGAGTCCACGATGCCCGCGACCACCGCGGCACGCTCCCGGACCCAGGTGAAGAAGTCGTGCGGCCGCACACCGTCGTGGTCGGGCCCTCCGACCTGCGTGGCCAGCGCGTTCCAGGTGGCGTTCAGCGCCTCCCACAGCTCGGAGGAGATGATCTCCCGGGCCCGACGGGCGTTCTCGCGGGCGGCGCTCAGCGACCCGGCGATCGACGACGGCGACTCGGGGTCGTAGGCCAGCGTGGTCAGCACGTAGCGCCGCCCGGCGGCGGTCGGCGGCGGTGGCGCAGGCCGGTCCATGACCGACAGCAGGGAGCGGCAGGCCAGGTCCTCCTCCTGCCAGGGGTCCTCCAGGAGCATCTGCACGTGCACGTCGAGCAGCCGGGCCGTGTCGTCAGCCCGCTCCACGTACCGCCCGATCCAGAACAGCGACTCGGCGATCCGGCTCAGCATGACGCCTCCTGCTGCTGCTGTTGTTGCTGCTGCTGCTGCATGATCACGGCGCCGCCGTCGTGCGGGCTGACCGAGATCGGCACGGCGTGCGCTGGCTGCTGGACGACGGGGTAGGCGACCGCCTGCGGTCCGGACGCCCCGGTGACCGGCTCGGGCGGACGCGAGCCGCCCAGCACCCAGGTGTCCTTCGACCCGCCGCCCTGGGAGGAGTTCACGACCAGCTCGCCCTCCGGCAGCGCCACCCGGGTCAGGCCTCCGGGCAGGACCAGCACCTGGTCGCCGGTGTTGACCGCGAACGGGCGCAGGTCGACGTGCCGGGGCCGCAGCCCCTCAGCCACCAGCGTGGGCACGGTCGACAGCTGGACCACCGGCTGGGCGATCCAGCCGCGCGGGTCGTCCAGCAGCCGGGCCCGCAGCGCCTCCAGCGCGCCACGGTCGGCAGCCGGCCCGACGACGATCCCCTTGCCGCCCGACCCGTCGACGGGTTTGACGACCAGCTCGTCCAGCCGGTCCAGCACCTCCGCCAGGGAGTCTGGTTCTTCCAGCCGCCAGGTGTCGACGTTGGCGAGGATCGGCTCCTCACCCAGGAAGTACCGGATGAGGTCCGGCACATAGGTGTAGACCAGCTTGTCGTCCGCCACCCCGTTGCCCACGGCGTTGGCGATGGTCACCGTACCCTTGCGGGCGCAGGTCATCAGACCGGGGCAGCCCAGCAGCGAGTCCTGCCGGAAGACCACCGGGTCGAGGAAGTCGTCGTCCACCCGCCGGTAGACGACGTCGACCCGGCGCCGACCCTGGGTGGTGCGCATCCACACCCGGCCCGCCGCGCAGAACAGGTCCGGGCCCTCGACCAGCTCGACACCCATGAGCCGGGCCAGCAGGGTGTGCTCGCAGTAGGCGCTGTTGTAGACACCCGGGGTGAGCACGACGACGGTCGGGTCGTCGACCCCGGACGGTGCCGCCGCCTGGAGCGCAGCCAGGAGCTGGCGCGGATAGTCGGCCACCGGCGCGATGCGCAGCGCCGCGAACAGCTCGGGGAACGACTGGGTCATGGCCTGACGGTTGGACAGCACGTAGCTGACGCCGCTGGGCACCCGGACGTTGTCCTCCAGGACCCGCCAGCCGTCGGCCGAGTCGCGGATGATGTCGATGCCCGCCACGTGCACCCGCACCCCGTTGGGCGGGTCGATCCCCCGTGCCGCCCGGTGGAAGTGCGTCGACGACACCATGACCGAACGCGGCACCACCCCGTCGCCGATCGCCCGCTGCGGCCCGTAGACGTCGGCCAGGAACGCCTCCAGCGCCCGCACCCGCTGGCTCACGCCCGGCGCCACCCGCGCCCACTCGTCGGCGCCGATGACGCGCGGCACGACGTCGATGGGGAAGGGCCGCTCCTCCCCCGCGACGTCGAAGGTCACGCCCTGACGCAGGTACGACCGCGCCAGCGAGTCAGCACGGGCCCGCACGTCGGGCAGGGACATCGCTGCCAGGACCTGGTGCACCTGCTGGTAGGGACCGCGCACCTGCTGACCGCCGACGCCACCGTGGCGATCGACCATCTCGTCCCAGGCCGCTCCTGCGAGGTAGCCGTCGAACAGGTCCATGCCGTGCAGACTAGCCCTGCGGCCGTTGCTCTTCTCGGGACAGGTATGGTACGTCCCGTGCGCCTGCGGCTGACCTCGTTGTCCCGACCGTTGCGAGCGTTGTTCTCCTCGCTCTCTCCACAACCGCGTTCTCCGCAACCGCCCTCTCCACCCGCGTCGCCTGCCCGGCAGGACGACCGGCTGCGGATCGCCTACCAGCCGGACCTGGACGGTGACCCCGACCCGGGCGAGATCGTCTGGACCTGGGTCGCCTACGAAGACGACCCCGACCGGGGCAAGGACCGGCCGGTGCTGCTCGTGGGGCGGATCGGAGACGACCTTGCGGGGCTGATGCTGACCAGCAAGGACCACGACCGCGACGCCGCCGACGAGGCGCGCTGGGGCCGGGTGTGGATGGACATCGGCGCTGGTGACTGGGACGTCCGGCGGCGGCCGAGCGAGGTCCGGCTCGACCGGCTGCTGCGCGTCGACCCGGCCGCGGTGCGCCGCGAGGGCTCTGTGGTCGACCGGGCGCTGTTCGACCGGGTCGTCACAGCGATGGTCAAGGTGCGTGGCGACCAGCCGGGCTGGTAGCCGACGCTCGATCGGCGCCGTCGACCTGCCGGTGGAGCGGAGTAGC
Organism: Cellulomonas sp.; assembly: GCA_031556715.1. GTDB lineage: Bacteria > Actinomycetota > Actinomycetes > Actinomycetales > Cellulomonadaceae > Cellulomonas. Next base: position 13,148 of record JAVBSR010000065.1, read on the forward strand.
GGGGCGCCCTGGTAGCATTACCGCTCGTGCCCGCCGTGGGCACCAGCGGTGTCCTGCATTCCGAAGGTTGTGGTCCTGACCTAGGGCTTCAGCCGTCGCGGACGTGGTTGTCATCACCGCACCCGTAGACCTGTCAGCACGTACGAGGAAGTCACCTGTGGCGAACATCAAGTCTCAGATCAAGCGGATCCGCACCAACGAGAAGGCTCGGCAGCGCAACAAGGCTGTGAAGTCCGAGCTGAAGACCTACATGCGCAAGGTGCGTGAGGCCGTCGCTGGTCAGGACAAGGACGCGGCGACGACGGCGCTGGCCGCCGCGTCGCGCAAGCTTGACAAGGCTGTCTCCAAGGGCGTCATCCACGCCAACCAGGCCGCGAACAAGAAGTCGGCGCTGGCCCAGGCCGTCAACGCGATGTAGCTCTGGCGCGCGCGGCTGCACTCCTCCGGCCCGGGCCGACGGCCCGCCGCGATCGGGTGCATGCCGGCGCGGGCTGTGCTGTGCCGTCATCGTGCCGCGTACCTGCAGCACCGGGAGCGAGCACGGCATCGGACCTGCTGCACGTCATCTGCTGCCCGGCCCAGGATCTGCTGCACGACGGAGAGGGCGGGACCCCCCAGGGGGGTCGCCCGCACCCGCGGCGGGCGGGCCCGGGGGACCCCCGGCGCGGGCGACCCCGACCCGGGGGGGGTGGG
>JAVBSR010000125.1:0-11191 GCA_031556715.1 Cellulomonas sp.
CGCCGGTCGCACGAGGGCAGGTCACCGAGCGGGAACCGGTGTGGCCGGGGCGGGCAGGCCGCCCGGCGGTGCCGGGGCTGCCGGCGGCCGGGACTGTCGCGGGTGTCGGCCTGGAGGTCGACGGTGCCCATCTCGGGGTGCGGGTCGTCGACCTGGCCGGGCAGGTGCTGGCTGAGGCTGTGGACTACGGCGACCAGCGCGGTGCCGACCCGGTCGTCGTCGTGGACCGGCTGGTCGCGCTGCTCGACCCGGTGCTGAGTGCGCTGGCCGACGACGAGGTGAGGATCACCGGGGCGACCGTCGCCGTCCCCGGCCTGGTCGGCACCGACGGTCGGGTGCGCCTGGCGGCAGACCTGGGCTGGCACGACGTCGACCTGCCGGCCCTGCTGCGTACCGACCCGGGTCTGTCCCGGCTGTGCCCGGTGGTCGACAACGACGCCAACCTGGCCGCGGCGGCCGAGCTCCGGGTGCGGCCGGACGACAGCTTTGTCTACGTCTGCGGCGAGACCAGCCTCGGCGGGGCGGTCGTGGTGCACCGCCAGCTGCTGGCCGGCGACCGCGGCTGGGCCGGGGCGCTGGGTCATCTCGTGGTCGACCTGGCCCGCGGCCACGACGGCACCCTGGACGCCGTGGCCGGCCCTGACGCGCTGCTCCAGGCCGCGGGCATCGACCCGGCCGCCCGAGCCCCGGCCCTGGTGGCTGCGCTGGAGGCCGACGACCTCAAGGCCCGGGCCGCGGTGGTCCGGGCCGGCCAGGCCCTGGGCCTGGCCCTGGCGTCGGTGGTCAACCTCACCGACGTGCCCACCGTGGTGCTCGGCGGCGCCTACTGGTCGCTCGTCGACCGCCTCGCCCCCCACATCCTCACCGAGCTGCGTCGCCGGGTGGTGTTCGCCCCCTGGACCGAGTTCACCGTCGACCGGGCCGCCGCCGGCGACCTCCCCGCCCTCACCGGCGCCGCCTGGTCCTCCCTGCGCCGGGTCCTGGACGACCCGGCCGCGTTCTGCCAAGACTGACGGGTCTGCCTCGTCAGGCCGTGCGCCGCAGGTTCTGCTTCCCAGCAGCGTGGTCTGGTGCGTCGCTGGAGGTTTCGCCAGCGCGCACGGCGGCGCCTGCAGACAGCCACGACGCAGTGACGGGGCTCGACCCGCTACCCACCCCGCGCGGCCCGAGCCTTCGCCGTCCCGCATGGGGGACAGGTGCTGCTCACCGGGTGCGACCTTCTGGCAGGCGGCGCTCGTGGCGGGCAGGATGGGTGCCATGACCTACACCCTGGTGCTGCTCCGCCACGGCGAGAGCGAGTGGAATGCGAAGAACCTGTTCACCGGCTGGGTCGACGTGCCCTTGTCGGACAAGGGGGTCGCCGAGGCCAAGCGTGGCGGCGACCTGCTCAAGGACGCCGGGGTGCTGCCCGACGTCATGCACACGTCGTTGCTGCGTCGGGCGATCTGGACCGGGCACCTGTCGTTGGACGTGGCCGACCGTTTGTGGATCGACGTGCGGCGCAGCTGGCGGCTCAACGAGCGGCACTACGGTGCGCTGCAGGGCAAGGACAAGAAGCAGATCCGTGACGAGTACGGCGACGAGCAGTTCATGCTGTGGCGGCGTTCGTACGACACCCCGCCGCCGGACATCGAGAAAGGCTCGACCTACTCGCAGGACGCCGATGTGCGTTATGCCGGTGAGCCCATCCCGCTGGCCGAGTGCCTCAAGGACGTGCTGGAACGGACCCTGCCGTACTGGGAGTCCGACCTGGTGCCCGACCTGAAGACCGGCAAGACGGTGCTGGTGGCCGCCCACGGAAACTCGATCCGCGCCATCGTCAAGTACCTCGACGACATCGACGACGAGACCATCTCCGGCGTCAACATCCCCACCGGTATCCCGCTGGTCTACGAGCTGGACGAGACGACGCTCAAGCCGACGGTCGTCGGCGGCACCTACCTCGACCCTGAGGCCGCCGCCGCGTCCATCGCCGCAGTCGCCAACCAGGGCCGCTGACCGGTCAGGCCGGGGCGGTGATCGCCGCCCCGGCGACGACCGTGCGCAGGCTCAGCCGGCGGTCCAGCAACGGCTGGACCGGTCGGACGTTGCCGCTGTGCGCCGTGGTGAAGCTGGCCGCCTCGTCGACGGAGACCGCCACCGGCGTGGTGTAGACGTGCCACAGCACGCCGCCGGTGTACGGCGGCGTGGTCAACGACCCGAGGTAGCGGACGACGGCGCGATCCGCCGGCAGCACGTCCGACAGGTCGAGCTCGTCGGCCGTCACGGTGCCGCCCGTCGTGATGCCCGTCGTCACACGGCCTACGGGGCCGGGGGTGACCTGCTGCGGGACGATGCCGAGCACCCGACCCAGCGCGGTGGGGTCGTCGACGATCCGCAGGGGCAGCCCGATCACCGCGATCTGGTCGTCGCCACCGGTCGCGACGACGTGGATCTCCATGTCGGCGCGGGTGCCGTCGAAGGTGTGCTCGGACGGGGCGTGGAAGTGGATCTGGGCCACCGTGAACCGGCTGGACGCGACAGCAAAACCACCGGCCCGGCCCGGACCTGGGGTGCCGTCGGGCCGCACCGGTTCGGCCTGGACGGTGCGCCCGGTGTTGAGGACCCGCCACCGGGTCGGCCGCAGGTCCAGCTCGACCGGTTCGGCCGGTTCCGCGGCGCCCAGAACGTCGGTGGCGATGTCGACGGGCGACCCGGGCTCGGCACAGGCGGGGTGGGCCTGCCACCGCTCGGGAGCCAGGCTGTCGTGACCGCCCCGGTCAGGCAGGGCGGAGGTGGGGCCGCAGGGTTCAGGGCGGCGATCGGGCATCAGAGGACCTTGTCGTCGGGCCAGCAGGATGTCGCGGTCGGTCGTCCAATTCTATCGACCGCGAGCGCCGGCTATCGCGACGAGGTGTCGCATTAGGGTGACGCCGGCTGCGAGACGGACCGTCGCAGGTCGATATCCTCTGAGGATGGCGGCCATGCTCGTCCTGCTGCGGCACGGGGAGTCCGTGGGCAATGCCCACGGAATGTTCACCGGATGGTTGGACGTGCCGCTGAGCGACCTCGGGGTGGACGAGGCCAAAGCCGCCGGGCGGGCGCTGAGCGACGCGGGGATCACCCCGGACGTGGTGCACACCTCGGTGCTGCGCCGGGCCATCGTCACGGCGTTGCTGGTGCTCGACGCGGTCGACCGGCTGTGGGTGCCGATGCACCAGACCTGGCGTCTCAACGAACGTCACTACGGCGCCTTGCAGGGTGCGACGAAAGACCAGGTGCTGGAGCAGATCGGTCAGGAACGGTTCGCGACCTGGCGGCGGTCGTACGCGCAGGCCCCGCCGCCGTTGGCCCCGGGTTCGCTGTACGGGCAGGACACCGACCCGCGGTACCGGGGCCAGCCGGTCCCGCGCACCGAACGGCTGGCCGACGTCCCGGTCCGGGCCATGCCGTACTGGTACGACGCGGTCGAGCCGGACCTGCGGGCCGGGCGCACGGTCCTCGTGGTCGCGCACGGCAACTCGCTGCGCGCCCTGCTCAAGGTGCTCCAGGGCATCGACGACGATGCCATCGCCCGGCTGGAGGTGCCCAGCGCCGCCCCGCTGGTCTTCCGTCCGCAGGTGTCACCCGACGGGGCGGTCCGCCTGGGCGAGGGTCGTTACCTGGACCCGCAGGCCGCCCAGGCGGCGGTCGAACGTGCCTGGGCGGCGTACGGCGGCCGGTCCGGACCGCGCTGAGCCCGGGGTGCGGGTGCCGCCCAGGACGAGGTCTTCCTCGGCCATGCGCCGCGCGATGCCGCCTCCGGTGAGCGTCAGTCGTCGGGCCACTCGCCGGTGACGAGGTAGCGGATCCGCCCGGCCACGGACACCCCGTGGTCGCCGAACCGTTCGTAGTACCGGGCCAGCAGGGTGAGGTCGACGCCCTGCTGGTGGGTGCCGGTCCACGTCCCGCCCAGCTGGGCCGCGAACGAGGCGGTGTGCAGCTCGTCGAGCTGGTCGTCGTCGCGTTCCAGGGTGTCGGCCACTGTCAGGTCCCGGGTGGCCAGCAGGTGCACGGTCCGCTCGGCGACCCGCACCGCGGCGTCGCCCATGGCCGAGACCAGGTCGACGGCCTGCTCGGGCACCGCCCGGTCCGGGTAGCAGCGACGTGCCACCTGGGCGACGTGACGGGCCAGGTCGCCCATCCGTTCCAGGGTGGTGGCGATCCGCAGGCTCGAGACGATGACCCTCAGGTCGGTGGCGACCGGTTGCTGGCGGGCGAGGAGCGTGACGCACCGTTCGTCCAGCTCGCGGTCCATCGCGTCGATCGCCAGGTCGTCGGCGATGACCGACTCGGCCAGCGGCAGGTCGGCGGTGAGCAGCGCCCGCCCGGCCGACGTGATCGCCACCTCGACCCGTCGGGCCATCGCCACCAGGTCGTCACCGAGCTGTGTCAGCTCGGTGTCGAAGATCTCGCGCATGCCACTCCCTGTCGGGTCGTCCTCGGGCAGATGTCGTGCGGCGGCACCGTGGGGCGGGCTCACCGCTCGGCAGTCTGGCACGCCCCGGTGAACGGTCGGTTCCGGCCAGATGAACAATGGCTGTCGAACCGTCGGCCTGGGCAGACGGGGCCGTCCGTGCCGCCTACTGTGGTGGACGTGGTCGCTGAGCTGGTCAACACTCTCGCCCGCCCCGGGCCGGTGGCGGAGCTCGTCGGCCGGGCGGTCGGGACCGCGGAACCGTTCTTCTCCGAGGCGGGCTGGTTGGTGGCCGGGCTGGTCGGGCTGCTGGTCGGCGCCGCCGCGACGGTGGCGTTCCGGTGGTCCGAACGGGTCCAGCGGACGGTGCCGCCGGGGCCTGAACCGGTCGTCGACGACGGGGTCGTGCGGGTGCTGGCGGTGCTGCGCTCGGCGGCGGTGGTGGTGGACGACGCCGGTGACGTGGTGCGCGCCACTCCCGCCGCGCACGCCCTGGGCCTGGTCCGTGACGGGGCCCTGGTCCACGCTCCCGTCCGTCGCCTGGTCGAGGAGGTGCGCGTCGACGGGGTGATCAAGGACGCCGAGCTGGACCTGCCGCGCGGCCCGATGGGCCCGGCGACCCTGCGGGTCTCGGTCCGGGTGGCGCAGGTCGCCCCGGACCTGGTCGCCGTGCTGGCTGACGACCTGACCCAGGCCCGTCGGCTCGAGGCGATCCGCCGCGACTTCGTCGCGAACGTCTCTCACGAGCTGAAGACACCGGTCGGCGCCCTGGCGCTGCTCGCCTAGGCCGTCGGTGAGGCCCCTGACGATGCCGAGGCGGTGCGCCGTTTCGCTGGTCGGATGACCGACGAGACCACCCGGCTGTCCCGGCTGGTCAATGAGATCATCGAGTACTCCCGGCTCCAGGTCGCGGCCGACGAGCTGCACCTGGTCGAGGTGGACGACGTCGTCGCCGAGGCTGTCAAGGCCGTGGCGACCACCGCCGCGGCCCGGCAGGTGAGGCTCACCGTCGGCGGCAGCTCCGGCCTGCGGGTCGCCGGGGACCGGCGGATGCTGGTCACGGCGGTGCGCAACCTGGTGGACAACGCCGTCACCTACTCGGCCGACGGCACCGGTGTGCGGGTCGCCGTCCGGTCCGGGCGCACCGACGCGGGGGTGCAGGTGGCGGAGGTCGTCGTCGTGGACGAAGGCGTCGGCATCCCGTCTGACCTGCACGACCGGGTCTTCGAACGTTTCTTCCGGGTCGACCCGGCGCGGTCGCGCGACACTGGTGGCACCGGGCTGGGGCTGTCCATCGTCAAGCACGTCGCCGCCGCCCACGGCGGGGACGTCACCGTGTGGTCGCAGCCCGGCCGGGGGTCGACCTTCACCATCCGGCTGCCCCAGGCCGACGCCGCCGACCCGGCGTTCGCCCGGGCCGGTACCGACGTGACGAGGAGAGCCGCACCATGACCCGTGTGCTGGTGGTCGAGGACGAGGACTCGTACCGCGACCCGCTGACCTACCTGCTGACCCGCGAGGGCTACGACGTCGTCGAGGCCGCAACCGGTCCGCAGGCGCTGGCGGTGTTCGACGAGCACGGCGCCGACCTGGTGCTGCTGGACCTCATGCTGCCCGGCCTGTCCGGCACCGAGGTGTGCCGTCGGCTGCGCGCCGCGCACGACGTGCCGGTCATCATGCTCACCGCCCAGGACGACGAGATCGACAAGGTCCTCGGCCTGGAGCTGGGCGCCGACGACTACGTGACCAAGCCGTACTCCTCCCGCGAGCTGCTGGCCCGGATCCGCGCGGTCCTGCGCCGCCGCGGCCCCGGGCCGACCCCGACCGTCGAGGTCCCGGACGAGTCGGTGGTGCTGCGCTGCGGCCCGGTCGAGATGGACGTCGACCGCCACACGGTGCGCGTCGCCGACCAGCTGGTGAGCTTCCCGCTGAAGGAGTTCGAGCTGCTGGAGATGCTGCTGACGTACGCCGGCCGGGTCCTGACCCGCACCCAGCTGATCGACCGCGTCTGGGGGTCCGACTACGTCGGCGACACCAAGACCCTCGACGTCCACGTCAAACGCCTGCGCGCCAAGATCGAGGACGACCCGACCCGCCCCCGCCTCCTGACCACCGTCCGCGGCCTCGGCTACAAGCTTGCCCTCCCCGAGGCCTGACGGCCTGGTGGTTCTTGACGCGCGCGCCTGTCTGCTGGCAGGATCCCTGACACTGCGCACTACTTTGGCAAGTGTCAATGATGACTAGATCCTGGCGGCCAGCAGGAGACGACGGAGGCCCGGCATGAGGTCGAGGACCGTCGTGGTGGCGTTGGTTGGCTCGTCGTTCGTGTCCGCGGGTGTGGTCTCAAGAGTTGGGAACTGGGAGTGAAACCTAAGACGACCCGCTTGACAGGGCTGCTGCACGAGCTTGAAGACCTTCTCAACGAGATCGGTTCACCGTTCTCATCCTACGCTCTACCCGGTATCGACGACGATCGGATTGATGAGCTGCTTGCTCCCAGCGGGCTGTTGGTGCCCACCGAGTTGCGGGAGTGGTGGCGGTGGCACGATGGTACTCGCGTGGATTCTCCGTTGACCGATCGCCATTCCTTCGGTCCCGCATCCTGGGGACCGATGGGTATTGAAAGAGCACTGGGGGATCGGGAGATGTGGCTGGAGGATCTGCCTGATGACGGCGACGGTGGATGGGCGCATGACTGGATCCCGGTTGCCTGGTCACTATTTGGCCACGGGCGCCTCGTGGGACGCCTGGGTGAGTCCACCTCGGATGAGTTGCGCATTGGATGTTTTTACATCGACGATTGGGACAACCCGGTGACGTCAAATATGGCGGGCATGGTTGAGGACATTATTCGAGTGCTTCGCGACAGGCAGGTGTCCTGGAACCCTGTCGACGATGGATACTGGGATCAAGGTTCGCGGTGGCGGGACTACCCCAGCTATCTGTCTTGAGATCTCACCTCGTCGTGGCAATGCCTGACTGATCAACGTATTCTCGGTAGCGGGCGTCATCGTTCCGTCGTCTTATTGTTGAGTCCTGGGTCCACTGGTCGAGGCGGCCGTTTTCACGAGTTGAAGGGCGCCTTCTGAACTGGGAGAGCCGTGTTGGCCCGGGGCGTGTCCGCGGATGTTGCTAGACGTGGTGCACGACGATGTCCGCTCCATCGCACAACAGAGCAAGGTCGTTGTCGTCGCAGGTCAGCACCATCGACGGGGCGTGCCTGCGGGCGATGGCGGCCACGATCGCGTCGACGGTCAGGTCCCTGGCCTTCTTGCGTGCCGAGCGTGCGCGTTCGCGCAGCGGGCCTGCTTCGCCACCGATCTCACGGTCGACTGGTTCGACGACAAGCCGGTTTACCGTGTGCCAGACCTGGGCGTCGCGTGCCCGGCCGGTGAGAACCTCGGCCAGCACCACGGCTGGGACCAGGACGCGGCATCCCTTCCGGGCGGCAGCGGTCATCACGGTGTGGACCGCTGAGTCCTTCGCCACTGCCTGCGACAGGCCAGCGCAGTCCAGGACGACGGTTCTCACTGCAACAGATGCATCGCGCGGGCGACGGCCTCGTCGTCGGGGGGGCCGTTGACCTCGTCCATCTCTGCGACGAGGGCTGCGAGGTTGTCGCGCTCGCGCTTCTCTCGCATGGCCTGGTAGACCCAGGCGGAAAACTTACCCTTGGGAATCTCCGCGGTCACCTCGTCCAGGAAGTCCCCTGGAGCGGTGGCCGAGAAACGTCGGTACCCGGTCTCGCTCATGCTTCGATCATACTACGGATCTGATCGTGGCTGCCGGGCCCCACCGACTGGACGTCGACGCGCATCAGGTCAGCGGTCAGGCGCACGAGCTCACGAGCCTGCCTGGTCGTCAAGGCAGATCCGTGCCGGGGCGAGCCAGCTTTTCCGGGCTACCCGCCGAGGCCGAGCAGGGTGGCGAGGGTGCGGTGGCGGGCGTCCCAGGTCCACTGGTCGGCGATCCAGGCGCGGCCGGCCTCGCCCATGGCGGCGGCCCGGGCCGGGTCGTCGAGGAGGGTGACGATCTGCCAGGCGACCGCGGTGGCGTCCGCGCCGTCGACGACGAAGCCTGTCTCGTCGGGGCGGACGGCCTCGGGGGCGCCGCCGGAGGTGCCGGTGATGACCGGCAGCCCGGCGGCGGCGGCTTCGAGGGAGACGATGCCCAGGCCTTCGACCTCCAGACCGGCCAGGCGGGACCGGGCGGGCATGGCGAACACCTGGGCTGCGTGGTAGAGGGCGGCCAGGTCGTCGTCGGGGACGAAACCGGCGAGCGTCACCGAGCCGGCGACCTCGTGCCGGGCGATCAGCTGTTGCAGGCGTTTCTCGTACGGTCCGCGGCCGCCGATGACGAGCCGGGCGGCCGGGTGGTGGCGCAGCACCTGCGGCCAGGCGGCGATGAGGGTGTCGTGGCCCTTGCGGGCCACCAGCCGGGACACCGACACCACCACCGGGTCGGTGCCCAGGCCCCACCGGGCGCGCACGTCAGCGACCGCGTCGTCGCTGACCTGTGCGAACGCCTCCGGGGTGACGCCGGGGCTGAGACGGGCCAGGCGGTCGTCGGGCAGCACCCGGGCCAGCGGCCCCCGGGTGTAGTCGGTGATGTACGTCACGTGGTCGGCCCGTCGGCCGATGCGACGCAGCGCCTGCCGGAAGCCCGGCAGCATGGCCCACCACACCTCGTGACCGTGGGTGGTGGACACGACCTGCCGGATGCCGGTCTCGGTGCGCAGCGGGGCGGCCAGCAGTCCCAGCGGTGCCGCGGCGCCGAACCAGGCGGCCTGGCACTGGTGCTCGTTGGCCAGCTCGACGACGGCCCGGGCGACGCGTCGGGTCGGCAGCATCGGGTACCGGCTGATCCGCTCGACGTGGTACGGCTGGGCCGCGTCCCAGGCCTCCCAGCCGTCGCGCCGCGAGGTGGCCACGACCACGTCGGCCGGGTCGAACCGGCGCACCAGCTCGTGCACGTAGGTCTCGATGCCTCCGTGCCCCGGAGGAAAGTCGTTCGTCACCACCAGCAGTCGGGCCATGCCCGCAACCTACCAACGGTGGCGTCGGCGCACGGTGCGGTTCCGCAGGCGCCCTGGACGGACGACGCTCGTCGGCTGTTCATCCGGTGTTCACCCAGCCACCAGATGCCGGTCACCTGGGGTGCCTAACCTCACCGGTACCGGCACGGACCCGTGCTGCGCGTCCAAGACGAAGGAACTGACGTGAAGCGTGCGTACGCCTCTACCGCCCTGGTCGGGCTCCTTGCGCTGGGCCTGACCGCCTGTGGTTCTGACGACCCGACCGGTGACCGGTCGGGCACCAGCGGTTCTTCTTCCCTGAGCGGCACCCTCGACGGGGGTGGCGCCAGCTCGCAGGACAAGGCTCAGCAGGCCTGGATCGCTGGTTTCCAACAGGCCAACGGCAACGTCACCGTCAACTACACCAAGTCCGACTCGGGTGCTGGCCGCAAAGGCCTGCTCGACGGGTCTCTGAGCCTTGCCGGCACCGACTCGGCGCTGAGCACCGACGAGATCGGCGGCTCTGGCAGCGCCTGCGCCGGCGGGCAGGCCTTCGACCTGCCGGTCTACGTCAGCCCGATCGCCGTGGCGTTCAACCTGCCAGGGGTCGACAGCCTCGACCTCGACGCCGACACCGTGGCGAAGATCTTCGACGGCACGATCACCACCTGGGACGACCCGGCCATCACCGCCGACAACCCAGCGGCCCGGCTGTCCGGTCCGATCTCGGTGATGCACCGCTCCGACGACTCGGGCACCACGAAGAACTTCACGGACTACCTGGCCAAGGCCGCCCCGTCGGTGTGGACGTACGAACCGTCCTCGACCTTCCCGGTGACCAAGGACACCTTCCAGGGCCTCAACGGCACCACCGCCGTGGTCCAGGGCATCCAGGACGGCACCGGCACCATCGGCTACGCCGACGCTTCGGCCATCGGCGACCTGGCCACGGTGAAGATCAAGGTCGGCGAGGCGTTCGTCGGCCCGACCGCCGAGGGCGCCGCCGCTACCGTCGACGCCTCGGAGCGCAGCACCGAGGGGCGTGCCGACCACGACATCGTGCTCACCGTCAACCGGACGACGACCGAGGCCGGCGCCTACCCGGTGATCCTCGTCTCGTACCTGGCGGTGTGCGACACCTACGGCACCACCGCCCAGGCCGACCTGGTCAAGGGCTACCTCACCTACGTGATCAGCGCCGAGGGCCAGGCGCAGGCGGCGTCGGCGGCAGGCTCGGCCCCGATCTCGCAGGCGCTGCGCACCGAGGCGCAGCAGGCCGTCGACGCCATCAAGGCCAAGGGCTGAGCCGGGCCGCGGGCGGCTGGTCGTCGACGGCCGGCCGCCCGACGGCCGGGGCCGTGACGACCACCGCCCGGTGGTCGAGGTGCAGTGCACGAGGTGGGCCAGAGGAGCGCAGTGTCTGAGGAGGAGCGAGTGCCTGACGACGGCGACGCGCCGACCGGGGGGACAACAAGGACCGTCCCCACGGTCCCGGCCGCCATGGAGGGTCGACGGTCGGGCCGCGGGCTGGACCGCGGGTTCCGGTCCTTGGCGGTGGCCTCCGGGGTCCTCATCGTCATGGTGCTGGCCGCGGTGGCGGTCTTCCTGGTGGTCCAGGCATGGCCGGCGCTGCGGGCCGGGACGTCGATCTCCGACGACGTCGGGTGGATATCCGACGGCAGCTCGGTGCTGGAGGCCGTCGGGCCGCTGGTCTTCGGGACGGTGCTGGCGGCGCTGGTCGC
>JAVBSR010000091.1:0-4570 GCA_031556715.1 Cellulomonas sp.
ACGACAGTGACGTTATCGCGAGCGCCGCGTCGGACGGCCTCGTTCACCAGAGCAACTGCCGCAGTCTTGGGTTCGGGGTTTCTCCGGAGCACCTCGGCGATCTCGTCGTGCCGCAGCTCACGGGTCAGGCCGTCGGTGCAGACCATCATCCGGTCTCCGCGCGAGGCGGGGAGCATCCAGTAGTCCACCTCGGCCGCGCCGTTGGTCCCCAGGGCCCGGGTCAGCACGTGCCGCTCCGGGTGTCGTTCTGCCTCGTCAGGACTCAGGAAGCCCTTGTCCACCAGGTCCTGGACCACCGAGTGGTCGACGCTGACCTGGACGAGACCGGTGTCGTCGGTCCAGCGGTACACCCGCGAGTCGCCGATGTTGAAGACCAGCCAGAACGGCAGGTCGGCCTGGTCGGTGACCGCCACCCCCGCCACGGTGGTCCCGCCCTGGCGGCCCTGGGTGAACTCAGCGCAGATCCGGGCGACCGTGCGGTCGAACGCGGCGCGGATCTCGTCGGCCGAGACGAAGGCGGTGCCCGCCATCAGGGCGAACTCTTCCACCGCGATACGCGAGGCCAGGTCCCCGGCGTCGTGCCCGCCCATCCCGTCGGCGACCATGAACAGGGGGGGGTACGTCAGGGCGGCGTCTTCGTTCACCGCCCGGACCGTGCCCCGGTCGGTGGCAGAGCCCCAGCACGTCCGCACCAACACACCCTTCCTGTGCCGAATTGTCGGATCCTATGGTGCCCTACCGTAGGGGCTCCGCGGTCATGGTTCCACGATCGAGATCGCGCAGAGCTCGTCCTGGGCTCAGATCCCGAGCTGGAAAGCGCCCCAGTAGGCCAGCACGACCAGCAGGACCAGGCACGCCAGACCGGCCGTGCTGGCCGCGACCCACGGCACCACCCCGACGACCGACCGTTGCGGCCCCCGGACCCGTACCGCGCGCAGCGCCACCACCGCGAACAGGACCGTGACCAGCCCGAGCAGCCGCACCACCAGCCATCCGCCGGTCACCACCACCGGGTCGCGCTCGTACTCCAGCGCCAGCAGCGCCACGGCGCGCAGGTACCAGACGAGGGCCACCACCGTCGCCAGGCAGCCCGCCGCGCACAACGACAGCGGGACGGCCAACGAACGGGTGATCCTGCCTGTCACGGGGGCCGGGCGACCCGCTGCCAGCGCCCGGCGCCGGCGCCACGCCCCGACACCCCGGTGACCGAGCGCGAGCAGACCGGCCGCGACGACGGCCGCGGCCGTGGCGATGACCCCGACGAAGAGCGCGTTGCCGTCCCGCACCCACCGCGGCATCGGCACCGGGTCTGCCCGGAACTGCTGCTCCGGACGCGCCCCGGCGATCCGCGGCTCCGCCGTCGCGGTCTGCGGCAGGCCCAGCACCCAGCCGGCCATGTCGGTGAGCGACGCCGGCACCACCTGGTCGTCCACCTTGAGCCCGTGGTCGGCACCGGCGTAGTAGCGCACCGTCACCTGGCCGTTGCCGGCCACCGCCGCGTCGGCCAGGATCTGCTCGGCACCCTGCACGACCGGCATCGAGGCGTCACCGGTGCCGTAGGCGACCAGGACCGGCTGGCGCATCTGCTGCTGGTAGTCGGTGACGTCGAAGTCGACGTACTCGAACGCTCCCGGCAGGCTGAGGCCCACGGCACGCGGGATCGCCCGGAACACCCCGCGCGGCACGCCGGTGTTGCGCAGGTAGCTGTCCACGGCGAAGGCGGCCTGCTCCCGTGGCGGCACGACCGGGGCCGAGACCAGCACGAGGAACGCGACACCCGGGTCCTCCCCGTCGTGGGGTGCGACCACGGCCATCACCGGGGCGATCCAGGCACCCTCGCTCACCGCGTACACCCCGACCTGGGTCGGGTCGACGCCCGGCCACGACCGCAGCACCTCGACCGAGCGCAGGTAGTCGTCGGCCATGGCGACGTAGTCGCGGTGCGTCATGCTGTAGGTGTCCATGCGCTTGTCGGGCACCAGCGTGACGATCCCGGCGGAGGCCAGCGCGTGGGACTGGTCGACGAACGCGTCCTCGTGGTCGGCCGTGCCGGCACCGTGCACGAAGACCACGCCTGGACGCGCACCCGGCGCGCCGACCGGCTCCGTGATCCGGGCCTGGACCCGTGCCCCGTCCAGCTGGACGGTGACGTCGTGCTCGCGTATGGGGTAGGTCTTCAGCTCAGGCGCGCCGCCGATCGCGGTGTCGGCTGTCGCCACCCGCAACGAGGAAGCCTCCGGTACGGGGTCCCACTGCGGGCCGAGGAGCGCGCCGACCACCGCCAGGATGATCACGGCCATGGCCGTCTCGGTGGCCACCCGCCAGGCCTGCGACGGTCGGCCGAACCGCTGTCGTAGTCGTTCCAGCACCATCGCAGCCTAGAACGTCTCACCCGCTCCGGGGCACGATCCCGACAGCCCGGGTGCGGACCGCCGGTTCAGAAACCCAGCCGGCCCAGCTGCCGGGAGTCGCGCTGCCAGTCCTTGGCCACCCGTACGTGCAGGTCGAGGAACACCCGGGCCCCCAGCAGCGCCTCGATCTGGGTGCGCGCACGCGTGCCGACGTCGCGCAGCCGAGACCCGCCACGTCCGATGACGATCGCCTTCTGGGAGTCGCGCTCGACGTACATCTCGACGCGCACGTCGATCAGGGGCCGCCCGTCGGCGTCGATGCGGTCGCGTTCGACCATCTCCTCCACCACGACGGCCAGGGAGTGCGGCAGCTCGTCGCGCACCCCCTCCAGCGCGGCCTCGCGGACCAGCTCGGCGACCATCACCTGGTCCGGCTCGTCGGTCAGCTCACCGTCGGGGTAGAAGGCCGGCCCTGGTGGCAGGTGGCCGACGAGCACGTCGGCCAGGACGTCCATCTGGAAACCGCTGACCGCGCTGACCGGCACCACGTCGGCCCACGGCCCGAGGTCGGCCACGGCCATCAGGTGCTCGGCCATGCGTGGTCGGCCGACGAGGTCGGCCTTGGTGACGACAGCCACCACCGGGGTGCGCACGGCGACGTCGGCCAGCTGGCTGGCGATGTAGCGGTCGCCGGGGCCGACCCGCTGGTCGGCGGGCAGGCAGAAACCGACGGCGTCCACCTCGGACAAGGTCCCGGCGACCAGGTCGTTGAGCCGTTCGCCGAGCAGGGTGCGCGGTCGGTGCAGGCCGGGGGTGTCGACCAGGACCAGCTGGGCGTCAGGCCGGTGCACGATGCCGCGCACCACGTGCCGGGTGGTCTGCGGCCGCGACGACGTGATCGCCACCTTGGTGCCGACCAGCGCGTTGGTCAGCGTGGACTTGCCGGAGTTCGGCCGCCCGACCAGGCAGACGAACCCCGACCGGTGCTCCTCGTCCCCCGACCCCCGCCCTGCGGTGTCGGGCCCCGACGGGCTGGTCTGTCGTGCTGCTGGGTGCTCCTGCGCCCCCTGGTCCTGCCCGTTCATCGACCTGCTTCTCCTTCGTCGTCTGCCCGTCTGACCAGCACGGTGGCCAGCCGCTTGCGCCGTCCCTCGACCCGTTCGGCCGTCAGGTGCAGCCCGTGGATCTGCCCGGACGACCCGGGCAGCGGGACCTTGCCCAGCGCCTTGGCCAGCAGGCCGCCCGCGGTGTCGACGTCCTCGTCGTCGACCTCCAGGCCGAACAGCTCGCCCAGCTCGTCGCGACCCAGGCGGGCCGGGACGCGGTAGGTCCCGTCGCCGAGGTCGTCGACCACCGGTGCTGACTGGTCGTGCTCGTCGGTCAGCTCCCCGACGATCTCCTCCAGGGCGTCCTCGATGGTGACCAGGCCTGCGATCCCGCCGTACTCGTCGACGACCATCGCGATGTGGGTGGCCCGGTCGCGCAGCTCGCGCAGCAGGTCGTCCACAGGCTTGGACTCCGGGACGAAGTGTGCCGGACGGGCCAGGTCGATGGCCGGCGTGTCCAGCCGACGACCGCGCTCGGCCGGTCCGAGGTCCCGGTTGAAGTGCCGGACCACGTCCTTGAGGTAGAGCACGCCGCGCAGGTCGTCCACCGAGTCGCCCACCACCGGCGCCCGCGAGTAGCCGGAACGCAGCAGCAAGGTCAGCGCCTTGCTGGCGGTCTGAGCCGCCCGGACGGTCACCATGTCCGTCCGCGGCACCATGACCTCCCTGGTCAGCGTGTCGCCCAGCTCCATCACGGAGCGGACCATCTCTCGCTCGGACTCCTCGATCGCCTCGGACTCCGCAACCCTGTCCACCATGTTGCGCAGCTCGTCCTCCGCGGCGGCGGCCTGATGCTCGGCGCTGGTCGTGCGGCCCAGCCGCCCGGCCACCGCGGTGACGGCCGTGAGCAGCCGCCCCAGCACGGTGAGCGTGGCCACCGGGTGGCGCCGCCCGATAGACCGCGGGCTGACCCGCACCAGACCCCAGGCGACACCGGCGTTGAGCACCAGGCAGACGCCGAGCACACCCCACCACGGCCAGTCCGTGGCCGTCGCGACCGCCAGGGTGACGGCCACGGTGGCCGTCATCTCCCCCATCAGCCGGACGAACCCGGCCGCGTCGGCCACGCGGACCCGCTGCTGGGCCAGGGCAGCGACACGGGCCGCCGCGGGG
>JAVBSR010000072.1:0-18994 GCA_031556715.1 Cellulomonas sp.
GGGCATGACCACCTCGGTGCTCGATGCTGTGCCTGGTCTGGGCCCAGCCCGGCGTGAGGCCCTGCTCGCGGCGTTCGGTTCGGTGCGACGCCTGCGGGAGGCAGGCGTCGACGAGATCGCCGCGGTGCCGACCATCGGCCCGCACACTGCGGCCGCCGTCGTCGAGGCGCTGCGTCCGTCCGGATGAAGCACCGGCGCTGACGAGCCCGTCGCGCATGCGGCGGTCCGTCCAGCAGATCTGGTCGTCTCCTCGTGCCGGACTGGGTTCGTGGCAGGGCGCCCGTCACCTGCTCAGCTGTAGCGTCGGACGAACGGCTCGCGGTGGTCCACGCCGCTGAACCGACCGCCGCCGTACGTGACCAGGGCCGCAGCCACCATCTCGATCCTGGCCGTCCCGGCGGCGGAGATCCCTCCGAACGGGATCGGCAGCTTGAGCGTGTAGGGCTCCGGTTCGTCGCCGGTGCGCCACCTGGCCAGGTCTGGCCTGGTGGGCAGGCCGGGGACCGACGGGGCGATCCGGATCCGCGCCAGGGTCTTCGTCCCGGTGCGCGTCGTGGTCGACAGCATGCTGATGCCGACCAGGCCGACCTCCCGCCAGCTGATCCCCTGGTCGCGGTGCGGGGTGTGCCGCCAGATCCCCTGCGACCCGACGGCCACGTAGCTGCCCCAGCTGCGCAGGAGCATGACGAACGGTCCGACGGTGGCCGCCGTCAGGAAGAGGGTGATGACCAGCCTGACAGCCAGCCCGCCGCCACCGCCGATGTCCGACAGGTCGCCCGAGGCGGCGGTGACCACGGTGCTGCCCAGGGGGAGCAGCCCGAACAGCGCGGCGACGACTCCCAGGACGACCAGCGCGGCGGCTCTCGGCCTCAGAGGGACGATGACGGGGTCGGGCAGCAGCGGCGCGTCCGGCTGCCAGCGTCGGGCAGGGTGGGGCCTCGGCTGCCATCCTTGCGTCGGCTGGCTCACCGGTCGTGTCCAGCTCCGGGGAGCCGGCCCCACGGGTGCCGGGGTTTCGTCGTGCGTCATCTGCCTCACCTGCGGGGACTTGCGGGCGGAGGTTCCGCCGGGTGCTCAGATGCACCAGCGCCTGGGAAAGTTCCGAACCGCGGGCTGTCAGGCACCGGGAGACACCGCCGGCGGCCGGTCGGCAGCGGTCCCACAAGGCGAGATCGCCCTTGGCCCGGTCAGGCTCTTCGACCGGGACCGTGCCAAGATCGAGCCATGACTTCCGACGAGTCGTCGCCGATCACCGTCCCCACCGGAATCCCTGCGCTCGAGGCGTCGACCCCACCACCACGGTCGGCTCACCCCCAGGTGGTGCTCATCACGGGGATGTCCGGGGCGGGCCGGTCCCGGGCGGCGGCGGTGCTGGAAGATCTCGGCTGGTACGTCGTCGACAACCTGCCGGCGCAGATGCTCGCGCCGCTGGTCGGGATGATGACGGCGTCGTCGGCCCACGGGGTGCAGCGCCTCGGTGCGGTGATCGACGCCCGTGGCCGGGACTTCGACGAACTGGCCGGTGAGCTGGACGACCTCGGCAAGCAAGGTGTCGAGGTGCACATCCTGTTCCTCGACGCCTCGGACGAGGTGCTGGTGCGCCGGTTCGAGTTCGTGCGCCGCCCCCACCCGTTGCAGGGCGGGAGCACGGTGATGGAGGCGATCGCGCAGGAACGGTCGCTGCTGGCGGAGGTACGGGCGCGGGCTGACTGGATGATCGACACCTCCGACACGACGGTCCACGAGCTGGACCGCCAGGTGCGCCAGGCCCTGGCCCGGCCCGACGAGGACGTCGTGCAGGTCGCGGTCATGAGCTTCGGGTTCAAGTACGGCCTGCCGCTGGACGCCGACCACGTCGTGGACGTGAGGTTCCTGACCAACCCGTACTGGATCTCCGAGCTGCGGCACCTCACCGGCCGGGACGGGCCGGTGCGCGACTACGTGCTGTCCCGCCCCGGGGCGATGACGTTCGTCGACCGCTACGTCCAGGCGCTCGAACCCGTCCTGGAGGGGTACCTGCGCGAGGGCAAGTACTACATGACGATCGCTGTGGGCTGCACCGGTGGCAAGCACCGGTCGGTGGCCGTCGCCGAGCAGATCGCCAGCCAGCTGCGTGGTCTGGGCCACCGAGTGTCTGTGCAGGCCCGGGACGTCGGCAAGGAATAATGGTCCGATGAGCGAGACAGCCCACGGGCGGGTGCTCCAGCGGAACAAGCGTCGACCGGCGATCACCGCGCTGGGTGGTGGGCACGGGCTGTCGGCGACCCTGGCCGCCCTGCGGCACCTCACCGACACCATCACCGCCGTCGTCACTGTCGCCGACGACGGTGGTTCGTCGGGCCGGCTGCGCGACGAGCTGCAGATCCTGCCGCCCGGCGACCTGAGGATGGCCCTGGCGGCCCTGTGCGACGACACCGAGTGGGGCCGGACCTGGCGGGACGTTCTCCAGCACCGGTTCTCCTCGCTGGGCCCGCTGGACCAGCATGCGGTAGGCAACTTCCTCATCGCCGGGGTGTGGGAGCTGCTGGACGACCCGGTGGCGGGGCTGGACCTGGTCGGCAGGCTGCTCGGCGCTCGAGGCCGGGTGCTGCCCATGTCGCTGGAGCCGGTGCGGATCGAGGCTGAGGTGCACCGCGCCGACGGGCGTCACCGGATCGTGCGGGGCCAGTCGGCGGTGGCCCGCACCGTGGAGGCGATCGAACGGGTCCGGCTGGTGCCGTCCGAACCGGCCGAGTGCCCTGAAGCGGTCCAGGCGGTCATGGAGGCAGACTGGGTGACGCTCGGACCGGGGTCGTGGTACACCTCGGTGCTGCCGCACCTGCTGGTGCCGGTGCTGCGCGACGCGCTGCGGACGACGACAGCCCGGATCGTCGTGATCCTGAACATCGAGCCGGAAGAAGCAGGGGAGACCGCGGGCATGCGGGCTCACGAGCACCTGGGGGTGCTGCGTCGTCACGCGCCCGACCTGCGGCCGGAGGTGGTGGTGGTCGACCCCAGCTCGGTCGAAGACCTCGACCGGCTGGACGCGCAGTGCCAGACGATGGGTTCCCGGCTGCTGGTGCGCCAGGTGCGCCGCAGCAACGGTTCGGCCCGCCACGACCCGATCCGGCTGGCGGCGGCCCTGCGGGACATCACCGAGGGGGTGCTCGGCGACGTCAGTCCGGACCGAGCCGGCGGAAAGCCCGAAGAAGCATGACGAAGCCGCACAGATCAGTCTCAGCCACCAGGGACGTGGTCGTAGTGCTGTGCGAGATGGCACGATGTTCGCCATGTCGTTGACCGCTCAGGTGAAGGACGAGCTTGCCAGGCTCAAGATCGACAAGACGTCGTGCCGCAAGGCCGAGGTCTCGGCGATGCTGCGGTTCGCCGGGGGGTTGCACATCATCTCCGGCCGGATCGTCATCGAGGCCGAGCTCGACACGTCGATCGCCGCCCGGAGGCTGCGCCAGGCCATTCTCGACCTGTACGGGCACCAGGGGGAGATCATCGTGGTGTCCGGGGCGGGGCTGCGCCGCGGGAGCCGGTACGTGCTGCGGATCATCAAGGACGGAGAGTCCCTGGCCCGGCAGACCGGTCTGCTGGACAACCGGGGCCGCCCGGTGCGCGGGCTGCCCTCCCAGCTGGTCTCGGCCGGGGTGGGGGAGGCCGAGGCGGCCTGGCGCGGGGCGTTCCTGGCTCACGGGTCGCTGACCACCCCGGGGCGCTCGTCGTCGCTGGAGGTCACCTGTCCCGGCCCGGAAGCGGCGCTGGCGCTGGTGGGTGCGGCCCGTCGGCTGGGCATCGCGGCCAAGGCCCGGGAGGTGCGGGGCGTGGACCGGGTGGTGATCCGCGACGGCGACGCCATCTCGGCCATGCTCACCCGGCTCGGCGCCCACGACGCCACGCTCGTCTGGGAAGAGCTGCGGGTCCGCCGGGAGGTGCGTGGCACGGCCAACCGGATGGCGAACTTCGACGACGCCAACCTGCGCCGCTCGGCCCGGGCGGCGGTGGCGGCCGGCGCCCGGGTGGAGCGCGCCTTCGAGATCCTCGGACCCGACGTGCCCGACCACCTGCGGGAGGCCGGCGAGCTGCGCCTGGCGCACAAGCAGGCGTCCCTGGAAGAGCTGGGCAAGATGTCCGACCCGCCGCTGACCAAGGACGCCGTCGCCGGGCGCATCCGGCGCCTGCTGGCGACGGCCGACAAACGGGCCGCCGAGCTGGGCGTGCCGGACACCGAGTCGGCGCTGAACATGGATCTTCTCGACATCTGAGGCACGGCGTCTCGCCGCAGCCCGATTTGGCGCGGTCTTGGCGACCGCGGACCGGTCTGCTCGCATAGGTCCTGACCTGCACCGATCTGGTGGCGAGCAGGGTCGCCCGAGTGCCGCGCGCGTCATGGCAGGGGTGGTCGAATGGATATAGGGTCGTGCTGTCCGACCACCTCGTGCGCCCTGACGGTCTCCCTGACGGCTCCGCACGGACACGGCGGGCGCGGACCGCACGCCGGTCGTGCGGACGGAACACTGCAAACTGGTGCGTCGATGGCGGCGCATTCCGAGGAGGGCACGTGACCATCAAGGTCGGCATCAACGGCTTCGGCCGGATCGGACGCAACTTCCTGCGCGCCGTCGTCGCGGAGGGCGCTGACATCGAGGTCGTCGGCGTCAACGACCTGACCGACAACAAGACCCTGGCACACCTGCTGAAGTACGACACGGTGCTGGGCCGCTTCCCGCTGAGCGTCTCCTACGACGAGTCGAGCATCGTCGTCGGCGGCAAGAAGATGGCCGCCATGGCTGAGCGCGACCCGGCGGCGCTGCCCTGGGGCGACCTGGGTGCGGACATCGTCATCGAGTCCACGGGCTTCTTCACCGACGCGACCAAGGCCAAGGCTCACATCGACGGCGGTGCCAAGAAGGTCCTCATCTCCGCCCCGGCGAAGAACGAAGACCTCACGGTCGTCATGGGCGTGAACAACGCGCTGTACGACCCGGCCGTGCACCACATCGTCTCCAACGCGTCCTGCACGACCAACTGCCTGGCCCCGATGGCCAAGGCGCTCAACGACTCGGTCGGCATCCAGCGTGGCCTGATGACGACGATCCACGCCTACACCGGCGACCAGAACCTCCAGGACGGTCCGCACCGTGACCTGCGCCGGGCCCGGGCCGCGGCACAGAACATCGTGCCGACCTCGACCGGTGCCGCCAAGGCTGTGGCCCTCGTGCTGCCCGAGCTCAAGGGCAAGCTCGACGGGTTCGCGATGCGGGTGCCGACCATCACCGGCTCGGCCACCGACCTGACCTTCGTGGCCAGCAAGGAGACCACGGTCGACGAGGTCAACGCCGCGGTGAAGGCGGCCGCCGCCGGTCCGCTCAAGGGCATCCTCGAGTACTGCGAGGACGACATCGTCTCCAGCGACATCATCACCAACCCGCACCAGAGCATCTTCGACTCGAAGCTGACCAAGGTGCAGGGCGACCTGGTCAAGGTCGTGTCCTGGGACGACAACGAGTGGGGGTACTCCTCCAGCCTCGTGCACCTGACCCAGTACGTCGGCGAGCGGCTCTGACGCCTCCGACAGTGAGACCCACTGAGCGTCCGCGCGCGGCGGTCATGTCCTGACCGCGCGCGGACGCTCGCACGTCCGGACAAGAAGAACCGAGGAGACATGAAGACGATCGAGGACCTAGGCGACCTGCGTGGCAAGCGCGTGCTGGTCCGCTCTGACTTCAACGTGCCGCTGGACGGCACGACCATCACCGACGACGGCCGGATCCGCGCCGCCCTGCCGACCCTGACCCGCCTGCTGGACGCCGGGGCTCGCGTCGTCGTCACCGCGCACCTCGGCCGGCCCAAGGGTGCGCCGGAACCGAAGTACTCGCTGGCGCCCGTCGCCGCCCGGCTGGGCGAGCTGCTGGGCAAGCCCGTCGCCCTGGCCGGCGACCTCGTCGGCCCGTCGGCGCAGCAGACGGTCGCCGCCCTGGGCGACGGTGACATCGCCCTGCTGGAGAACGTGCGTTTCGACGCCCGGGAGACCTCCAAGGACGACGCCGAGCGCGGCGCCCTGGCCGACGAGCTGGCGGCGCTGGCCGACGCCTTCGTCTCGGACGGGTTCGGTGTGGTGCACCGCAAGCAGGCGTCGGTCTACGACGTCGCGCAGCGGCTGCCGCACGCTGCCGGCCTGCTGGTGCTCAACGAGGTCGCCTCGCTGCGGCGGGCCACCGAGAACCCGGCCCGGCCGTACGTCGTGGTGCTCGGCGGGGCCAAGGTCTCCGACAAGCTGGGCGTCATCTCGAACCTGCTGGGCAAGGCCGACCGGCTGATCATCGGCGGCGGCATGGCCTACACCTTCGCCGTCGCCCAGGGTTACGCGGTCGGGACGTCCCTGCTGGAGGCCGACCAGGTCGACACCGTCAAGGGCTACCTGGAGCAGGCGAAGGCCAAGGGCGTGGAGATCGTCCTGCCCGTCGACCACGTGGTCGCTCCCCGGTTCGCCGCGGACGCCCCGGCCACCGTGGTGCCGGTCGATGCCGCTCCTGACGACCAGATGGGCCTGGACATCGGCCCGAAGACCCGTGAGCTGTTCGCCTCGAAGATCGCCGACGCCAAGACCGTCGTGTGGAACGGCCCGGCGGGGGTGTTCGAGTTCGAGCAGTTCTCCGGCGGCACCCGCGCGGTGGCGCAGGCCCTGGTCGACGCGGGCGCCGACGGTGCGTTCACCATCGTCGGCGGCGGCGACTCGGCGGCTGCCGTGCGCAAGCTCGGTTTCGACGAGGCCAAGTTCGGGCACATCTCGACCGGTGGCGGAGCCAGCCTCGAGCTGCTGGAGGGCAAGTCCCTGCCCGGCATCGCTGTGCTGGAGTCATGATGGCCACCCGCACCCCGCTGATGGCGGGCAACTGGAAGATGAACCTGGACCACCAGCAGGCCATCGCCACGGTCCAGAAGCTGGCCTGGGAGCTGCGCGACGGCAAGCACGACTTCGACGCGGTCGAGGTCGCCGTGCTGCCGCCGTTCACCGACCTGCGCTCGGTGCAGACCCTGGTCGACGCCGACAAGCTGGAGATCAGGTACGGCGGTCAGGACGTGTCCAGGCACGTGTCCGGTGCCTACACCGGGGAGATCTCCCCGCAGTTCTTGGCCAAGCTGGGCTGCACCTACGTCCTGGTCGGCCACTCCGAGCGGCGGCAGTACCACGCCGAGGACGAGGCGCTCACCAACGCCAAGGTCACGTCGGCGCTGGCGCACGGTCTGGTGCCGATCCTGTGCGTCGGCGAAGAGCTGGAGGTCCGTGAGGCTGGCGGCCACGTCGCCCACAGCCTGCGCCAGTTCGACGGCGGCCTGGAGGGCCTGACTGCCGAGCAGGTCGCCGGCCTGGTCATCGCCTACGAACCGGTGTGGGCGATCGGCACGGGTGTGGTGTGCAGCCCCGAGGACGCCCAGGACATGGCCGCTGAGGTCCGTGGTCGGGTGGCCGAGCTGTACGACCAGGCGACGGCTGACGCGGTGCGGATCCTGTACGGGGGGTCGGTGAAGTCGTCGAACGCGGCGGCGATCATGGCCCTGCCGGACGTGGACGGCGCCCTGGTCGGCGGGGCCAGCCTGGACCCCGTGGAGTTCGCCAAGATCGTGCGCTACCAGGCGCACGTGCGCTGAGCATGAACCGAGGCTGAACCGGGACCCGCATCGACGGTCCGCCGGACACGCGGATGTCGGGTCCCGGTTCTGCCTCGGCTGTTTGTCGCTTACCCTGGTGCGGGGCCGGTCTCGGCCTCGCCACGTGTTGACGTAAGGAAGAACCGCGTGTCCGCCTTGAAGATCGCGCTCCAGGTGCTGCTGGTGCTGTGCAGCTTCCTGCTGGTGCTCCTGGTCCTGCTCCACAAGGGCCGTGGTGGGGGTGTGTCCGACATGTTCGGTGGCGGGATCAGCTCGTCCGCCGGCGCCTCTGGCGTGGCCGAGCGCAACCTCAACCGGATCACCATCGGCGCGGCCCTGGTGTGGACCACCATCATCGTGGTGCTGGGCCTCCTCGAGAAGGCGTGAGGGGGATCTGATGGCAGGTGGAAGTGCTATCCGTGGTTCGCGCGTCGGCGCCGGGCCGATGGGCGAGTCTGAGCGCGGCATGGCCGCACCCCGGGTGTGGATCTCCTACTGGTGCGTCAACGGCCACGAGACCCGGCCCAGCTTCGCCGAGGAGGCCGTCGAGGAGGCCCCGGTGACGTGGGACTGCCCACGATGCGGTTTCCCGGCCGGTCAGGACCAGGCGAACCCGCCGTCGCCGTCGCGCAACGAGCCGTACAAGACCCACCTGGCCTACGTCAAGGAGCGGCGCACCGAGGAGGACGGTGCCGCCCTGCTCGACGAGGCTCTGGCCGCCCTGCGGGCCCGCCGCGGCGGATCGCGCTGACCCTCAACCCTCTGCAGCAGGACCAGGCGGTGCTCGGTCCGGCGGTCAGACGCCGGACCACGCGGGTGACGATCTGGTCACGGTCGAAGTCGATCTGGTTGGTGACCAGGACGCCGCCAGACCCCTGACGTACTGGTACCTGGCGGCGAGGTCGACCCGACGACGATCCCGCCGTCCGACGGCGACGACGCCTGCCGCATCCTCGCCCCTAGACTGGGGGCGTGATCTCACGGATCGACCTGCGAGGCAAGACCCTGACCCGGCGCGAGCTCGTGGCCGCGCTCCCGCGTGCCGAGCTGGACGTGGAGCGCGCCGCCGAGCAGGTGGCACCCGTCGTCGCCGACGTGCGTGACCGGGGTGCCGACGCGCTGCGCGACTGGGCCGAGAAGTTCGACCACGTGCGGCCCGAGCACCTGCGGGTGCCCGCCGAGACGATCACGGCCGCGGTCGAGGCGCTCGACCCGGCGGTGCGCGACGGGCTGACCGAAGCCATCGACCGGGTGCGGACCGTTCACGCCGCCCAGGTGCCGGCGCCGTTCACCGTGCAGGTGGGTCCGGGCGCTCAGGTGCGTCAGCGCTGGTTGCCGGTGCGCCGGGTGGGCCTCTACGTGCCGGGCGGGCTGGCGCTGTACCCGTCGTCGGTGGTGATGAACGTCGTGGCCGCGCAGGAGGCCGGCGTACCGTCCCTGGCCGTCGCGTCGCCGCCGCAGGCCTCGCGCGGCGGGCTGCCCGACCCGGGGGTGCTGGCCACGTGCGGGCTGCTCGGTGTGGACGAGGTCTACGCCGCCGGGGGAGCGCAGGCCGTCGCCATGTTCGCCTACGGCGCCGCCGAGGCCGACGGGACCATGGTGTGCGAACCGGTCGACGTCGTCACCGGGCCGGGCAACGTCTACGTCGCCGCCGCGAAACGGCTGGTGCGCGGGGTGGTCGGGATCGACGCCGAGGCCGGGCCCACGGAGGTCGCGATCCTCGCCGACTCGACCGCTGAGCCTCGGCACGTCGCCGCCGACATGCTCTCCCAGGCCGAGCACGACCCGCTGGCCGCGGCGGTGCTGGTCACCGACTCGCCCGAGCTGGCCGACGCGGTCGAGCGGGCCCTGGCCCCCAGGCTGGCCGCCACAGCCAACCGTGAACGGGCGGCCGTGGCGCTGTCCGGACCGCAGTCGGCCGTCGTGCTGGTCGACGACGTCGCCGCCGGGCTGGACGTGGTCAACGCCTACGGCGCCGAGCACCTGGAGATCATGACCGCCGACGCCGCCGCGCTGGCCGAGCAGGTGACCAGCGCCGGGGCGGTCTTCGTCGGACCGTACGCGCCGGTGTCGCTGGGGGACTACGTCGCCGGGTCCAACCACGTGCTGCCCACCGGCGGGGCCGCGCACTACTCGTCCGGCCTCGGGGTGCACTCCTACGTCCGGGCGGTGCAGGTCATCGAGTACGACGCCGACGCCCTGGCGGCCGTCGCCGACCACGTGGTGGCGCTGTCCGGCGTGGAACAGCTGCCCGCGCACGGCGAGGCCGTCCAGGCCCGGTTCGAGGCGTGAGGTCCCGACGCCTGCCGGTCGCGTAGTGCGGGGGAACGGCAGGTACGTCCTGGTCGCCGCGATGTCGGTGTACCTGCTGTTCGTCGCACTGATCACGCTGACCCCGTCCACCGGGGACGGGCACAGCCCGATGTGGTACGTCCATCGCTTCCTGCAACAGCTCGACGGCGTCGCGTGGGTCACCGAGCCGGGGCTGCAGGCCGCGGCGAACGTCGTGCTGTTCGTGCCGCTCGGGCTGCTCGGGGTACCCCTGGTCGGGCGTCACCGGTGGTGGTGGGTCGTCCTGGCAGGGGTGGCGATGACGTGCTTCATCGAGCTGGTCCAGCACTGGATCCCCGGTCGTGTGCCCGACGTGCACGACCTGGTGGCCAACGCCTCCGGTGCGCTGCTGGGCGTGGGAGCGATGCTGCTCGTCGTCCATCGCTGGCCCCGGCTGGCGCCAGGGTGAGGTCTTTCTCGGTCCTGTCCCTAGAATCGACGTCGTGATCCTGCCTCTGCGACCCGAGCTGGTCGGGCTGCACCCTTACGGGGCTCCGCAGCTGGACGTGCCGGTGCTGCTCAACACCAACGAGAACCCGTACCCGCCGAGCCCCGACGTCGTGGACGACATCGCCGAGGCGGTGCGCATCGCGGCCCGGGGGCTGAACCGGTACCCGGACCGCGACTTCCTGGCCCTGCGAACCGACCTGGCGGACTATCTGGCGACCGAGTCCGGCGTGCAGCTGGACCCCAGCCAGGTCTGGGCGGCGAACGCCTCGAACGAGGTCATGCTGCACGTGCTGCAGGCCTTCGGCGGGCCGGGACGGACCGCGCTGAGCTTCGCGCCGACCTACTCGATGTACCCGGAGTACGCCCGCGACACCTTCACCTCCTGGGTGGCCGGGCGCCGCGACGAGGACTTCTTGCTCGACCCCGACCACGCTTCGGCGCTGGTCGACCAGGTGCGGCCGTCGGTGATCTTGCTGGCCAGCCCCAACAACCCCACCGGCACGGCTCTGCCGGTGGCCACCACGCGGGTGGTGCTGGACGCCGCGGCCCAGGTGCCCGGTGGGTGCGTCGTGGTCGTGGACGAGGCCTACGGGGAGTTCCGCCGGCCGGGCACCCCGTCGGCCACCGAGCTGTTGGGCGAGCACCCGCACCTGGCAGTGGTCCGGACCATGTCCAAGGCCTTCGGCCTGGCCGGTGCCCGGGTGGGCTACCTGGCTGCGGCCACCGAGCTGGTCGACGCCCTGCGCGTCGTGCGGCTGCCGTACCACCTGTCGGCGGTCACCCAGGCTGTGGCCCGCGCCGCCCTGGCCCACACCACCGAGCTGATGGCTCAGGTCGGGGCGCTGCGCGCGGAACGAGACCGGTGGGTGGACGCGCTGCGGGCCCGCGGACTGCGGGCGTGCGACTCGGACGCGAACTTCGTGCTGTTCGGCGTGTTCGACGATGCTCACGCGATCTGGCAAGGTCTGCTGGACCGTGGTGTGCTGGTCCGTGAGGTCGGCCCCGACGGCTGGCTCCGGGTGTCGATCGGGAGCCCAGAGGAGATGGCGGTCTTCGGGACCGCCCTGGACGAGGTGGTGGACCAGTGAAGCACCGTACCGGTGTGGTAGACCGCACGACGGCCGAGTCGTCCGTGCACGTGGAGGTCGACCTGGACGGCACCGGCCGCACCGAGATCTCCACGACCGTCCCGTTCTACGACCACATGCTCACCGCGCTGGGCCGTCACTCGCTCATCGACATCGTCGTCAGGGCGACCGGTGACACCGACGTGGACGTGCACCACACCGTCGAGGACGTCGCGATCTGCCTGGGCCAGGCGTTGCGCCAGGCCCTCGGCGACAAGACCGGCATCTCCCGCTACGGCGACGCCACGGTGCCGCTGGACGAGGCGCTGGCCCAGGCCGTCGTCGACGTCTCCGGCCGCCCCTACCTGGTCCACACCGGGGAGCCCGAGGCGCAGGCGTACCACCTGATCGGCGGGCACTTCACCGGCTCGCTCACCGGGCACGTCCTGGAGTCGCTGGCCCACCACGCCCACCTCACCCTGCACGTGCGCCTGCTGGCCGGGCGCGACCCGCACCACATCGTCGAGGCCCAGTTCAAGGCCCTCGCCCGGGCGTTGCGTGCCGCCGTCGCGCCAGACCCGCGGGTCGTCGGCGTGCCGTCGACCAAGGGGGCGCTGTGACCGATCGTGAGCCCGGCGCGGACGGTCCCGACGACGAGCTCCGGGTGCCCGACGACCTGGAGGCGTTGGTCATCCCCGACGACCTCAGCGGACTGCACGAGGCCACCCGTCCGGAGGTCGCCGACGAGCCGGCCCCGGAACCGGCCCCGCCGGTGCCCGACAGCCCGTCCGGCCTGGAGGAGCCGGTGACCGTCGCGCTGCTGCTCACCCAGGTGGTGGCCGCCGAACCGCTGGCCGCCGTGTGCTCCCTGGCCGGGGTCCAGGCCGAGGCTGTCGGTTCGGCAGCCGGGTCGGTCGCGGTACTGACCGACCCGACGGCCGGCGCCGCGGCCGCTGCCGGCGTCTCCCGGATGCTGCCCGGCACCGAGGTGGTGCTGCTGGAACGCCGGGCCGGTTCGATCGCGGCCGCCGTGTGGTCCCGGGGCGCTCGCGACGAGGAGGTCGCCCCCGGTCTGGTGCTGGCCGAGGGCCCCGCCGTCCTGGAAGACCTGCTGCTGGGAAGCACGACTCCCGGCGACCTGGAGGGCACCGTGCCCAGCGCAGGCATGTCCCGCTTCAGGGCCATGCGCCTGCTCACCAAAGCGGCCCGGCAGGCCCGCGGACGCTGACGTGGGCGTCGCGCCCGGGCGACCCGGCTCAGGTCCCGGTGCCGCCGACGCGGTGCCGCCGGGACGTTACGCCGCCGGGACGTGGCGCCCCCTGTGGCTCTGGGCGCTGACGGGCCGCCCATACGATGGTGACGGCTCGGACCCTCGGGCCTGACGAGGAACGGGTGTGACGATGAGGACGACGGCGCTCGCGGTCCCTGTGGTTCTGGCCTCAGCCCTGGCGCTGTCGGCCTGCGCCGTCTCGGTCGACGACGGTGCGCGCGACGGCCAGGCCACCGGTGGCACGGGACGCCCGTCCACCAGCAGCGCTCACGACGGCGGGAAGAGCAGCGCCGGGCCGGGCGGGGCCTCGAACGACGCGGTCTCGGACAGGCCGGTGCAGCAGAGCGGCGAGTCCGCCAGCAGCTACGCCGGACGCAGCTCGCAGTACGCCGACATCGACGCCGACCACGACCTCACCTACGACTGCGCCGGCGGTCCGTGGAGCTCGACGCTCGACCACCAGGTGGTGCTCCTGCGCGGGCGCTGCACCGACGTCACCGTCACGCACGCGTGGGTCGAGGTCTGGGTCTCGCAGGCGGACCGCGTCAGCCTGGGGACCGGTGGTAACGAGGTCACGGTCGTCGCGAACCAGATCGGCGAGCTCACCATCGCCGACGGGTGGGCCACGGTCTACACCGGTGGGGTGGGCGCCGTGACGGTGGGGCCGGAGGGTGCCGCCGACGAAGCCGAGATCCACACCGGCACGATCGGCTCTCCGGTCGCGATCCAGGCCGACTGGGTGGAGATCTCCTACGACCAAGGATCCCCCTCGGTGACCACGACCGGGGAAAACACCAGCGTCCGCCAGAACCGCTGAGAGACGACAGGCGGTCGTCTGACGGTCAGCGGACGACCGGGACCGCCGGCGGGACCACAGGCAGCCACAGGCCGACGACGGTGCCGTAGCCGTCGCGGGAGCGCAGGGTGGCCGTGCCGCCGTGGCGGCGGGCCACGGTGCGCACCAGGGGCAGGCCCATGCCGGTGCCGGGCAGGCTGCGGGAGGTCGAAGCCCGGGCGAACTCCTCCCAGACCTGCTGCTGCTCGGCGTGGGGGACACCCAGGCCGGTGTCAGCCACCTCGACGAGCACCCAGCCGTCATGGGGTTCGCTGACCCGCAGGTCGATCGAGTCGCCCGGCCGGGAGTACTTCAGGGCGTTGTCCGCCAGGTTGCGGACCGCCAGGTAGACCAGGTCGGGGTCGGCCGTGAGGGTCGGCACCGCCCACGGCGCCGTGGGCAGGGTCGCCGCCCAGCGGCGCTGGTCACCGCCGGGGCGGGCGGCGACGTCGTCACGCACCTCGGTGACCAGCGCGGCCAGGTCGACCGGCCCGAGGTCCAGCGGGCGTCGTTCCAGCTCGGCCAGCTTGCGCAGGTCGCCGAGCAGGGCCCCGATCCGGTCGGCCTGGGCGGCGACCACCGGCAGTGCCTGGGCCAGGTCGTCGGGCGCCGACGCCACCGTCAGCCGGAGCGCCTGGAGCGGGTTCTTCAGCTCGTGGTCCAGGCGCAGCAGCAGCCGCATCCGCTCGGCGTGCACCTCCCGGTCGCGGGCCACGGCCTGGGCGCGTTCGGCCTGCTCGGCGGCGACGGCACGGCGTCGTGCCCGGCGCCGCCGCCACGGCACCAGGCACGCCACCAGGCTCACCCCCACGCCTACCTCGGCCACCACGGCGGGCAGCGGCGCGTCGACCACCAGCTCCAGCCGGGAGCCGAGCTGCACCATCACGACCGCGGCGACGATCCCGGCGACGGCCGGGAGCGCCACGAACAGCCACAGCAGGCCCTCGCGGCGGCGCCAGCCCGCGGCGGGACGGTCCGGCTCCATCGAGCTGAGAGGCACGGTGCCGACCAGCAGGTCGGCACCGGCAGGCGCGCCGGGGCTCACCTGGCGGGTTCCGGCGCCACGTCGACCGGACCGTGGGACCGGTCGACGGGGGCGGTGAGCGCGCCGGTGGCGTCCTCCAGCCCAGAGCGATCCCCGTCCACGCTGCGATGCTACCCGCCGTCGGTCGCGCCGTCGGGGGGTTTCGTCAGGTGCCTGAGCGTGCCCTGGTGCCTGGGCCGGCGGGGGCGCCGGTACCCTGGGTGGTGTGCCCCAGCCTCGCGTCGTCGTGCTCGACTACGGATTCGGGAACGTACGGTCGGCCGTGCGGGCGCTGCAACGGGTCGGGGCGCAGGTCGAGCTGACCGCCGACCGGGCCGCCGCCGAGGCGGCCGACGGGCTGGTGGTCCCCGGGGTCGGGGCGTTCGCCGCCGTGATGGACGGGCTGCGGGCCGTGCGCGGTGACCAGATCGTCGACCGGCGTCTCGCCGGGGGCCGTCCCGTGCTGGGCATCTGCGTGGGGATGCAGGTGCTGTTCGCCCGGGGCGAGGAGCACGGGGTCACCTCTGAGGGGCTGGGGGAGTGGCCTGGGGTCGTGGACCGGCTGGAGGCGGAGGTCGTGCCGCACATGGGCTGGTCGCCGGTGACGGCGCCGGACGGCTCGGTGCTGTTCGACGGCATCGGCGACGAACGGTTCTACTTCGTGCACTCGTACGCGGCCCGCTCGTTCCCGCTGGACGCCCGGTCCGGGACGCAGCGGCCGCCGGTCGTGGCCTGGGCCGACCACGGCGGTCGTTTCGTCGCCGCCGTGGAGAACGGTCCGCTGTCGGCCACCCAGTTCCACCCGGAGAAGTCCGGTGACGCGGGGGCCGACCTGCTGCGCCGCTGGGTGGTCACGCTGTCGTGAGCACCCGTCCCCGAGCCCGACGAGACACCGATCCGCGAACCGAAGGAGCGTCGTGACCGACCGCCTGATCCTGCTGCCCGCCGTCGACGTCGCCGACGGGCAGGCTGTCCGCCTCGTCCAGGGCGAGGCTGGCTCTGAGACGTCCTACGGCGACCCGTTGGAGGCCGCACTGGCCTGGCAGGCAGCCGGGGCGCAGTGGGTGCACCTCGTCGACCTCGACGCGGCCTTCGGCCGCGGCGACAACGCCACGCGGCTGGCGCAGGTCACCGCGTTCCTCGTGAGCGCCGGGGTCAAGGTCGAGCTGTCCGGAGGCATCCGCGACGACGCCAGCCTGGCCCGGGCCCTGGAGGCCGGGGCCACCCGGGTCAACCTGGGCACCGCGGCCCTGGAGGACCCGGACTGGACCGCTGGGGTCATCGCCGCCCACGGGGAGCAGATCGCCGTCGGCCTGGACGTGCGCGGCACGACCCTGGCTGCCCGCGGCTGGACCAAGGAAGGCGGCGACCTGTGGCAGGTCATGTCGCGCCTCGACGACGCCGGGTGCGTCCGCTACGTCGTCACCGACGTGACCAAGGACGGCACCCTGCGCGGCCCGAACCTGGACCTGCTGCGCGAGGTGTGCGCCCGCACCGGTGCGGCCGTCGTCGCCTCCGGCGGGGTGTCCACCCTGGACGACCTGCGGGCGCTGCGCGAGCTGGTGCCGCTCGGGGTCGAGGGCGCGATCGTCGGCAAGGCGCTCTACGCCGAGGCGTTCACGCTGACCGAAGCCCTGGACGTCGCAGGTCGCTGACAGACCGCGAGGTCACCGGGCCGACACCCAGGCGACCCGTGCCGACCCGGGCCGTGCTCGCCCCGCCGGGTGCTGCGCGGGGCGAGCAGGTCGGTGACGGCAGTGTCAGCGGCGCCACAGCATCCGACGCACGCTGAAGCCGTCCATGGCCTTGCGCAGCCCCAGGCCGCCGAGCGCCGTGACGACGACCGTGCCGAGCACGAGCTGGCCGACCAGCACCGCACGGTTCAGGTCGAACGCGGGACGCCAGTGCACGCCGTCGTCGTCGACGACGAACACGCCCGTCGCCCGCACCCGCGTGGCGAAGCACCCGCCGCCGCCCCCGCCGTCGGCCCCGTCCTTGTCCGAGCCGCCGCCGACGCCGAGGCCGGAACCGCCGAGCACCTTGGCGACAGGGATCACCAGGGTCTCGCCCCTCTGGTAGGCCTCGCCGTACACGCGGCGGATCGAGACGACGTCCCGCACCGCGTCGGTGAACTGGGCCGGGTCGAAGTTGCGCATCTCCATGGTGTCCTCCTCGGATCCTGCTGTCACGTACCAGCATATGGACTCCGACGGTCGGATGAGACACCGTGTCGCGTGGATGTGAGCACCCCCGGCCGTGGTCGGTCCCGACGGTGCAAGGATGGGGCTGTGTCGTGGTCCCGCTTCGAGGTGCTGCGTGAACCCGGGGTGGCTCCGCTGGTCGTGCTGGGCTTCTTCGCCCGGATGCCGCAGGCCATGTGCGGTCTCGTCCTCACCCTGCACGCTGTGCGCACCCTGGACCGGGGCTACGCCGAGGCGGGCCTGGTCACCGCTGCCTTCACCGTCGGGCTCGGGCTGGGGGCCCCGTGGCGCGGACGGACCGTCGACCGCCAGGGGCTGCGCCGGGCGCTGGTGCCGTCGCTGGTCGGTGCGGGTGCCTGGCTGGTCGCGCCGTGGCTGGGGTTCTCCACGCTGGTGGCGGTCGCGTTCGTCGGCGGGCTGCTGCTGGTGCCGGCGTACTCGGTCACCCGGCAGTCGTTGGCGGTGCTCGTGCCCGACGACCGGCGGGAGACGGCGTTCGCCCTGGACGCGGTCGCCAACGAGCTGACCTGGATGGTCGGCCCGCTGCTGGCGGTGCTGCTCGCCACGGGGGTCTCGACCGACGCGGCGCTGGTCACCCTCGGGGGTGCGGCGCTGGCGGCCGGGATCAGCCTCATGGTCATGAACCCGCCGACGCACGGCGCCCGGGACGTGGAGGTGTCCGTCGAGCCGGTCGCGCCGGTGCCGGCCCGCCACGGGCTGGTGTCGATGCTGGGTCTGTGCGTGGCGATGGCCGTGCTGTTCGTCGGTGTGGAGGTGTCGATCGTCGCCGTGCTCAACGAGGTCGGCCGGCCTGGTGACGTGGGCTGGGTCGTGGCGTGCTGGTCGGCCGGGTCCCTGGTCGGCGGCCTGTGGTACGCCAGCCTCAGCCGACAGCTGTCACCGTTGCTGCTGATGCTGGCGTTCGTGCTGCTCCTCGCCCCGGTGGCGGTCGCACCGGTGCCGGTCGGCCTGGCTGTCGCGCTCGTCGTCTCCGGCCTGCCGAGCGCACCGACCCTGGCCGCGGTGATGTGCCGTCTGACAGAGCTGGCGCCGGTGCACCGGCGCGGTGAGGTGATGGGCTGGTCGGGGGCGGCGATGACCGTCGGCAGCGCCCTGGGCGCCCCGGTCGTGGGGTGGGTCATCGACGACCACGGCGGACGGTGGGGATTCGTCGCGGCGGCGGTGATCGGGATGGTGGTGCTGGGCCTGGTCGTCGTGGGCCCCGGGCTCGGCGCCCTGGTGCGGCGAGGTGCTCGACGCGCTGCGCCTGGAGGACGCCCGCCGGCGTCGCCGTCGACCCGGCTCCGGCAGGCGACCGCCGGGCCGCTGGCCTCCGGTACGGAGGACCGCCCGGAGGAGCCCGGCGACCAGGTGGACCAGGGGGCTGACGACTCGCGACCTCAGGACGCTGGAGCCCAGGACACGGGAGCTCAGGACACGGGGCCGGTCAGCCGCTCGCCGGGGCCTTCGCCGGGGGCGTCGGGGTAGGCGGAGGCCTCGCGGAAGGCCAGCTGGAGGCTGCGCAGCCCGTCGCGCAGGGACCGGGCGTGCTCGTTGCCCAGGTCTGGGGCGGCGGTGACGACCAGTCCGGCCAGCGCGGTGATGAGCTTGCGGGCCTCGTCGAGGTCGCGCAGGTCGGCGCCGCGCCCGTCGGGACCGTCCTCGGCCAGCCCGCACTTGACCGCCGCCGCGCTCATGAGGTGCACCGCGGCGGTGGTGATGATCTCGACTGCCGCGACGTCGGCGATGTCCCGGGTAGCGTTGGCGACGTCGTCGCCGTTCGGTGCACTGGTCATCCGAGCATCCTGCCAGACAGTCCGTCGAGTGGGAGGTGCCGCTGCGGCTCTGGTACCATCGGCGGCTGACCGACCTGCGCGCTGCGCAGGTGCACAAGCGGAGATCTCTCCCACCCGTTCCCGACCGCCTCGAGGTTCCACACCCCGCGGTGACAGGGCCCGGGTCGAGTCCACGGTCGTGGCCTGGCAGCCGCGGCCGGTACCGGTGATCCGGTGGACCCATGAGGCCTTCGTCCTGTGCCTGGGACGGAGGCCTTCTTCGTCCCAGAGGGCCACCGACGACCCCAAGGAGCAGCACATCAGCGAGCCCCGCATCAACGATCGGATCCGCGTCGCCGAGGTCCGACTCGTCGGCCCTGCCGGCGAGCAGGTCGGCATCGTG
>JAVBSR010000085.1:0-11830 GCA_031556715.1 Cellulomonas sp.
CCGGGCCCGACGCCCCGTCGGGCCCGGCATCGTGCCAGCACCGCGCCGGCGCGGGCGGGCGCGCCGCACCCTGTTCTGGACGTCGTCGGAAACATCAGCCGGACACTGGCGCCCGAGTCGGGGCGATCTGGGATGATAGTCCCATGACAACGCGACAGGTGGTCATCATCGGCGGCGGACCCGGCGGCTACGAGGCGGCCCTGGTCGCCCGGCGGCAAGGGGCCCAGGTGGTCCTGGTCGACAAGGCGGGGCTCGGAGGGGCGGCGGTGCTCACCGACGTCGTGCCCAGCAAGTCGCTGATCGCCACGGCAGAGTGGATGACGATCGTCGCCCGAGGCCCTGACCTGGGCATCCGCATGCCCGAAGAGCTGAGCGACGCGCACCGTCTGGTCGACATGTGCGCGGTGAACGCCCGGCTCCAAGGGCTGGCCACCGCCCAGTCGCACGACATCGAGCGCCGGGTGCGGCGCGAGGGTGTCGAGATCATCGCGGGCACCGGGCGGCTCGTCGGCTCGGCCGGGTACTCCTCGGTCGGCCCGCGGCAGGTCGCCGTGCAGCCCAACGACGGCGGCGACGAACGGCTGATCGACGCCGACATCGTGCTCATCGCCACCGGCGCCACACCCCGGGTGCTGCCCACGGCCGTGCCGGACGGCGAACGGATCCTCAGCTGGACCCAGCTGTACGGGCTCACCGAGATGCCCGGTCGCCTGGTCGTCGTCGGTTCCGGGGTCACCGGGGCAGAGTTCGCCGGGGCCTACTCGGCGCTGGGCGTGGACGTCGTGCTGGTGTCCAGCCGCAACCAGGTGCTCCCCAACCAGGACCCCGACGCGGCGGCGCTCATCGAGCGGGTCTTCACCGAACGGGGCATGACGGTGCTGGGCAACTCCCGGGCGGAGGCCGCCCGGCGCACCGCCGACGGGGTGGTGGTCGAGCTGGACGGCGGCCGGACGGTCGAGGGCACCCACGCCCTCATCGCGGTCGGATCGGTTCCCACCACCAGCGGTCTTGGCCTGGCCGAGGCGGGGGTGAAGCTGACCGAGTCGGGGCACATCGAGGTCGACCGGGTCTCGCGCACCTCCGTGGCCGGGGTGTACGCCGCCGGGGACTGCACCGGGGTGCTGCCGCTGGCGTCGGTGTCAGCGCAGCAGGGCCGCATCGCCATGTCGCACGCCCTGGGCGACGCCGTGCGTCCGCTGGCCCTCGCCGCGGTGGCGACCAACGTGTTCACCGCACCGGAGATCGCCGCGGTCGGGCAGTCCGAGGACGAGCTGTACGCCCGCGGCCGGTCGTACTCGGTGTCCAGGCTGTCGCTGGCGCGCAACCCGCGGGCCAAGATGCTCGGCATCCACGAGGGGTTCGTGAAGATCTTCACGCACACCACGTCCGGCACGGTCCTCGGCGCCGTCGTCGTCGCCCCCCGGGCCGGTGAGTACATCTACCCGTTGTCGTTGGCTGTGGCCCATGGCCTGACCGTCGACCACCTGGCCGAGGCGTCGACCGTCTACCCGTCCCTGTCGGGCACCATCGCCGAGGTCGCACGGATGCTGCACCACGCCGAGTCCGACGACTGATCCAGAAAGCGACGGCAATCTCATGGGCAAGAACAAGAACGTCCGTTTCGAGGTCGTCCACGAAGACAAGTCGGAATTCGTCGCCTCGCGGGTGCTGCGCGACCGGGAGACCGGGGTGTGCTACCTCTTCCACTGGGAAGGGTATGCCGGCGGTCTGACCGTGCTGCTCGACGCCGAGGGCGCACCGCTGATCATCCCCTGAGCCGGGCGCCACGGCCGACCTCGCTGTGCTGCGCGCCGCCGCCGTCGGCTGTTCGACGATGGTGCCGCACGGGCGGCGGGGCGACAGTCTCACGGCCGGTGCACCAGCAGCCGTGAACCGTCACGGGACGACTCGATGCCGTCGACCACCAGGTCGGCGGAGCGCCACGGGCGTTCGTCGAGCCAGAACGGCACACAGTCGGCCTGCACCTCGGCGTGGAACCGGGTGATCGACTCCCGCGTCCCGCCGTCGACGCCGAGCCCGATGTCGCGCGCCACAAGCCGCTCGTCCGCCAGGTCGGGGTCGGCGTGCACCCAGACCAGGAACGACGCGAACGGCACCAGCTCGTGACGGACGGCGCAGACCCCTTCGAGGATCAGCGGACCGGTCCCGGTGGCGGTGACCGAGCCGGGGCGGTCTTTCAGTATCCAGCCGGGCGGACGGAAGTCGACGTCGTGCCCGGCGAGCCACGGCCTGACGACGCCGTCCAGCGCCTGCGGCACCCAGTGGATCCAGTGCAGCCACCAGGTGATGTCGTCCACGGCGACGTAGGCGGATCCGTCGATGCGCCCGGCCAGGTTCCGCGCGAACGTCGACTTGCCAGAACCGGCCTGGCCGTCGACGAGGACCAACGACCGGCCGCTGCCGACCTGTGCAGACACCTGCGCGGCGACGGTGTCGACATCGGTCGTCTCCCACGGGTCGAATGTCATGGCGGGGAGGTGAGGGATGTCCATGCCGGTGTCCTCCTCGAACGGCGCAGTCGGCAGCAGTGGCACATTCCGTGGCGGGGCAGATGGTGCATGAAATGCCGGACTGCGGGTCAGAACCCGACCGGCCGGGCAGATTCCGACCAAACGGTATGCGGGTGACCGGTGCCGGCGCCCACGGGTTAGTTTAGTGAGGTGACACCAGATCTGGCCGCGCAGGTGACTGCCTGGATCGCCGACGACCCGGACCCGGCCACCGCCCGGGAGCTGTCCGGGCTCCTGGCGGCCTGGCGCGACGGTGACGACGACGCCCGCGCCGAGCTGGCCGACCGTTTCGCCGGACCGCTGGGCTTCGGCACGGCCGGCCTGCGGGGAGCGCTGGGCGGCGGTCCGGCCCGGATGAACCGGGCCGTGGTGATCCGCACCGCTGCCGGTCTGGCCGCCTACCTGGACGGAGAGCTGGAGGAGCAGGCGCCGCCGCGGGTCGTCGTCGGCTACGACGCCCGGCACCGGTCGCACACCTTCGCCCTCGACACGGCGGCGGTGCTGACCGCCGCCGGGGTGCGGACCTTCGTGCTGCCGGGCCCGCTGCCCACCCCGGTGCTGGCGTTCGCCGTCCGCCACCTGGACGCCGACGCGGGCGGCAGGGTCACCGCGTCGCACAACCCGGCCTCCGACAACGGCTACAAGGTGTACCTGGGCGGGCGGGTGACCACCGCCGACGACCGTGGCGTCCAGGTCGCCCCGCCGCTCGACGAGGCCGTCGCCCACGCCACCGCCCAGGTCCGGTCCGTGGCGTCGGTACCCCGGGCCGAGGCGGGCTGGACCGTCCTCGGGCCCGAGATCGTCCAGGCCTACGAGGCGGCGGCCCTGCGCAGCCTGAACCCCGCCACCGACCATCCGGCGGACGACCGCGCCACCGGCCTGCGTGCCGTGCTCACCGCGATGCACGGCGTGGGGGCCGTTACCGCGGCCCGGGTCCTACGGGCCGCGGGGTTCACCGACCTGCACCTGGTCGCCGAGCAGGCCCAGCCCGACCCGGACTTCCCGACCGTCGCCTTCCCCAACCCTGAGGAGCCTGGGGCCCTGGACCTGGCGTTCGCCCTGGCCAGCCGGGTCGACGCCGACCTGGTCCTGGCGCTGGATCCCGACGCCGACCGGTGCGCGGTGGCCGTACCCGACCCGCGCACCGGGGGCTGGCGCCGGCTGCACGGCGACGAGACCGGTGCGCTGCTCGGCGCCGAAGCCGCCGCCCGGGCCGACGACGGGGCGACCCTGGCCTGCTCGGTCGTCTCGTCGCGCCTGCTGGAGCAGATCGCGACGGCGAACCACCTGCACTTCGCCCCGACGTTGACGGGGTTCAAGTGGATCGCCCGCACCCCGGGGCTGGTGTTCGGCTACGAGGAGGCGCTGGGCTGCTGCGTCGCACCCGACATGGTGCGCGACAAGGACGGGATCACCACGGCGCTGCACGTCGCCGCGCTGGCCGCCGGGCTCAAGGCCGCCGGACGCACCCTGCTCGACGCCCTGGACGACCTGGCCCGCACCCACGGCCTGTACCTGACCGACCAGGTCACCGCCTGGCTGACCGGACCTGCCGTCGCCGGTGCGCTGATGACCCGACTGCGGGCGGCGCCGCCGGCGACGCTGGCCGGGTCACCGGTCGTGACCTGCACCGACCTGGCTCGCGGGTCCGAGGACCTTCCCCCGACCGACGGCGTCCGGCTGGGTTGCGCCGACAGCACCCGTGTCGTCGTGCGCCCCTCCGGCACCGAACCCAGGCTCAAGTGCTACCTCGAGGTCGTCCACCCCGTCCCCCCTGACGCGACGTACGACGCCCTGACCGCCATCCGCACAGCGGCCCGCACCCACCTCGACGCCGTGGCTGCCGACCTGCGCGCCGCCCTCGACCTGGACCCGCCCGCGCCAGGTCAGGGCTAGGCGGCCGAACCCCACGCGCCTGGTCGTGACGGCCATCCCTGGCTGGGCCCACCGGGCCGGTGCACACTGGGGAGCCGAGACCGAGGAGCACCGTGACGATTCCCGACCGTCCCGCCCTGGGGCGTTATCACCCCAGGCGGGTGGCACGACATGTCGTGCGGATGCACCGCCGCCAGGCCCCTCGGTCGCTGCCGCCGCTGGCGCGGGGTGTTCTCACCGCGGTGTCGTCGTCGGCCATGTCGCCCGACGAGCGGCGGTGGGCCCGTCGGATCGAAGAGCGACGGGCCGACCTGCTCGGCTCGTCGCAGGTGGTCCGCTACCGAGACTTCGGCGCCGGTCTGCCCGACACGACCCTGACGGCCGAGGAGGTCGCGGCGGGTCGACCGGGCAGCCAACCGTTGGCGCAGCTGACGAAGACCGCGTCCAAGGACCGCCGATGGTCGGAGCTGTTGATGCGCCTGGTGCGCGAGACGCGACCGGTCAGGTGCGTCGAGATGGGTGCCGCTGTCGGCATCTCCGCCGCCTACCAGGCTGCCGCCCTGACCCTCAACCGGGACGGTGGGCACCTCACCACCCTCGAGGGTGGTGAGAGCCTGGCCGCCGTGACCCGCCAGACCCTCGACGGGCTCGGCCTGGGCAGCATCACCGACGTGGTCCAGGGCCGGTTCGCCGACACCCTGGCCGGGGTGCTCGACAGCGGCCCACCCGATCTGGTCTTCGTGGACGGCCATCACGACGGGACCGCGACGCTCGACTACTTCAGGCAGATCACCGCCGCGATGCCGCACGGTGTCGTCGTGCTCGACGACACCGACTGGTCGGACTCGATGCGGCACGCCTGGGCCGAGGTCCGCGACCACGAGGCCGTCACCCTGTCCGTCGACCTGACGCAGATGGGCGTGTGCGTCCTGGGCGAGCCCGGCCGGCGCCTGCGCATCGACGTCGCGCCGTAGGAACGGCCGGGCAGGTCACGTCCGCCCGGCCGGCCCCATCTCGACCGCCCCCATCTCGACCGCCCGCGCCCTGCTCGACGCGCCTGTCGTCGCCGCCGACCCCGGTGGACCGATGCCTAGGATGAGGACATGCGGATCACCGCCGAACGGGGAGACCTGACGGGCGTCGCGGTCGACGCGATCGTCAACGCGGCCAACTCGACCTTGCTCGGCGGAGGCGGGGTGGACGGGGCGATCCACACGGCGGCCGGGCCCAGGCTGCTCGAGGCGTGCCGTCGCCTGCGACGCACCGAGCTGCCCGACGGTCTGCCGCCCGGCCGAGCCGTCGCCACTGACGGGTTCGACCTGCCCGCCCGCTGGGTGATCCACACCGTCGGCCCCGACTGGAACCGCGGCCAGCGCGACCCGGCCGTCCTCGCGTCGTGCTTCACCACCAGCCTGGACGTCGCCGCCGACCTGGGGGCCGCATCGGTGGCTTTCCCCGCGATCAGCGCCGGCGTCTACGGCTGGGACGTCGACGTCGTGGCCCGCACCGCCGTCGACGCTGTGCGCGGCTGGCAGGGCCCGGCCGTCACCGAGGTCCGTTTCGTCCTGTTCACCACCTCGGTCCTGGCCGCGTTCACCACAGCCCTGGCGTCGTGATTCCCGTCGATGGTCAGGGGACAGCGCGTCGCATGCCACCCCCACTAGGCTGAACGCCATCAGCACTGTTACTGGTGTGGGAGGCATGGTGTGACCAACCCTGCGACCGTCGAAGAGCACGAGCCGGAAGACCACAGCTCCGCGACCTGTGCCGACCAGCACCATGACCAGATCCTGGTAGACCTTGCTTCCGCAGCTTCCGCTCGCTCCGCGGTCGTCGCTACCGACGCACTGGCCCCGACCGCTGCCGCATCTCACGGCACCGGGCGGTACGCACCGCTGGAATCCGACCAACCGACGCTAGAGGACGACTTCGACCGCGCCGCGCTGGTCGACCGGATCTACCAGATCGTCACCCAGGAACAGCCGCTCGGGACCATAGGCATCTACGGCGGCTGGGGGTCCGGCAAGTCGTCGATCATGCGTCAAGTCCGCCATCGCCTGGAGGCCGGCTGGTGCGACCAGGTCGGCCAGGCGCAACCGGGGTATTTCCAAGCGCCCCCGCCACATGCATGGGCCGGCCGCCGAGAGCGGCACTTCCGGGGCACTGTATGGTTCAGTGCCTGGGAGCATCAGCACGACGTCGACCCGGCCGTTGGCATGCTGCAGGAGGCCCGCCGGATGCTACGCCCGTCACGCCTCAACCGATGGCGGATGAAGAAGTGGTTCGCAATCTTGCGCAATGCCGTCAGCACGGCGGGCGATACCCTCGAACGGATGGCGCCTCGCCTCGCGGCCGTGGGAGCTCCGCTGACTGCTCTGCACCGATCGATTGAGCAGGTCAACCGAGACCTGTTCGACGTCCAAGAGGACCAGGTGCGAAAGAAGGAGGCGTTCACCGAGATCGTCCGCTTGCTCGCAAGGCGCAACACGCGACACCGCGTGATATTTTTCGTTGACGATCTAGATCGTTGCGACGATACTGTCGCCCAGCGGTTGCTGGACGATATCAAGACATACCTGGACCAAGAGCAATGCGTCTTCGTCATCGGCGTCAACTCGGCCAGGCTGAGGGCCGGACACAACCAAGCCGTGCGAGACGAAGACCGTCTCGCCAAGATCATCCAGTATCCATTTTACGTTCCGATGCTCGAAAAAGACCAGTACCGCAGATACGTGGAACGGTCGCTGCGCCAGAAATTCCTAGCGCCTGTGGCGACCGGAAAAGCTTCACTGGATGAGGTGCAGATTCGTTCGGTTTCCGAGTTACTGACCGATACGCTCGCCGCTCGCTCGACGTCGCTACGGGAAGCCAAACGCCTCATCAACGTGTTTACGGTCAATCATCAACTTGCCAGCCGCGCCTTCGAGGAGACCGGCTTGTGGGGTCTGTACCAGCCACTTATTGTCGCCGTGCTGTCAGCTGTCCAGGCATTCTGCCCGGCTGCCTTCGAATGGTTGAGCGGCCGATCAGACGCGCAGGTGCGAACGCGCCACCTCTTTCTCGGCCCACATCACCCCGATGAGGACCAGCCGCCGTCCGAGGCGCTGGTTGAGCTGGACAGAACGACAGTCTTGGCCGCTGCACGAAAGGTCGGGAGCAGTCTCACAGATGAAACCCGTCTGAGCCTCTACCTCACCATGTGGGGTCAGACCCACCAATCCACCGTTCGCCACCACAGTCGCTGGACTCGCGAATGGCGGGCCCGCTCCGACCTCACCCTCCCCGAAGTACAGCGCTGGATCCAAGGTATCGACAACGGCGGGTTCGATCACGAGTGGACTGGGCATGATCTACGAGTCATCATACTCGGCGACTGGTGGTGGTGGGTGCTTGATGTCCGACCCGAACAGCCGCCTCTGCCACGCCGGGCCTTGCTTATCTGCGAAGGACTTGTCGCCATCCGACCCTACACGGGAAATCTCGACAAAGACGGCAACAGCGATGTTCCCAATTACCATCAATGGCTAAAGTCTGACCTCGGAGAGTTCCCTGGGGTGTTGTGGAGCGAGTCAAGCCTGCGACAATGGTTAAGACGGGACTTTGTCCAGCAGCTTCCCAAAGATGTGGCGAATAGCATCGTCGCAGTGTCAGTGCAGACGGAGACGCGCTGGGTCGATCCACCAGAAAGAGTCTGGCTGTACAGGACAACCGAAGACAGTAGGACCAAGGCCAACGCAAACGATCCTACGACCGAAACAGTCCACCTGCTGAGTTATGAAGAAATCCTTGGCCAGGATGCCGTCTACCAGTTCGGGCGGGTCGATGTCGACTCTAGCGCGGGCGGCGGCCTTTCAAGTTTCTGGTGGATGCGCTCGCCCGGAGATTTTCCGTACCTGGCGCTACCAGTGCTTCCCTCATCACTCGCAACTCCTGATCCGAACTATTATGGAATGTGGGCAGGAGGCCATGCCGGAGTTCGCCCAGCATTTTGGATTAATCTGGATTCATAGTAATGATCTTGCTGATCATCCGGGCCCGTCGACAGACACCACGTAGCGAAAGGGTGCCCCCCAACAACTCAGCAAGCGGGGCGCTTGAAACGTTGACACGGCAGCGGGGCAAGGCACGCATCTTTCGACGGACTAGTTCACCGGTGCCTCCACATGCCGGCCACCACCCCAGCGCATGCCTTTGCGACGTATGTCGGCGCACATCTCCGGCGTCTGGGCCAGGTCTGGTCAGACCGCGGGCTGGTCGACCCGGTCGGACGGGCGGGCAGGCACGTCGAGGCGGGCGGCGGCCCGGCCGACCGTGGAGAAGAAGCGCTCGCGACGTTCCGGGGTGTCGCGGGAGGTGGTCATCCAGCCGTGGGTGAGGACCTGGGTGGTCTTGATCCCGCACAGGCCCAGGACGTGACGTCGGACCAGGCGCGGGGTGGAACCGGCGAACAGCGTCGGCGCCTGGGCCGTGGCGATGAGGGTGGCGGTACGGCCGCGCAGCTTCTTGTCGGCGCGCAGGCCGTTCATCGAGTAGGCGAAACCGGCGACGAAGACCCGGTCGACCCAGCCCTTGAGCAGGCTGGGCATCTGCGACCACCAGACCGGGAACACCAGGACCAGGTGGTCGGCCCACGTCACCAGCTCCTGGGACCGGTCGATCACCGGGTCGGCGGGCATCCGCTGCCGGTAGCCGAACCGCAGCACCGGGTCGAAGTCGAGCTCACCCAGGCGCAGCACCTCCACGTCGTAGCGGTCGGCGTCCAGCCCGGCGGCGTAGAGGTCGGCCAGGGCCGCGCAGTAGCTCAGACCGTCGGGGTGGCCGAGGACGACGAGCACGTTCTGACGGGACATCGCTGGTCCTTCCGTCGCGGAGGCATCACCACGAACTGTGTAGATCGCCGCTCACATTGCAGAGCGGTGCTCACACTATAACCCTTCCGTCCCTTCGGGAGTCTCGGCAGCCTCGTGAGGCGCAGACCCCCCGAACGACACCATCCCGCCACACCACCACGACCAGCGGCGATACACTAGGGGCGAGACGTTGACCCGCCCCGGGGCACG
Organism: Cellulomonas sp.; assembly: GCA_031556715.1. Classification (GTDB taxonomy): domain Bacteria; phylum Actinomycetota; class Actinomycetes; order Actinomycetales; family Cellulomonadaceae; genus Cellulomonas. The sequence continues at coordinate 9,467 of JAVBSR010000085.1, forward strand.
ACGCGAGAGGTACACCATGAGTGTCAGAGTCATCGCCGACGCCTACGTCCGCCCCGAGGCCATGGACGAGTTCCTCGCCGCCGCCACCGAGATGCGGACGCTGACACGGGCCCACGACGCCGGCTGCATGGCCTACGACCTGTTCCGCGACAAGGCCGACCCGCAGCACCTGACGATGATCGAGGAGTGGGCCGACCAGGCCGCCTTCTCCGCCCACATCGCCAGCGAGCACTTCCGGCGCCTGCTCCCTCAGATGGCCGCCTACACCGACCAGGCCAGGCACGGCACCGTCACCATCTACGAACCCGCCCTGTAGACCGGCACTCCGCGACGCGCGGCGTACCAGGCCGGTCGTCGATGGACGCCAGGACGCCCCGCGGTCGACCTGCCCCGCCTCGCCCGGTCCCGTGCCACGATGAGACCGTGCCCGCACCGGACCGCCGCCCCACCCCGCGTGAACGGGTGCACGCCGAGGTCACCGCCGAGATCCTCGACGCCGCGCACCGCCAGCTGGCCGCCGGGGGTGCGACGCACATCTCGCTGCGGGCCGTCGCCCGCGAGCTGGGGATGGCCTCGTCGGCGGTGCACCGGTACTTCGCCACCCGCGACGACGTCCTCACGGCCCTGCTGCTGCGCGAGTACCAGGCCCTGGCCGACGCGCTGAGCGCTGCCGAGGCTGCCGTGCCGCGCGACGACCTGCGCGGTCGGATCGAGGCCCTGTTCCTCACCGAGCGGCGCTGGGCCCTGGACCACCCGTACTCCTGGGGCCTGCTGTTCGGGCAGCCCGTGCCCGGGTACGCTGCACCGCCGGCCACGACGGAACCGGCCACGCGCTTCTTCCGGCTGCTGGCCGGCGTGTACGACGACGCCCCGGCCGCCACGCCGCCTCCCGGGGCTTTCACGGTCCCGGCCGACGCCCTGCCCGGGGCGACGGCTGTGGCCCCTGACGCCCCTGACTGGGGCCGCACGGTCGGTATGGCCGCCGCCGCGTGGATGTTCGGCTCGATCAGCGCCGAGCTGTGGGGCCACCTCGGGCACGGCAACGACCTGGAGGCCCTCTACCGTTCCGGGGTCGACCACTGGACCGGTCTCCTGGTCGGCTGACCGCACCCGACGGCGCGACCGCCCCGGCCGGCTACTGCCCTAGGGCGGCGTCGAGAGGCTGACCCAGGGCGGCGGCCCAGACCACCCTGGAGGTGGGCAGGCCGTCCAGCCAGGCCACCGGACGGCCCAGGCCCAGGACGGTCCCGGGGGCGGAGGTGTCGGCCAGGGCCCGCACCGCCAGGCCGTCCACCGGTCGTTCGGCGCCGACCTGGTCCAGCCAGCGGGCAGCGTCGCCGGGTTTGGTGCGCGCGTCGACGACCGCCCACAGCTGGGTGGGCCGGGCGGCGAAGGCCATCCCGGCGGCCTCGGTGCGGGCGTCGGCGTCCCCGTCGGCGGGGATGAGCACCAGCCAGGGGTGCCGGGCCATCGGGGCCCGCGAGCGCCAGGCCGACAGCGACGCCGCCGACGAGACCCGGGTGGGACGGTCCGGGCCGGAGGCTGACAGGTCGAACCGCAGCCCACCGCCGACCTGCACGACGTCTGACGGGGCCAGGCGCATCCGCTCCACCAGCAGCGGTTCCAGCACCGACAGGTCGGAGGCGGCGCCGACCAGGGCCAGAACCTCCCCGGCGCCGCGCGGGACCGGCGGTGCCGACGGGATCTGGTCGAGCACCGAGGTCAAGGTCAGCGGGGTCGAGCCCAACAGCTCGGCGGGCACGCCCAGCTGGACCAGGGCGGCGCGCAGCTCGGCACCGACCGGCGACTCGACCGGTGCCGGCGGGGCAGGCACCGGGGGCGGCGGTTCGGCGGGGACCGGGGTCGCAGTCGAGGTGGTTCGGACAGGCCCGTAGACCGCGCCGACCGGTTCGTCGGGCAGGTCTGACAGCACCTCGGCAGGGGTCTGCGCCGGGGCGTCGGCCACCTCGTCGTCGGTGTCGACCGACGGGACCGTGTCCGGCGGTGCGGCGGCTGTCAGCGCCTCGGGCGGCAGGTCCCGGTCGGCCAGCGCCCGGACCTGGTCCAGCACCGTGGCGAACTGGGTGCCCCCGGTCGCCGCCCGGGGAGTGGCCGCCTTGGCGGCGGCCCGCGGCTCGGCGACGATCTCTTCCCGGGCCTGGTCCGGGCTGGGTGCGGGCTGCGGCACCGACCGGGCCGCCAGACCGGCCGCCGCCGGCCCGGCGTCGGCGGCGTCGGCGGCGGCCAGCAGGTCGTCCAACGACGACGCGGGCGGCGGCGGGCGGTGCGAGCGCAGCGGACGCACCGGCGGGCGGGTGGCGGGCGGGACCTCGACGGTCAGCTCGTACTTCTCCTTGGCGAAGA
>JAVBSR010000139.1:0-32005 GCA_031556715.1 Cellulomonas sp.
CCAGGCGTAGTGCACCCGCAGCCGGGACACGTCGCGGTCGGCGTCGCCCTCGCCCATGAGTGCCAGGGCACGCTGGGTGTGCTGCTTGGCCCGGTCGTAGTCACGACGCTCGCCGACGACCACGGCCGCGTTCCAGTACACAGAGCCCCGGCCGCGCGGGGAGCCGAGCTCTTCGGCCACCCGGATCAGCTCGGAGGCCTGCTGCGTGGCGTAGAGCAGGTCACCGCGCTCCACGTACGACCACAGCAGTGCCGAACCCAGCCGCAGGTGCTCGTCAGAACCGGCCAGGCCGGCGCTCTCCAGCGCCGCCAGCGCCCGCTCGCCGACGTCGACCGGGCGGATCAGGTCACCAGACTCCAGGTAGGAGACCACCAGGGTGGTCGCGACCTTGGCCAGCTCGAGATAGTCGCCGATCGCCTCGCGATCGGCGTACAACGGCTCCAGGACGCCGATCGAGCTCTCGATGTCGCCAGACATCTCCAGGGCCTGCGACTTGACGAAGAGCGCCTCGTACCGTAGCTGCGCTGTGACCACGCCGAGGTCGAGCTCGTCGATCCGCCGCTCGGCCGCGACCGGGTCGCCGTCAGCCAGGGACAGGCGGGCGTAGTCAAGCTCGAGCCGCACGCGCGACTCGTTCGGGCCGTCGTCGCCGAACTTGAGGTACTCCAGGGTGGTGCCCAGGTGGCCGGCGATGACGTTCAAAGCCTTGTCCGTGGGGGTGCGCCGGCCCGACTCGATCAGCGACACGTAGCTGGGCGACAGACTGTCGCCCGCCAGGTCGGTCTGGGTCAGGCCCTTCTCCTGCCGCGCCTCGCGGACGCGCTCACCAATAGTCGTCATGGTGCGTCATCTTACCCGTGACGACGGGACGGTGTGGGCGAAATCGGGACTTATTTGGTCAGATCGTCGCCCAGATCACCGGTCCGGAGCACAGTCGCGCCGGTCCGGAGGACGTGGTGGAGGGGCACATGGCACCAGGAGGGGTGACGTCGTCGACGACGAGTAACGCCGCGCCACACGAACGAGTGGTCGACCGCACGGTCGAGCGCCCCCTGGCACACCGAGGGCCGGTGCGCGATGCACCGGCCCTCGGTCGGTTCGACGCCTCGGGGTAACGCCGAACCCGTCTCTAGTGCCTCACCACACCCAGCGGCAGCAGCCGACGGCGCCACCAGCGGTGTTCGAAGGATCAGCAGCCAGAACTGTAGCCGACAGGCCAGCGGCCAGCAGCGCTGCCGCAGCGGTGGCGACGATCTTGGACGCACGACGGGACATAGAACTGCCTCCTGTTACTCACGAGCGGACATCGGTCAGTGCCAGTATGACCACATCTGGGTGAGTTGCCGCTTCAGGCGTGCACCGGGATCGGCGTGTCGCGAGGTCGGGCGTGTCGACACCTCTGCGCCGCCAAACCGACACTTCTGCGCCGCCGAGGTCTCACACTGGGACATTCGTCCCGACATCCGACGAGATTCCACCCGCCTGGCCGTGGTCCGCCCTGGTGGACTGTGGTGTTATGGAGTCGTGACGGGCGTGGACCATCTCAGGCTTGGGTCTCTTGCTGCGGCGGTCGACGCAGCGATCCCTGCCCACCTTGCCGACGCCTGGAACCAGCACGTCGCGGCCCCTGTCCTGGTGGCGCGGCAGGGCATCTTCCGCACCGAGGGTGCGATCGCCGCCTACCAGCTGTCGTTCCGCTCCGAAAGCCCGTCAGACCCCCAGACCTGGACCTCTGACGTGCACGAACGTGCCACCGCGCACGTCCTGCGCGCCACGTTCGCACGCGACGACCTCGAGTCGCTGGCCGGCGGCCGGCCCGTCATGGTGCGCTGCCCGCGCGGGTATCTCGTCGACGAGCTGCCGCTGCCGCCGCGCCCCGACCGGCTCATCATCGAGCTGCCGAGCACCTTGGCACCCGACGCCAGGGTGCTCGACGGGATCGAGGACCTGCGCGCGCAGGGTTTCCGGCTCGCGCTCCCTGCGTTCTCTGACCAACCGGAGCAGCGCCGGTTGCTGCCGCTGGTCGACTTCGTCAAGATCGACGTGCGCGACCTTGACGTCGAAGGCGTGCCGGTGGTCCGCGTCGCGCGATCCCACGGTGCGATCCTCGTCGGGGAGTTCGTCGAACGGCCCGAGCAGCTGGCCTTGGCCCAGGACCTCGGGTTCACCTTGTTCCAGGGCAACCTCCTGGGACGGGCGACGACGGTGGACCGCGCTGCGGCCCGTCCTGTCGGGCTGTAGACCTCCGGACCGGGAGCGGGTGAAGCGGAAGACATGGATCCGGCAATGATGGCGTCGCGGATGACCACGGAGCCGACGGGGCTCCCGTCCGACCCTCCCGCCCCCCACCTCTCGCACGTGCCGACCCAGCGGCCTCCGATCGCCCGGCAGCCGATCTGGACGACGGTGGGGGCGCTCGTCGGCCACGAGTACCTGTACCGCAGCCGCATCGGTCGACCTGCCGGGGTCGACCTGTGGCGTGCCGAGCGGCAGGACGTCGCGTCGGCCTCGGTGCTCCGCTCCGTCTTCGAGGAGTCGGCAGCCGACGCCGACGGGCCGCTGATCTTCGTCAACGTGACCCGGTCGTTCCTGGTCCGCGACCGACCGCTGCCCGCGCACCTGGGTCGGCTGGTGCTGGAGATCGTCGAGTCCGTCCCCGGAGACCCCGGGGTGGTGCTCGGTCTGCGCCGTCTGCGTGCCCGCGGCTACCGGGTCGCCATCGACGACTTCACTGCGTCCGACGAGCAGATGGCCATGCTCCCCCACGCCGACTTCGTCAAGATCGACTGCCGCGACCTGATCAAGCCCGACGGTCTGCAGCTGGTCGAGATCGGTCGTCGCCACGGCGCGACGCTCATCGCCGAACGCGTCGAGACCACCGAGCTGGTCGAGATGTGCGTCCGCACCGGCTTCGACATGCTCCAGGGTGACGCTCTCGGCCCCGCCACCACCATGCCGACCTGACCGGCCGGGAACCTGCTCGGCCCGATGCCCGCACCGTGCCCGGCGGCCAGCGGCGGCACTGCCGGCTACTGCCTGGCTGACCGGGCCACGCGCAGCACGGCGCGCTCCACCGCGTAGCGCCGGTCACGGCTCTCGCCCTTGACGTCGGCATCGGCCTGGGCGACCGCGGCGATGGCGACGGCCAGGCCCTCCGGGGTCCAGTGCCGCAGCTCCGAGGTCGCCCGGTCGACCTGCCACGGTGCCAGGCCCAGCTCGCGCGCGGCGCCCGCGCCACGGCCACGCGCCGTGGAGACCTTGGCCAGGGTGCGCAGCTTCAGGGCCAGCGCGGCGACCAGCGGTACCGGGTCGACACCGGTGGCCAGGGCGTGCCGCAGCAGCGCCACCGCTCGGCCTGCGTCCCCGGCGACCGCGGCGTCGGCCACCTGGAAACCGGTGGCCTCGACGCGACCGCCGTAGTACCGGTCGACGACGTCAGCGGTGACCAGGCCGACCGTGTCAGCCACCAGCTGGGAGCAGGCCGAGGCCAGCTCGCGCAGATCAGCCCCGACGGCGTCGACCAGGGCCCGCACCGCCCGCGGCTCGGCCCGGCGCCCGGCGTCGCGCAGCTCGGCGACCACGAAGTCGCACTTGTCGGCGTCGGTCCGCACCTGGTCGCAGGTCACCGTCGGTACGCCGGCCGCCGCCGCGGCGTCGAGGAACCGCTTGCCGCGCTGTCCCCCACCGTGGCGCAGCACGACCACGGCGTCGGTGTCAGGCGCACCGAGATAGGCCTGGGCGTCGGCCAGCGCGGCGTCGGTGCCCTTCTCCAACCCGGCCAGCACCACGACCTTCGCCTCGGAGAACAGCGACGGGCTGGTGGCCACCGTCAGCTCACCCGGGGAGTACTCCTGGGCGTCCAGCCGGACCACCTCGGCCTGCGGGTCGACCTGCCGGACCGCAGCCGCCACACGGTCGGCGGCCCGCTCGGCCAGCAGCTCTTCGGAACCGGTGACCAGCACCACCGGGGCCGGCACCGCCTCACGCCAGGTGCAGCCCCGGGCTCGGGGACGACTGGGACGACGCGGAGGGGCCACGGGACCAGCCTGCCAGACCTGGGACCCCCGAGATGCGTCCAGCGGTGCCGGGGCGCACGGCACATCAGGTTGGCGGCCCACCGACGGCGGCTACGCCTCGTCGCCCGCGCTCGGCCGGCGCGGCGACCACCCCCGGCTGTGGGGCGGACCACGCCCCAGCAGGACCGCCACCGCCAGCACCGCGCCGGTCCCTGCCGCCCAGCCGACCGGACCAGGCAGCCAGGCCAGGGTCGCACCTGGTGCGGCAGCCGCTGCCCGGGCGACCTGGACGATCCAGGCGCAGCCCGCCGCGGCCAGCCAGACCAGCACCTGGGCCCCCGCTGACCACCAGACCGACAGGACGAGCCCGAGCAGGCCGAGCACCGTCACCGGCGCCACCACCGGGGCCACCGCCAGGTTGGCGAGCACCGCGTAGGTCGAGACCTGCGGCGCGACGGTCAGCAGCACCGGGGTCACCGCCAGCTGGGCGGACAACGGCACCGCCAGCGCCAGAGCCAGCGGTCGCGGCACCCAGGCCGACCAGCGCCGCACCCAGGTGCCGGCCAGACCGACGATGCCGGCGGTCGCAGCCACCGACAGCTGGAAGCCCAGCTCGGTGGCCAGCCACGGGTCGACCAGCAGCAGGACCACGACCGTCGTCGCCAGCGCGGCCGGTGCCGCCGACCGGCGACCAGCCGTCAGGCCGAGCACCCCGACCGCCCCCATCACCGCCGCACGCAGCACCGACGGTTGCGGTCCGACGAGGACGACGAGCGCCACGCCGGCCACGACAGCGCCGGCCGCGCGCACCGCCCGCCGCAGCCGCAGGGCAGCACCCAGGGCCAGGACCAGGGTCACGACGATCGCGAAGTGCGCACCAGACACCGCTGTCAGGTGCGTCAGGCCGGCGGTACGCAGCTGCTCGGTGGTCGCTTCGTCCAGCCCGGTGGTGTCACCCCAGACGATCCCGGGCAGCAACGCGTCCAACGGCGCCGGCAGCGCTGCGGCCCGTCGCTGCCCGGCGGCGCGGACCTGGTCGGCGGTGCTCGACCAGACCGGTGGCGCCCGCACCACCTGCGCCGCCGGTCCGGCGGTGCGCAGCGCGGCCACTGCACGACCAGAGGGCACAGCCCCGAGCCTCCCGGCGACCGACACGGTGGTCCCCGGGGCCAGCCGCTGACAGCCACCCGTCACCAGGAGCGGGGTGGCCGCTCCGTCGCTGACCCCTCGGGCGTCCAGCACCGACACGTCGAGCAGGTAGCGACAGGTGCCGTAGCCCGAGGGAACGGGGACCGTCGTCGTGGTGCCGGTGACGCTGACCGACCAGCGCTCTGCCACTGCCTGCGGCCACCGGCCTGACCAGCGCACCTGCTGCTGGGCTGCACCGGCCAGCAGCACCGCGGCCATCACTCCGGCAGCCAGGACCAGCGACCCCGACCAGCGCCGCCGTCGGCCGGCGGCCACCGTCGCGACGGCCAGGCAGCACCCGGCTGCGGTGACGGTCCCGCGCACGGGTGCGAGCACCACGACGACCGCGCCGACCCAGGCCACCACTGCCGAGGGGAGCAGGCGTAGGTCGACAGGATCAGGCGGCTGGTCCGTCATGCCAGCATCAGACCTTGACCAGGTCCCGCAGCCGAGTCATGGTCGCCGGGCCGATCCCTGACACCTGGTCGAGCTCGTCGACCGAGGCGAACGGACGCGCGGCGGCGATCCGTCCGGCCAGCACCGGTCCCACGCCCGGCAGCTCCTCCAGCTCGGCCTCGGTGGCGCGGTTCAGGTCGACCAGACCGTCGTCGACCACGGCCGGAGCACCCACGGTCCCGCTGGCAGGCACCACCTCACCCGGTCGGGGCACGTAGAGCTGTTCCCCGTCGACCAGAGGCCGGGCCAGGTTGACCCCGGACAGGTCGGCCTCAGCGGCACCGCCAGCGGCTGCGATGGCGTCGGCCACCCGCGACCCTCGAGGCAGGGTGACGACGCCGGGCGCGCCGACGGCACCGACGACGTGCACCACCACCTCGGCCGCCTCCGCCGTCGCCGTCGCCGGCGGCGACGGCGTGGTCAGCACCACTGGTCCTGCCGACCCACCACCCGCTGCCGACGTCCCGGCCCACAGCCCGACTGCGGTGGCGACCAGGGCCGCGACGCCAGCAGCGGCCAGGCCGACGCGTCGGGACACTGCCCAGCGTCGCGGTGGCGGCGGGTCGGGCGCAGGGTCGTGGAGGGCCAGGTACTCGGTCCGGGCCCGCCGCAGCGCCGCCACCGACCGGGCCGCACGGCTGTCGGCCTCCTGAGCCGTGCCGACGCCCTGGCCGGCGCCTGGCAGGCCGCCGACGACGCCGAGCCGACGCTGCGTACCGGTCGGTCGGTGCGGCGGTAGGACGGCCATGGGCCGCACGCTACGTGCGGCGCGACCGTTCCACGCCGGTCAACCAGCCGTGCCGGGTGCCGGACCGTCCTCGGCCTGGGCTGGGGACGGTTCGTCAGCTCTGCCGGAGACCCGCTTGTCCGGTCCACCGGGCATGCGCCGTTCGGGTCCGCCGGGCACCCGCCGTTCGGGTCCGCCAGACGCCTGGCCCTCAGGCCCACCAGCGAACCAGCGCAACGACCAGGCATGCGGCGGCGTCGCCGGCGTCGCGGTCCTGGGGGTGTCCGTCGGGACGACCGACCGGGGAGGCACCGGGTCGCGTCGTTCGGGCTGGGGTTGCGTCCCGCCGGGCTCGACCGCGCCTGGCACCTCGGCGTCGGCCACCGTGATGGCCAGAGCTCCCGGGCCGACGTGCGCCGCCAGCACCGCCCCGGCCTCGGCGACCACCGTCTCGACCACCCGGTCGCCCGTGGCAGCCACGACCTGCCCCAGCAGCTCCTCGGCCGCGGCACGGTTGTCCAGGTGCTGCACCGCCACCCGAGCCTGCGGCCGGGCCAGCACCGACTCGACCGCCAGCTGGACCAGCCGAGCCCGGGCGGCCCGGCGGGTGCGCACCTTCCCGGCCACGGTGATGCGCCCGTCGGCCACGGTGAGCAGCGGACGGAGCTGGAGGATGGTGCCCAGCAGGGCTGACGTCCCCGACAGCCGCCCGCCCCGGCGCAGGTGGTCGAGGCTGTCGACGAGGAACCAGACTGACGACGACGACGCCACGGCCTGTGCGGTCGCGGCGACCGCGGCGACGTCGGGGCGGGCCGGCGTCTCGTCGGCCGCCCTGGTCGACGTCGCGCCGCGCCACCGCCGCCACCACGGCACGGTCGGCACCACCTCCGCCGCCCCGGCACGGGCCGCGGCCAGCGCCGCGAACCCCAGCCCCATCGCGACCGTGCCGGAGTCCACGACGACCACCGGGACCGCTGCCCCCGCCGCCGCGGTGCGGGCGGCCGTGACGGTGCCGGACAACGCCCCGGACAGGTGCACAGAGACGATCGCGCTGGCACCCTCGGCGGCGGCCCGTTCGTAGGCGGCTGCGAAGGCCGCGGGAGGCGGCTGGGAGGTCACCGGACGTTCACCGCGCTCCAGGGCCGCCAGCAGGTCGGCCCCGTCGAGGTCGCCGTCCAGGGTGCGCCGTCCACCGACGACGACGTCCAGCGACACCACCCGGACCCCCGCGGCCCGGGCCAGCGCAGGCGGCAGCGTCGCGGTGGAGTCGGTGACCACCGCGACCCGGCCCGGGCCGGGCGACGCAGGACGGCGCACGTCAGCTCCCCAGGTCAGGCAGGCACCACGTTGACCAGCCGCGGTGCCCGCACGATCACGGTGCGCACGTCACGTCCCGCCAGGGTGCGCGTCACGGCCGGGTCGGCCAGGGCCAGGGCGGTCAGCTCGTCGTCGGTGACGGACGCCGAGACCTCAGCCCGGGACCGGACCTTGCCGGCCACCTGGATCACGCAGGTCACCGTCTGCTCGACCAGCCGGGCCTCGTCGGCCACCGGGAAGGGCGCGTCGAGCAGCGAACGGTCGTGCCCCAGGCGTTCCCACAGCTCCTCGGCGATGTGCGGAGCGATCGGCGCGGTCATGAGCACCAGGGCTTCGGCGGCGGCGCGCGGCACCCGGTCGAGCGTCGTCAGGTGGTTGTTCAGCACGATGAGCTTGGCGATGGCGGTGTTCTCCCGCATCGCCTCCATGTCTTCGGTCACCCCGGCGATGGTGCGGTGCAGCACCGTGAGCGTCGCGTCGTCAGGGGCGTCGTCCGTGACGGTGACCGCACCGGTGGTCTCGTCCACCACGTTGCGCCACAAGCGCTGCAGGAAGCGCTGCGAGCCGACGACCGACCGGGTGTCCCACGGCCGGGACAGGTCCAGCGGCCCCATCGACATCTCGTAGACGCGCAGCGTGTCGGCACCGTAGGCGGCGTACATCTCGTCGGGGGTCACCGCGTTCTTGAGCGACTTGCCCATCTTCCCGTACTGGCGCTGCACCGTCTCGCCGCGCCAGGCGAAGGTGTAGGTCGCGTCGTCGACGGCGACCCTGTCGGCGGGCACGGCCGCGGTCGGGTCGTCCTGGTAGGCGACGACCTCGTCGGCCGGGACATGCACGCCCCGGTCGTCGGTGTAGGCGCAGGCCTGGATGTAACCCTGGTTGAACAGGTGGTAGAACGGCTCGGCCGAGGAGACGTGCCCCAGGTCGTACAGCACCTTGTGCCAGAACCGGGCGTAGAGCAGGTGCAGCACCGCGTGCTCCACCCCGCCGACGTACAGGTCGACCCCGCCGACCGATCCGTCCGGCTGGTCGCCGTGCCCCGGGCCCATCCAGTACCGTTCCAGGTCGCCCGGTACCAGCTGGTCGTCCGACCCGGGGTCCATGTAGCGCAGGTAGTACCAGCAGGAGCCGGCCCAGTTCGGCATGGTGTTGGTGTCGCGGCGGTACTGCTGGGGCCCGTCACCCAGGTCCAGGGTGACGTCGACCCAGTCGGTGTTGCGCCCCAGGGGCGCTTCCGGCTGGGAGGCGGCGTCGTCGGGCTCGAACAGGCGCGGCGAGTAGTCCGGCACCTCGGGCAGGGTGACGGGCAGCATGGCCTCGGGGATCGCCCGGGCCGTGCCGTCGGCGTCGTACACCACGGGGAAGGGTTCGCCCCAGTACCGCTGACGGCTGAACAGCCAGTCCCGCAGCCGGAACGTCACCGTGGCCTCGCCGGCCGAGCGCTCGACCAGCCAGGCGATCATCGCCTCGGTGGCCGACGGGACGTCCATCCCGTTGAGGTCCAGCGTGTCGTGGGCCGAGTTGATGATCGTGCCGTCGCTGGTGCGGGCGCCGTCACCCTCCCCGGCGACCGTGTAGACGACGGGCAGGTCGTAGGTCCGTGCGAACTCGTAGTCGCGGTCGTCGCCGCCGGGGACGGCCATGATCGCGCCGGTGCCGTACCCCATGAGCACGTAGTCGGCGGTGAAGACCGGCAGCGGGACACCGGTGACGGGGTTGACGGCCAGGTGCCCGGTGAACACGCCCGTCTTGCGGCCGGCGTCGGCCTGGCGCTCGACCGCGGTGCGCCCGGCGGCGTAGGCCCGGTAGGCGGCCACCGCGGCCGACGGGTGGTCGTGCCCGTCGGTCCAGGTGCTGTGGGTGCCGTCGGGCCAGGTCGCGGGCACCTCGTCCAGCAGGGGGTGCTCCGGGGCGACGACCATGAAGGTCGCTCCGAACAGCGTGTCCGGTCGGGTGGTGAAGACGTCCAGGTCGGGCCCGCCGACGACGTCGAACCGGACCGTGGCACCCGTCGACCGCCCGATCCAGTGCCGCTGCATGGACTTGACCTTGTCCGGCCAGTCGATGGCGTCCAGGTCTTCGACCAGCCGGTCGGCGTAGGCGGTGATCCGCATGTTCCACTGCCGCAGGTTCTTCTTGAACACCGGCACGTTGCCCCGCTCGGACCGTCCGTCCGCGGTGACCTCTTCGTTGGCCAGGACCGTGCCCAGACCGGGGGCCCAGTTGACGGGCGTGTCGGCCAGGTAGGCCAGCCGGTGGGCGTCCAGCACCCGGGCCCGGGCGGCCCGGTCCAGGTCGGCCCACGCTGCTCCCGCCGTCACACCGGGGATGGCGGGCACCGGGCGGGTGCCGTCGGCCAGCTCGGCCTCCAGCTCGGTGATCGGCCGGGCCCGGCCGGTGCCGCCGTCCGGACGGGCCGCGTCCGGGTCGTACCAGGCGTTGAAGATCTGCAGGAAGATCCACTGGGTCCAGCGCACGTAGCTGTCGTCGATGGTCGCGAACGACCGTCGCGGGTCGTGCGCCAGGCCCAGGCGGCGCAGCTGACGCTGCATGATCGCGATGTTGGCCTCGGTGTTGGCCCGCGGGTGCTGCCCGGTAGCGACGGCATGCTGCTCGGCGGGCAGCCCGAAGGCGTCGAACCCCAGAGCGTGCAGCACGTTGTCGCCGCGCATCCGGCGGAACCGGCCGACCACGTCGGTGGCGATGTACCCCAGCGGGTGGCCGACGTGCAGCCCCGCCCCCGACGGGTACGGGAACATGTCCATGACGAAGAACGGCCGCTTCGCCGGGTCGGCGTGATTGCCCTCGGCGTCGGTGAGCGCCCCGGTCGGGTTCGGGGTCCAGAAGGTGCCGCGTCGTTCCCACTCGTCCTGCCAGCGCAGCTCGACCTGCTCGGCGAGCGCTGCGTCGTACCGGTAAGGGAACTCGTCGGAGGTGGTCGGGGGCGTCGTCGCGGCAGGCTGGCTCACCTGCGCACCTTACCAACCTGGCCGGCCGCCAGCCGTCGGAGCATCCGCCGGCCGGACCTTCCGGCAAGGGCCTTCCGGACCTCCTCGCCAGACCGACGAACCCGACCGGTCGACCGCCGCGGCCGGAGGATCCCCGCCTCAGAAACCGCCGGTCGGTTCGGGTGCGGGCTCGGCCAGGTCGGTCACGACCGGCGGCCACAGCTGGGGGTCCATGACGGTCGCGGTGCCGTCCGTGCCGATCTGCACGACCTGCCACGAGACGAACAGACGTGTGGTCGGGTCCCACTGGAGCACGGTCATCTCGGCGGTGGCCTTCAGCGGCCCGAGCGCCACCGAGCTGCCCTTGGCACCGCCGGTCGTGGACGAGATGTACCGGATGCCCTGGCCGACCTGCACCGGGTCGGTGCGCGAGTGCATGTGACCGCTCAGCGACGCCGGGGTGCACCCACGCTCCAGGCTGGGTGTGGCGATCCGCGGGTTGTGGATGAGCAGGACGTCGACGCGCTGGCCGCAGGCCGTGTCGGCGATCCGTGCCCCGGCCTGCTTCTCGGTCTCGTGACGGTCGGACGCCGTGTCGCCGAAGGTCGTCTGGTTGGGGTCGGCATCACCGAAGAAGCGGACCCCGTCGACGGTGACCACCGAGTCGGACAGGATCGTCGCGCCGGCCTTGCGGTAGGCGCGGGTCGTGGTGCTCGAGTCGTGGTTCCCCGGGACCGCGACGAGCCTGACACCGTCCGGCACGGCGCTGGCGAACGTCTCCACGCACTGCCGTTCCACCGCCGTGCCGTTCATGCTGGTGTCACCACCATCGACGACGATCTGCGCCCCGGACAGCGTCACCAGCTCCGAGACCACCCTGGCCATGCCGACGTTGCAGTGCAGGTCGGCGACCATGACCATGGTCACCGGTGGTTTCACCTTCGAGGTGGGACCGGGCGTGGACGTCGGGCTGGACAGCGCTTCCGCTTCGGGTACCGCGCCGTCGGAGATCTCGGCCCGTTCCGGGGACGTCGGCACCGGGCCCGGTTCTGGGACTGCGTGGTTGCGCGCCTCGTAGTCGGCCCAGGCCGTCCGCAGGGAGCCCGCTGCCCCGTCGTAGAACTCGTCGTTGGCGTGGATCGAGGACACCACCGCCCCGGAGTAGGTGTCGACGATGCCACCCAGCCGCCCGGTGATCCGGGCGCCCTCCAGGGGCGTCCCGTCGAACACCTGCGACGCCGTCGCACCCTCGGCGCGCGCCGGGTCCTGCGCCAGCCACGAACCGGTGGCTGCCGTCAGGCCGATGACGACCACCAGCGCGGCGGCGGCGGCGACCCGAGGGTGCGACCGCACCGGCGCGACGATCTCCTCGCGGCGCGTACGGCCGAGCAGCCCGCGCAGGCACAGCCCTGCGACGACGAGCCCGCCGAACATCAGCCCGGCCCGCAGGGCCGCGTCCCGGATCAGCGCCTGCTGGACCGAACGCAGCTCGTGGCCGATCCCGTTGAACAACCCGACGTACTGGTCGAGGTCCTCCTGGAGCGCCGCCAGCGTGTCGGCCTGACCGACACCGGTCGCGTCCTGCGGGATCTCCTCGACGACGGCGCGGGCCCCGAGCGGGCCGGGCAGGTCAGAGTCCAGCTGCAACGTGCCCAGCGGGCCGAGGTCGACCGTGAAGGCACCGTCGGTGGTGACCTCGAACTGTGTCTGGTGCGGGCCGAGCGCACCCTGGGCGGTGGCGGTGGTGACACCGAACAGGACCGACACCACGAGCATGACCAGCACGAGCACGACGTGCCACAGCCACCACAGCAACGGACGCCGCCGGGGCAGCAGCGCGCGCAGCCGGTCTCGCCTCACCACAAGAGCCTAGCTGACCTGACGTGGCCTTACGCTTCCAGGCGGCTGTTCTCCCCCAGTCCGTCCAGGAATGTCGGGCCGGTCTTGCCCAGCTCGGCCTCGTACTCGTCCACCCAGGCGCCGAACGGGCGGGCGGCCAGCGCGTCGTTGGACATCCGGGGGTCGGCTGTGACCTCGGTGACGCAGAACGACGGGATGGCCAGGTTGGTCACCGGTCCGCCGCGTTCCACCTCGGCGATGGTCAGCGGGGCGTTGGCGGCGAGGAACTCGTCGATCACCCAGCCGTCCTCGCCGAGCCACACGGCGTGCCGCAGCTTGGCCACCCGGTGCCCGCCGCGCAGCACCATCTGCACGGCGATGTCCGGTTCGATCTGCCGTTCTGCCTCGTACCGGGTGCCCTCAGCCATGGGGCCCTTGACGGTTACCGCCGCGAAGTCGACCTCGGTGGCGTGCTGGCCCAGCAGGGTGGTCTCGTCGGCATCCATGTCCAGGGTGGCCCGCAGCGTCGGGGCCTGGACCCGCACCCGAAGGGCGTAACCCTCCGCGGCCAGGTAGTAGCTCTGCACGATGAGCGTGGGAGCGTCGTCCACCAGGTGGACCGGGGCGTCACGCACGAAGAACCGTCGCTCGAACTCGAAGTCGCCGTACCCGTTGTCGCTCACATCACCCTCGTTCCGTCGGCCGGCAGACCCGCCGAGCGGGACCCGTCGTCGCCAAGCATGGTACGACCTCAGAGGTCGCCGGTGCGCCCGGGCCCGGAGCCGGACGGCCGATCCGCGAGATACTGCGCCTGTGACTCACCGCTACGCCCCCGGCGACCACCAGGCCGGCCGCACCCTGCTCGTCGCCGCCGCCTACGTCGTGCTGCTGCGTCCCGCTGCCGAGGGCGAGTCGGTGCTGCTGCTGCGCCGCGCGGGCACCGGGTACCGCGACGGGCACTGGGCGATGGTGGCCGGACACGTCGACCCCGGCGAGTCGGTGGTCGAGGCGGCGCTGCGCGAGACCCAGGAAGAGGCCGGCGTGCGCGTGGCGCCGGAGGACCTGGTGCCGCTCACGGCCGTGCACCGGTACTGGCCCGGCGCCGACCAGGTGGAGCAGCGCATCGACATGTTCTTCGCCGCCCGGCGCTGGACGGGCGAGCCTCGGCTGGTCGAGCCCGACAAGGCCGATGCCGTCGGCTGGTTCCCCCTCGGTTCCCTGCCCGCACCGACGGTCCCCCACGAACGTCTCGTGCTCGACGCTCTGGCCTCCGGATCCCGGCTGCCCGCCGTCCAGGTCTGGCGCACCGACGCGTCGTAGCGACCCAGCACCCGCGTCCCTCAGAGGTCGATGTCCCTCGCGCGCACGTCGGTGCACCACGGTGCCCTCGGTGCCGGCGCCGTGCGTGACGCGCCAGCACCGCATCGGGCACAGACGCCCCGTGCGGCTCAGCGCCCTGGCACGGCGACGCGGCGCCCACCGCGATGGGTCGCCGGGTCGGGCACGTGGACCTGACCGGCGGCGACGACGCGCGTAGCCTGGAGGTGAGGTGAAGCGTGATGACCGTCCCGACCGTGCGCCCCCCAGCCGTCGCGGGTGCCTTCTACCCCGCAGACCCTGAGGTGCTGCGCGACCAGGTGGACCGGCTGCTGGCCGACGCTCCCGCGCCGCAGCCTGGTGCCGTCCGGCCGGCGGCGATGATCGTGCCGCACGCCGGCTACGTGTACTCCGGTTCCACCGCCGCCCTGGCCTACCGGCTGCTGACCGGTGCCCGCCTGGACAAGGTGGTCGTCGTCGGGCCGATGCACCGGGTGGCGGTGCGGGGGGTGGCGCTGCCGACGGCCGAGGCGTTCGCCACCCCGTTGGGCACGATGCGGGTCTGGCCCGGTGCCCGTGCGGCCCTGGCCGACGTGCCGGCGGCGATCGTGCACGACGGCACCCACCGCGACGAGCACGCCGTGGAGGTCCAGCTGCCGTTCCTGCAACGGGTGCTCGCCGACGGCGGGCCGGTCGACATCGTGCCGCTCAACGCCGGTGCGGCCACCGGGGACCAGGTGGCTGACGTCATCGAGGCGCTGTGGGACTCCCCGCAGACCCTTGTGGTGATCAGCTCGGACCTGTCGCACTATCTGACCTACGACCAGGCACGGCTGCGCGACGAGGCGACGATCGCGCAGATCCTGGCGTTGGACGGGCCGCTGGACCACGAGCAGGCCTGCGGGGCGACCCCGGTCGACGGGATGCTGGAGGTGGCGCGCCGGCGCGGGCTGGTGCCGCGCCTGCTCGGTGCGTGCAGCTCTGGCGACACCGCTGGGGACCGTCGCCGGGTCGTCGGCTACTGCGCTGTCGTCCTCGAGCCCGGTGCGTCCGAGCGCCGACCTGGGGGTGCGTCATGACGTCGACCCCGACCCTGCCTGACGACGCCGGGCCGCTGCTCCTGACCGCGGCCCGGGCGGCGATCGCCGACGCTCTGGGGTCCTCCGCCCCGGCACCGCCCGCGTGGCCGGGCTGGGCCGACACCGTCCTGGGCACCTTCGTCACGCTCACCCAGGACGGCGAGCTGCGCGGCTGCATCGGCACCCTCGTCGAGCACCTGCCGCTGCGCGAGGGCCTGGCCGCCAACGCGGTGCGCGCCGCCCGGCACGACCCGCGGTTCCCACCGTTGACTGCTGCTGAGCTGGCCCGCACCCGGGTCGAGGTGTCGGTCCTCTCGCAGGCCGAACCCATGGCGGTGACCAGCGAGGACGAGGCGGTCGCGGCGCTGCGGCCCGGCGTCGACGGGGTGATCCTCACCGCCGGGCGGCACCAGGCCACGTTCCTGCCGCAGGTCTGGGACCAGCTGCCCGACCCGCGGATCTTCCTCGCCCACCTGCGCCGCAAGGCCGGGCTGGCAGCGGACTACTGGGGTCCGGACGTGCACCTGTCCCGCTACACCGTGCAGGCGTGGGAAGAACCCGACGCCGGAGGTCCGCCATGACCGACAACCCGGCCGACGACCTGGCCGCCGCGCCGACGGCCCGCTGGTGGCACCCGCTGCCCGACGGCCGGATCCAGTGCGACGTGTGCCCGCGGACCTGCCGCCTGCACGACGGACAGCGCGGCTACTGCTTCGTCCGGGCCCGCAGCGGCGACCGGCTGGTTCTGACCACGTACGGCCGCTCGTCGGGGTTCGCCGTCGACCCGGTCGAGAAGAAGCCGCTGGCCCACTTCTACCCCGGCACCTCGGTGCTGTCGTTCGGCACCGCCGGGTGCAACCTCAGCTGCCGGTTCTGCCAGAACTGGGACATCTCCGCTGCCCGCAGCACCGACCGGCTGGCGGCGTCCGCCTCCCCCACCCAGATCGCCACGGCCGCCCAGGACGCTGGCTGCGCCTCGGTCGCCTTCACCTACAACGACCCGGTGATCTTCGCCGAGTACGCCATCGACACCGCGGCCGCCGTCCACGAGGCCGGCCTGCACACCGTCGCGGTCACCGCCGGGTACGTGCTGCCCGAGCCCCGCGCCGCCTTCTTCGGGGCCATGGACGCGGCCAACATCGACCTCAAGGGCTTCACCGAGGACTTCTACTGGCACACCACCGGCGCTCACCTGCGTGACGTGCTGGACACCATCGCCTGGGTGGCCGCGACGGACACCTGGCTGGAGCTGACCACGCTGGTCATTCCTGGCCACAACGACGACCCGGCCCAGCTGGCCGCCATGTGCGACTGGATCGTCACCGAGGCCGGCCCCGACGTGCCCCTGCACCTGTCCGCCTTCCACCCCGACCACCGGATGCCCGACGTGCCCCGCACACCACCCCAGACCCTGCGCACCGCCCGGGCGATCGCCCTGGAAGCTGGCCTGCACTTCGTCTACACCGGCAACGTCCACGACCCGGCCGGTGAGGTAACCAGCTGCGCATCATGCGGGCGCACCCTCGTCGAGCGCGACTGGTACCAGGTGCTCCGCTACGACCTCGACCCAGACGGCCGCTGCCCCGACTGCGGCACACCCCTGCCCGGCCGCTTCGCCACCGAGGCCGGCACCTGGGGTCGTCACAGCGCGCGGGTCACCATCCGCTGAGCAGCCGAAGCCGGCCGACAGAGGACGAATTCGTCCACCAGCTTGGTGGACGATTGCCTTGGCGGCACGTGACCGTGCTGCTCTCCCGCGAAGTGCGCGACTGGTACGGAGCCAGGGCGGTTGCCGAAGGCTGGAGCCGGAACACCCTGGAGCACTCGCACAGCTCGTCGGCGGAGTAGTTCTGCTTGCACCTCGGCGGGCGACGCATGAACCATGCGTGCGGACGGTCGTCGTGATCCGAAAGCAGCCTGCGTCCTACCCTGGGGCTCATGAGGCTCGTCGTTGGAACCCCTGACCTGTATCTCGGTGCTGACGACGTCGTCGAGAGTGCTGACCCAGGCGTCGTAGCGCTCGCCGCCGAGCTGCGGCTCTCTCACCCGGACGATGTCGGCTACGCCCGCGCCGCCTATGAGTGGGTGCGCGACACCGTCGTCCACAGCGTCGATGCTGATGATCCCCGGGTCACGGTCAGCGCCAGCGACGTGCTGCATGACGGAGTGGGGCTGTGCTTCGCCAAGTCGCACCTTCTGGTCGCTCTGCTACGGGCGCAGGGTGTTCCTGCGGGCCTGTGCTACCAGCGTCTGTACGACGATTCGACCGACGGGCACATGCTGCACGGTCTGGTCGCTGTCCACCTGGACGGCGGGTGGCACCGCCTGGATCCGCGTGGCAACAAGCCCGGTGTCGACGCGCAGTTCAGCCTCGGTGCCGAACGGCTGGCCTGGACAGCCGACCCGGCACAAGGCGAGGTCGACTACCCGGCGGTGTACGCGACGCCCGCGGCGACGGTCATCGACGCGCTACGCGGAAGTGACGATGCCCTCGCCCTGTGCGCCAGCGGTCTCCCCTCAGACCTCGGGTGACGACCGCCTCCGGGCACCGAGAACCAGCAACCTCCGGGCCGCACCTCAGTTTTCGTCGTCGCGCTCGTCCTGGTCGAACTCGTCTGCGCTCACCAGACCGCGGACGAACGCCGCGAAGTCGGGGGCGACGAGGGTCACCATGTCGTCCTGGTCTACGGCGACATGGACCACGCGCGGCTCGCCCTGCGGGCCGCACTCGCTGTAGTCGAGCATGATCTGCTCGTGCCCGCCGGAAGGGGTGTTGGCGATCCCGATGCCGATGTCTGGGTAGCCCCACTCGTCGCGCATGAGGGTCGACCCGAGCGGCCCGCACAGGGAGTGGTCTGCGGTGCGGCCGACGGCGTAGATGCAGTCGATCTGGATGTGGTCATCTGCCCAGCAGGTGGGCTCGCTCATCGGGAAGCACGGCCGCAGTACCCGTCCGCCGTTGTGGATGCGCGCCAGCTCGACATAGGAGTCGGGCAGCCGGTAGCCGAGCTCCGCTTCGATCTCGGTCACCAGCTCGTCGGTCGGGAACGACTCCGTGTGGGTCAGCGTCTGGTGCTGCGCGTAGGGACGCTCGGTGCGGTCCCGCGCTTCCTCGGCCGGGTCGGGGTCGTCCCAGAAGCCCTCCAGGTCGACGTCGCGAAAGTGGCCGGTGGTGCGAGCGGCGATACCTGCCGGTCCGGCTGCGGGAGAAGGCTGTCGACCTTCGGAGGTGCCCATAGCGCGCACGCTAGCACCGCATCCCCGACCTGCCGCGGCGGTGACGCCTCGGCTCGACGCCGACCGCCTGGTGCGGCCCCCCGACCCGACGTGCAGGGAGATCGACTGCCCATGGTGTCCGCGACTCCGGCGACTGTGGTCGAGGGACTGCGGATGGTGGCGGCGCGCCGGGGCGCCAGCGGTCTCCTCATGCCTCGGGTGACGACGTCCGGGCGCCAAGACCGATCAGGCGGACCACCATCGCCGCGGCTGCTCTGAGGTTGGGCTCCGCGTCGGCTACTGCCTGCTCCAGCGCCTGGACTCCGGGCCCGATCGGCACCACAGCGGTGACGCCGTGGTCGAGCAGGGCTTCAGCGCCCGGACCGACCTGACCGGCGAGCACCACCACCGGTACCCCAGCCTGGCGCGCCACCTGCGCCACCCCGAACGGTGTCTTGCCGCGCAGGGTCTGCGCGTCGACGCGGCCTTCCCCGGTCACGACCAGGTCGGCCCCGTCGATGGCCTGGGCGAGGTGCGCGACGTCGGCGACCACCTGCACGCCGGGAACCAGCCGGGCGCCGAGCGCGAGCAGGGCCGCGCCCAGTCCACCGGCAGCCCCAGCGCCGGGGAGGTCGGCCACCGGACGCCCGGCCAGACGCGCCAGGTGGGGGGCGAGCCTGGCCAGGGCCGCGTCGAGCCGGGGCACCTGGTCGACCGTCGCGCCCTTCTGCGGGCCGAAGACGGCTGCGGCACCGTCGGGACCCAGCAACGGGTTGGTGACGTCGCAGGCCACCAGCAGGTCGACTGTGCCGAGGCGGGGGTCGAGATCGGCGGCGTCGAGGCCGGTCAGGTCCTCCAGGCCGAGAGGACCGGGGGCGACCTCGTGCCCGGCGGCGTCGTGCAGCCGCACGCCGAGGGCCTGCAACATCCCCGCGCCACCGTCGTTGGTCGCCGTGCCGCCCAGACCGACGACCAGCCGCTGCGCTCCCCGGTCCAGCGCGTCGCGCACCAGCTCGCCGACGCCGCGGGTGCTCGCCCGCAGCACGTCTCGCCGCTCCGACGGCACCCGGTCGAGGCCGACGGCGGCCGCGACCTCGACGACCGCCAGCCGTTCGTCGGCCACCCAGCCGTAGACGGCCTGCACCGGCTCGCCCATGGGCCCGGCGGCACGAACCGTGACCCGTTCCCCTCCCAGCGCCGCGACCAGCGCGTCGACCGTGCCTTCGCCGCCGTCGGCCATCGGCACCAGCACGCACTCGGCGTCGGGCAGCACCGACCGCACCCCCGACGCGATGGCCTGTGCTGCGGTCGCGGCGCCCATCGACTCCTTGAACGAGTCTGGGGCGACGACGACCCGCATCACGCCACCTCACGACGGCCGGCAGCCTCGACGAGAGCATCGGCACCGCAGCCTGCCGAGGGCGACCACCAGCGGCCCGCGACGTTCGACACTGCCCGGCCTTCCCCGCGGCCGTGGCCGGCCGGCCAGGCGCAACTGCCATCGGAGCACGGTCGACCCATCTCCTCAGGCTAGTGCCGCTCACCAGCGCCGCGACCTCGCCGAGTCGTTCGGGACGGGCTCCGAGCGCTCGTCACGGTGCCGCGATCACCCGGCGTCCAGGAGGTCCCACAGCCAGCGGGGGCCGACCGTCGGCACGTCGCCGAGCCGAGCGCGCAGACCCCGGTCGGCGGTGATCACGACGACCGGTGGGTCCAGACCGCTGGTCACCTCGACGATCGTGGTGTCACCGTCGCGCGGCGCCCGCACCACCTCGAGCCCTGCGACGTCGACCACGGCCGTGGCCTGACCTTCCACGACGACGATCACCCGCCCGACCTGTCCCCCGGGTCCGGGGCCGCTGACGTGCCGTCCGGGCAGCGTCGCCAGCCGGTCGAGCAGCCGTGCTGTCGCCCCGACCCGGTCGCGCCACCAGCCGTCCGGTCGTGACCCGACGACGTTCGCCGCGTCCACCACCAGCACCAGGCTCATCCGCCTGTCCTGCCTGTCGCCCGGTGAACCGCCTCGGCTGGCATCGGCGTTCCGACGCCCGCGAGGCTGGCCCTCACCGACCGCGGCGCAGACGCGCAGCGGTCCGCAACGCTCCCCGCGCCCGGCTACGGTCGCCCGCGGCGTCGTAGGCGAAGGCCAGGCGGTACCAGGAACGCCAGTCGTCGGGTTGGCCTTGCGTCTGGGTGCGCACGGTATCGAACGCCTCCCGGGCAGCAGCCCGGTCGATGCGTCCGCCGGGCGAACGTGGCAGGTCGTCGACCGGCAGCCCGTCTTCGGCGGCCAGCGTGTCGGCCATGGCCTGGGTGTCGAGCGCCAGGCGCCACTCGCGTGCCAGCATCGCCAGGATGACCAGCGGCAGGACGAGGAACGCCAGCCCGAGCGCGATGCCGACGGCCTTGCCCGTGCTGATGAGCGTCACGGACCGCACCACGACCACCGCGGCATACAGGACGAGCAGGAGCGTCAGCCCGACGACCCCACCGATGGTCAGCCAGCGCCGGTTCACAGCGGGGCCAGGCCCAGCAACGACTCCAGGCCGACGGTCAGGCCCGGTCGGTCGGCCACCGACCGCACGCCCAGCAGCACGCCGGGCATGAACGAGACCCGGTCGAACGAGTCGTGGCGGATGGTCAGCTGCTCCCCCGGGTTGCCCAGCAGCACCTCCTGGTGGGCCACCAGCCCGCGCAGCCGCACCGCGTGCACGTGGACCCCGTCGACCACGGCACCGCGGGCGCCGTCCAGCGTCTGGGTGGTGGCGTCCGGCATCGGGCCGAGGTCGGCCGCGGCCCGTGCGGCACCAATGGCGGCGGCGGTGTGCCGCGCCGTCCCCGAGGGGGCGTCGACCTTGTCCGGGTGGTGCAGCTCGACGACCTCCGCGGAGTCGAACCACCGGGCGGCGGAGGCGGCGAAGTACCCGGCCAGCACCGCGCCGACGGCGAAGTTCGGCGCCACCAGCACCCCGACCTGGGGCGCGGCGCGCAGGTGGTCGCGCACGCGGGCCAGCGCCGCGTCGTCCCACCCGGAGGTGCCGACGACGACGTTCACCCCCGAGTCGACCAGGGCGTGCACGTTCTGCTCGGTGACAGCGGGCACGGTGAAGTCCACCGCGACCTGCGCCCCGGCGGCTGTCACCGCCGACAGGTCGCCGGCGGCGTCGACCGTCGCGACCAGCTCCAGGTCGTCGGCGGCCTGCACCGCCGCGACGATGGTGCGCCCCATCCGTCCGGCCGCGCCCAGCACAGCCACCCTTGTACGTTCTGCCACGACGGCACCCTATCCCGCCGGCCGCCGCCGACCCGACTCCGGGCTCAGGCCGGCACGTCCTGCACCAGGTTCTCCTGCTCCAGCCGGTCGGCCAGGAGGCGCAGCTCGGAGACGGACAGGCCGGTGAACCGTTCGGTCTCGCGGGGCGAGTACCCGGCCTGGAGGTACCAGCGCAGCGCGACCAGCATCTGGTCCGGGCGTACCGGCCCGGGACCCACGGTCTCGCGGACGAATGCCGCGAACCGCACTGCCGACAGCCACTGGCCGGGGGCCATCCCGAGCAGGTTGACGCACCAGCGGTGCAGCTGACCCAGCGGTACCCCGACCTCGTGGGCCAGGTCGACGGCACGAACCACGCCGCGCATGGTCAGCCCGACGGCCAAGGCCTGCGCCAGCAGGTCGACGTCGCCGATGTCGTGCTGGGGCACACGGTCGACCGCCGCCCAGGCGTGGCGCACGGCCGCTTCGGCGTCGTCGACGGTCAGCGCGTCGACGATTCCGCCCACCGTGTCGGCGCCGAGCAGGCTGGCTGCAGGGGCCCGACCGCGCAGGGCGGCCCGGGGTGCCCGCAGCCGGGCCAGACCGACCGGGGTCAGGGTCAGCCCGAGGGCAGCCCCGGGACCGGCGGGCTCACGCACCAGGACGGCGAGCGCGGGGCCGCGCACCGACGAGTCGTCGTCGTAGCGGTCCCCGGTCAGCGGATCCATGACGACGGCCGACGCTCCGGCGACGACCAGCACCTGCCCGCACCCGTCGGGCAGCAGCACCTCACGGCTGCCGGCCTCCCGCCGCTCTACCCAGGCGTGCTCGACGACGTCGCGCAGCCGCACCGGTGGTTCGAACCTCCGGACGTTGCGCTCGACCGACATGTCGCCATTGTTCCGCACCGCCGGGTGTTTCGCTCTGTTATTCACCCGAGCACGCTGGTGCCCGGCCGTCGGCCGGGCACCAGCGGGCGGTCAGGCCGCCAGGGTCTCGGCGATGGTCAGCGCCTGGGCGGTCCCGGCGACGACGGCCGCGACCTTGAGCGCCTCGAACACCGCCTCGCGGCTCAGCCCGCCCTGGCGGACCGTCGCCTCGTGCGAGCTCATGCACGCCTCGCAGCCGTTGATCGCCGACACGGCCACCGACCAC
Source organism: Cellulomonas sp. (assembly GCA_031556715.1). Lineage (GTDB taxonomy): Bacteria > Actinomycetota > Actinomycetes > Actinomycetales > Cellulomonadaceae > Cellulomonas. Next base: position 22,515 of record JAVBSR010000139.1, read on the forward strand.
AGCTCGAACAGAGACTTGTCGACCCCGGGCTTGCCGATGATGGTCATCCGCAGCCCGGCGGGCAGGTCGTCGTAGGTGCCGAGGAAGTGCTTGCCCCGGTAGAACACGTTGTTCATGCCCATGATGGTCGCCGCACCCAGCGCAGCGGTGCGCGCCTCGTCGCTCAGGTGCTGGCCTGCCTCGTCGGCGATCTCGCGCAGCACGGTGGCGTTGCGGGTGGCCGCGGCGGAGGCGAGCATCGTGCCCCACAGCTGGTCAGAGGTCAGCACGGTGCTGCGCGACAACGATCCCAGGTTGAGCTTGAGGTCCTTGGCGAAGTCCGGCAGGGCGTCCTTGAGGGCCTCTACGCCCATCAGATGGCCTGGCCGAGCAGGTTGACGACGTCGATCGTCGGGTCGCCCTTGCGCCAGTTGCAGGCGCACAGCTCTTCGGACTGCAGGGCGTCGAGCACCCGCAGCACCTCTTCGACGTTGCGACCCACCGAGCCGGCGGTGACCGAGGCGAACTGGACCTGGTTGTCGGGGTCGACGATGAAGGTGACCCGGTCGGCGACGCCGTCGGCGTTGAGCGCCCCGGTCGCGCCGGCCAGCTCACGGTTGAGGTCGGAGAGCATGGGGAACGGCAGGTTCTTCAGCTCGGGGTGCTGGACCCGCCACTGGAAGTGGACGAACTCGTTGTCGACCGAGGCGCCGTAGACGACCGCGTCGCGGTCTTCGAACTCGTCGTTGAGGCGGCCGAAGGTGGCGATCTCGGTGGGGCACACGAAAGTGAAGTCCTTCGGCCAGAAGAAGACGACCTTCCACTTGCCGGGCGCGTCGTCACTGGTCACCGTGGCGAAGTAGTCGTCCGGGGCGGACGCTTCGACCTGGGACAGGTCGCCGCCGATGACCGCGTTGAGCGAGAAGGCGGGGAACTGGTCGCCGATGGTGAGCAGGGGCATGAGGACGACTCCTTCGTCGGGTTGTGGGCTGCGTCCCGCTGATTCTGCCGGGACAGATCGGCATAATCAAAACCGATCTCACATGCTAGGATCATAAGCGTGCCCAATCACACCGTTCAAGGGGTGTCACCCGATCCCGTGCATGTGCGTGGTACGTCCGCAGCGCGCGGAGCGGGGCGAGACACGCCCCGGCCGACCACCGCCGGCCTGCGGGCCTTTGTCGCGGTGGCCGACCACCGCCGGTTCCACGCTGCCGCCACGGCTGTGGGCATCAGCCAGCCGTCGCTCTCCCAGGCCCTGGCGACGCTGGAGGCGACGATCGGTCTGCAGCTGGTCGAGCGGCACCGCCGCCAGATCATGCTCACCCCTGACGGCGTCCAGCTGTTGCCCCTGGCCCAGGCCGCCCTGGACTCCTACGACGACTTCTGCACCGCCGCCGCCGGCCGCGGCGACCCCCTGGCCGGGCGGCTGCACCTGGGCATGATCCCGACCGTCGCCCCGTACGTCCTGCCGGTCGTCCTGTCCGGCCTGGCCGGCCACTACCCCGACCTGACGCTCACCCTGGTCGAGGACCAGACGGCCCGGCTGCTCGACGCCCTGCACAACGGCCGGATCGACGTGGCGCTGCTGGCTCTGCCGATCCCCGGGGTGGTCGAGATCCCCATGTACGACGAGGACTTCGTGCTGGCCCTGCCCGCCGGTCACCACCTGGCAGGGAGCACCGACCTGTCGCTGTCGGTCCTGGACGACCTGCCGCTGCTGCTCCTGGACGAGGGCCACTGCCTGCGCGACCAGGCCCTGACGGCCTGCCAGCAGGCCGGCGTCCGCCCCGCCACCGATCCCACCCGCGCCACCTCTCTGCCGACCGTGGTCCGCTGCGTCGCCGGAAACCTCGGAGTCACCCTGCTCCCCGCCACCGCCGCGGCCTCCGAGACAGCCACCGGCGCCCTGACCACGGCCTCCTTCGCCGATCCCCCCGGTCGCCGCATCGGCCTGATCCACCGACGCCAGTCTGGCCGCGACACGGTCTACCGAGCGCTGGCGGCCGCGATGACCGGCCTCGTCGTCTCCGCCCACCCGGTCCGTCCCGTCGCCGGTGGCCCCTGACTCGTGGCCCAGGCACGTCAGCGCGTGATACCACCGCTGCGCAACCTCGACCTGGAGTTGGGGGCGCCGGTGACGCCCGACAAACCACCGTCCGCGGCGACGGTCGGTCGCCGCTGGCGGTCACCAGCGGGACCCTCTACCTACCCGGCCTGTGGTTGAGCGTCACGTAGTGTCAGCACCATGACCACCTACACCTTCTTCAGAGCACAGGACGACCTCGAGGCCGTAAGAGCAGGTACGCCCACGACCGACGACGGGCGGAGGACCTTCTGGGCCGAGCCGCACGTCGATGCCATGGAACTAAAGGTGCACGGAGCAACGTTGCTGTCGCAGCTGACTGGCCGCGCCTACGACGAGATCGTCGCAGATCCGTCTTTGGCCAGGCTTGCAAGCAACCCTGAGCACGAGAGCGTCTGGGTCAAGTCGATGCCTCAGTCGTTCGTCGACACTCGCCGACGCGACACCCGAGCAGCTCGGAGAGGCCGTGGGACCTTGGTTGGAGACCGAGGAGTTCTAAGGCCGGGGCGATCATGAGCAGACGCTGTCGATGCTGACAGAACTGAGCGAGCTTGCCCGGACGACGCGCGACAACGGCACCTACGCCCTTGCGATGTTGTGACCCGTTCAGCCTCCGGAAGGACCGACACGGACCACCGATCGGGGTCGTGAGGCCAGGTCGGCTGCCAGGCCTTGGACCTGCGCTGCGGTCACCGCTCGACGCATTCCAGGGACTCGTCGAGGCTGAGCAGTTCGCCCGGTGACCAGTTCGGCTTTGCCCAGCCGGGTTATCCGAGAACCGGAACTTTCGAGGCCGAGCACCGGGCCGTACGGACGCGACACTGTCGAGTGCCTGCGCGCGAGCAGACCTGGCCGTTGCCCACCATTGGTCGTTGAGCGAGAGACTAGGTATTAGTCGCGCATCCCGAACCACCAACGCGTCCTCGCAGGTAGTCTTCGGTATTCAATGTGCCTTGAAACTGCCCACCTCTCACTTACGTCCAGCGCAACTCAGTTCACACATCTCTCATGGAGGGACAACCTCGAACAGGACAGCCAATTATTCAGCCAGTTGGTTTCACCAGAAGTTCAAGAGTACCAGCCGCCATGGCACGCTCTAATGCTTCGGCCTCCGCCCCATCGGCCATCAGCAACAGGGGAGAGACATCCAAGGGAGTGGTTATCCGAAGGCTGGCAATCTCCCCGGCCGCCAGTCGCTTCAGGGCCCCACTAAGGATAGAGAGACGTAACGGATTAATTGAAGCAAATCTGACTACCAGCGCAATGCCGCCAAGCGCATCGTTTTTCAGGCGAGTTGCGTCTTCAAATGATTCCACTCTATCCGGAATTCTAACCGTTCTATGCCCATCAAGTTCGACATCTGGTACGTCGGTCACAAACACTTGCATGTGCGCCATTAAAATCAGCCCTCTACTCCGCCCCGGACAAAAACCGGCGAGCCGGATTTACGTCTTCCCTGAAGCCCCAGAACCAGTTCGAGGCCCAGCGCCAGAACTTCCTCAGTCACCTCATCTGGTCCCCGTACCAGCCGCAGGCTAGACCTCATAAACTCCCTTTTGATTCGTAGGCCATGGCGATTCGCTGTCCGGCCGGTCCGCCAAGTGTCGATCGCACAGTCGACCAGCCCAGCAGCGACCCACGCTTCCGCCGACCCAAGCACGGGAACAATTTCCACATCGGCGATGTCATAGACTTGTCCTGTCAAGTGTGGATACTGCGTCACGATGCTGTTGGGCACGCCGACCGTCCTAGATCTCTCAACCTCGGCTATCAAGCAGTTGAAGAGGCCTACTTCCGCAATCGTCACAAGACCGCCAACCTCATTCGCTATGTCGCCACCCACTAATGCAATCGGTAGCATTCCTCGTGCCACTGCCCTCGCAACGTCGATGCTTTTTCCTCGCACAAAGGTCCAGCCATTGGCCCGCCATGTTAACTCGTCCCGAGGCGCCCTGGACTCACTGTTAGGACCGAAGAGTACCTCTCGCACAGCAAGCGAGACCTCCGCTAGCGCAGGCAGGCCAAAGATTAACTGATCGTCCACGGCCCCTGGAAGACGACTGCGTCCATGTGCGTTGTTTTGGACAGGCATATATCCAAATACTGACGCTCCTGCCCGCAAAGCAGTCTCCATCGTGTTTTCGACAGCAGGAAGATCGCACGGTGGTATCCTTGCGTCTCTCGAGCCGGCTACGTTCAGAACACGAATAGAATTTTGCGAGATCCAATCGCCCACCAATACGGCCAACTGTGTGGGAGAGGCACCGATCTCAACCTCAAGCAGAGGTCTACCCAGGTGCCGTGCCGCGCGACGTGTCTCTTGGCTACCCTCCCCGCGAGCGATATCGAGAAGCAGAGTCCCATCGGAGAGGTAAACGTTGGACCAAGTGCAGTAACGATAACTCTTGGTCCCCACCTCGAAAACATGAAAGGCCTGCGAATTCATATCGAATTCCGATGGCGAATCATCTCTTCGGCACCCGGAAGGCATCACTGCAAAGTGTGCCAGTCCAAGTTTCTTGGATACACGAAGGGCGGCATTGTCCACACCGGTATTGTTGCAGCTGATCACAGCAAGTCCGGCCGATTGTCGAATCCTATCAAATAGCCACCAATCGTCAACTGACGACTCTCGATCAATATAGTCTCCGAACAGCCGTGTCAGATTCAGCGAGTAATCAGCGCGCGCGTCCAGCGAATAACTAGCAAGGCGCGCCGCTTGAACGGCACGCCTATGTGCATCCTTTGAGACTTGTCCGTTCAGCCTTTCAAAGAAATAAACACCTGCATAAGCATCGCCAGCCCCAAGGGTGGAACCGCCTTCGCCGCCGTCCCGAGACACGGGCAACTCGTACGAAACGCCCAACTCCGGCGACCAGAACCAAACTGGAGATGGTCCATCAGTGGCCACGATCTCCGCTCCACGGATCCACGGAACAGGCTCGTTGGAGGTGTCGACGAGACCCATCGCGCGGAACTCTGACAGTCTTCCAGAAACGAGAAGCGACCAAGGACCGCCTGCCAACCGTTCCAGAGAAACCAACGCAGCCTCACCCTTATCAGGCCTTTCGACTGCATCAGCCAGGAATACGGCGACATTTCTTGGCTTGACATTTGAGCGCAGGAGCGTGTCGACATCGGAAACCTGGACCAAGAGAGCATCCACCGGCATCTGCGCCAATAACTGAACAGGTAATGGATCTCGATCTCCAACCAAAACTGCGATGGTTTCTCCATTCGCCCTATCTATGAGGCAGAGAGAGTGATAGCAACCTTGCCTATTAGCCTCCACTGTGCCGGTCGCGACTCCTGCTTTTCGAAGAGATACAAGAGGGTCGTTGGGAAGATTTGCATTGGCGATCGGCACCATTCCTAGCCACGTAAGTTGAGTCGGCCATGGAATTGGACCGAGGCCGTGTGCGATTGCAGCGAGTGAGTTGCTGATCGGACCACCCGGAGTCTCCGTGACGACCGCGGCACATTTGTCGATTGCGGCGCGTTGTACCGTGGCAAGAATTTCGTCCGTAAGAAAGTGGACTCCTCGAACCAGTCCGTGATCTTCGAGTAAAATGTCGGCATCGCGACCCGAGAGAATTAGGTTTTGGTCAACAATAGCTCGACATAGCCCAACCAGGTGTCTTGGTGACATCATCTAAACTTCCTCACCCATCCGCCAGTCTGTTCAAGCGCCGCGACCTCAAGTTCTCGAGCATCGTCGCGACTCCTGACAGCATTGAAAATATCGTCCACCCACTGTGCGTACTCGGGATCGCCTTTCGGAACCATGATTGAGTTCTTGCAGAGGTAGAGTTCGTCCTCTGAGAACAGGTGGACAAGATCTGAGTGCGTGTCGACGTATCCGGCACAGGTCCAAGAATCACTTACCGAAAGATCTGCCTTCTCCGATACAAGCGGAGAAAACACATCGTCTAACTCGTACGAATCGACGCGTACGACCCTCCGCCGTGGAACCTTCAGATCGCGAAGAACCAATGACTCGCTGGCCTCGCCAACCGACACGGCGATTCGATAGTCTCCGCACACAATGTCGCCGATGTTTTCAGGAAGAACCACTCCTTTGCGGGCAACCGCACTGAGTCCGATTCGATGAAAGGCGGCGACGAAGTCCGCATAGGCCAGGCGGTCCGTAGTCTCAAAAACCGACAGCACAAGATCAAGTTGCTTTAGTGTGAAGGAGGTAGGAAGCTCTGACCACCCCACGTCCTCGAGTTGAAGCTCGAGTCCGGCGCTAGAACACACCATCCTGGCGTAGTCAACGTAGAGACCACGGAACTCTTGTATTCCATCCGCAAAAGTCCATCCAGCTAGCGGCGGATGATAGATGACGCCACAGCGCAGCCTTCCAGAACTCAGAACACCTGTTGCGCGGGATGACGCGATCCCGGGAGCACGCGCCTCTTCCGTTTTGGTATCGGAGGATGACGCCCCCGCCGCCGGGGTCTGCTCCACTTCCGAGGTCGGTGACGGCTTCCGCCGCACTGGGCCCCACAAGATCTGCACCGTGGCAACAACAACGGCGACCACGATTCCGCCAAGGCCGATCCAGGCTTCCGCAGTCACTCATCCACCTTGGCTGCTGGAACGGCAACGCCAAAGGTTCGGTAGGCAATTCTGACCCGCTCAGCAGCCATAATGTAAGCGTCTCCGATTACCTCTGTTCGAACGACGTCACCAGAGTGGAAATCGAGAATCTCTTTCCACCGACGGCCGGAGCCCATAGTGCTTGATGCCGAAATGTTCTTGGCATAAGGGACAACTTCCTTGTTCAGCACTTCCCATTCGATTGCAGAAGCGGGAATTTCGGGTCGGGTAGCAGTATTCGGGCTACGTCTTGCTTGATTCCCAGCGGCCGTCAAGTGACAAGAAGACGGCCCTGCCCAGGGCGCATTGGGATAAAGAAATGGCCAAGTCCGTGAAACCTGAAGAACGAACCTTCGACTCGAAGGGAAGAGTGCAAATTTCTGGTACTCATACAACTGTCCGCTTGCGATCAGGTGGGGAAGAAGTGCGAAATAGAACGAATATGCGTCCAGCAGAGGGGCCGTCACAGGTAGTGTTACGGCATCGAATACTTTCAGATGAACCATTGTTCCACCGGGAGGGCCGATTCTCCTGGGATCTCCCGGACCAATCACCCAACTGAGCGGGGTTCCAACAACATCACTCATTAAGTGACAATTTTGCGTAATCCATTCGGACAACTTTGTCTCTGCATCTGCGACGGACCGACCTGCGGGGGCCCGGGAGTAGAGATGAATCCTCGATATTCTGTCCTGATCGAGAAATCGCGTATCATCCATGACTTCAAAACCGAACGGTGCGATAGTCTCCAACTGTAACTCCACATCATCCTGCAGCGTATTGAGCACCTGCAGCAAAGCGGTTCTGTTGATCATCGCCTACTCCACTCCTGTCGGCTTGTGAACCTCTCGAATCGTTCGAACAAAACCCACAACTGCCGTCGCTAGCCAGACTCCATTTAGAGCAACGACAGGCCAGGCGGTATGAGCGATGCCGTTTGCGAGCAATCCCGCTGATCCAAAGAAGTTGAGAATATGAAATATCGGTTTGGTTGACACATCCGACAAGGCAGACAAGGCGTATGCGCTCACCAGTAGAACTGCGCCGAGCCAACCAGCAATCTCGGTGAACTCCATCCGGTCGCGCCCCTTCCAGTCAGATGCCTGTTGCTGCGAGTCTCGCCCGGATCCAGGCGTCATCGACAGACGGCTATAGCGTCTCGTGGCAGTGACGTAAGGTCAAGTCCCTGAGGTAATGAAGCGGGTGATTCTTCGGACCGTAGGGCAGGGAGGGTTCGCGGCGCCCAACGGCAAGCCTGCTCGACGGAGACAAGACCGAACAGCCTGTCGACGGCCGAGGCGGGATGAGCCGCCGACCCGCACTCCGAACTGCGTGTCTTGGTTGCTGGCTACCTGCCGAGCAGGTCTGTCGCCGATACAGGCTCTCTCGCTCTCCCTCAGACGGTCGACAGGACGGGGCACCAGCGCTCGCCACCCATTGGGACGGCGCCGGACGACCTGAGCGCTACCCACGCGGTCGCGCGCTGTTGTGCCCCGGGTCGTCGCGCCGCGAGATTAGTCGCCGAAGGGGCCGACGCGGACCACCGAGCGGGGACGTGAGGCCAGGTCGGCCGCGAGGTCTTGGACCTGGGCGGCGGTGACCGCACGGACACGCTCCAGGGACTCGTCGACAGAGAGCAGCTCGCCGGTGACCAGCTCGGCCTTGCCCAGGCGGGTCATCCGTGAACCGGAGTCTTCCAGGCCGAGCACCAGGCCGCCGGACAGCTGGCCGACCGCTCGGGCCAGCTCTGCGGCGGGCATCGGCTCGTCGGCCATCCGGTGCCACTGGGCGACCAGCAGCGCTGTGACCTCGTCGACCTTGGCCGGGGTGCACCCGGCGTACAGGCCGAACAGCCCGGCGTCGGCGTGACCGGCGGCGACCGAGTAGGTCGAGTAGGCCAGTCCGCGCTTCTCCCTGATCTCCTGGAACAGCCGCGACGACATGCCCCCGCCGAGCGCGGTGTTGAGCACCAGCAGTGCGAACCGTCGATCGTCGGTGGCGGTCAGCCCGGTCCCCCCGATGACGACGTTGGCCTGCTCGGTCGGTCGACGGACGCTCAGCTCGCTGCCGTGCCGCGGCAGACCGGCGGTCGTCTCGACGGTGACGCGTCGCGGTGCCGGCGCCTGGTCGGGGTCGCAGTGCCATCCGCCGACGGACAGGGCCCGGCCGACCTGGTCGACCAGGGCGTCATGGTCCAGCCCGCCGGCCGCGGTGACGACCAGGGTGTCAGGGCGGTAGTGGTCGCGGTAGTGGGCGACGACGGCGTCGCGCGGCACGGCCCGGATGGTCGCCGGGGTGCCGCCGATGGGTCGGCCCAGCGGGTGGTGCCCGAGCACGGCGGTGGCGAACTGCTCGTGGACGACGTCGGACGGGTCGTCGTCGTTCATGGCGAGCTCTTCGAGGATCACCCCGCGTTCGAGCTCGAGCTCGGGTGCGGCGATGGTCGCGGAGGTCACCATGTCGCCGATGACCTCGGTGGCCATGGTCAGGTCGCTGTCCAGCACCCGGGCGTAGTAGCAGGTGTACTCCTTGCCCGTAGCGGCGTTGGCCTCCCCGCCGACGGCGTCGAACGCCTCAGCGATCTGCTGGGACGTCCGGGTCGCCGTGCCCTTGAACAGCAGGTGCTCCAGGAAGTGCGTCGACCCGTGGTGGCCGTCTTCCTCGTCACGAGACCCGACGCCGACCCAGGCCCCGACGCTGACCGAACGCATCCCGGGAACCTGTTCGGTGAGCACCCGCACACCGCCCGGCAGAACCGAGCGGCGGACGGGGTTCGGGGCGGCGACCAGGCTCGGCGCCCCCGGCTGACCGGGGGCGACGAGCG
>JAVBSR010000097.1:0-22043 GCA_031556715.1 Cellulomonas sp.
GTGCCACGTACACGGCCGACATGCCGGACCATCGGGCCGACACCTCGACCGTCCGCGACGACACCGAGCCGCCCAGCGACCGCAGCGCCGACGCCGATGCCGTGATCGTCGCGGTGTCCAGCTCGTCGGCGTGCACGGGGAACTTGCCCGGGTCGATCAGACCGTCGCTCATGACTGCACCCCGTGGTTCTGGAAGTAGGAGAAGTCGCCGGTGGTCGCCGCCAGCGCTGCCTCGTTCTGGAACGTCGCCGCCATGTCCTGGTGCCCCCGGTTGTAGGCCAGCGTCGCGTTGACCACCCCCAGCATCCCCGCGTTGATCCGGTTCATGATCCCCGTCACCGACCTGGACTGCTCACCCAGCGCGGCCGACACCGCCTCGAGCACGGGGAAGGTGAGGCTGATCTCGCCCTTGCCCCGGATGCCCCACATCAGCCCGTTCAAGATGGTCTCGCTGTGGTCCGTCGGGGCGTCCGGCGTGCCGGCCAGGTCGGTGCTGAGCGCCTGAGCCTCCTCGTTCACGCTCGTCAGCACCGCCTGGATACCCGCCGGGTCCAGCTTCCAGCCCGTCATGTCCATTCCTCCGTGTCGCTCGCCCCGTTCACGTCCTCACACCTTCAGCCCCGCTGCGCGACCTTCCCGCCGACCGCGGAGGCCAGCGCCAACGCCAGCGCCCAACCGTCACGGGCATCGCCGTACGGCACTGTCAGATCCACCCAGCGGGCGAACCCCGCAGTGCCGCCCACCACCGCCCGGTCCGCGTCGTCCGCCGTCCGGACCGCCCTGCCGCCGAACACCGACAGCACCGCCTCGCCGGCCCCGTCGACCCACTGGAAGACCCGACCCCGGCCGTACTCGAGCAGAGCACCACCCGGGAACAGGCGCTCTCCCACCTCGTCGAGCATCTCGGGCGACGGGTCGGAGTCGCACAGCAGCACCAGCTCGGTCGGCATCAGCCCTCCCAGCCCAGCACCCGACGGATGTTCGCCGGCCCCAGCGCCTCGGCGAACCGGGCCATCTGTTCCCAGCGCCGCACCGCCTCGGGCCCGTCGAACCGGACCAGCAGGCACGGCAGCTTGGCCCGCCCCACGGTGCGCACATCGTGCTCACGGGCCAGGGCGGCCGCGTCCACCCCGAGGTCACGCACCGCCCGCGGCCCGACGAGCACCACCAACGGAGCGTCCACAGGCCGAGCCCGGGCTGCCTGCACCACGCCCCCGGTACCGTCGGCGTCGTACTCGGCCAGCGACACGACCGCGACCGCCGGGTTGTGCGTGCGGGCCAGGGTCTCGGCAGCCGTGGTGGCCAGCTCCAGCGGATCAGCGCTGCTCGGCACCGGGACGCCACCCTCGGTGTGCTCCACGATGCCGGTGCGTGTCCGTGCCACCTGCACCTGGGCGAACGCCCCGCCGGTGCCCGACACCAGCAGCACCGCCGACTCTGGCATGTGCCGACGGGCCGCGAGCGTGACCGCAGCGCCGTTCCACGGTTCCAGCAACGGCTCCCGGGTCGACCAGCACCGCCACTGCGTGCCCAGCCGGTCGCCGAGGTCGTCGGCGACCACCCCGATCCGCGACGACGTCTCCGCCCGCTGATGGGTGTACACGTCGAAGGTCACCACCGGCTGCGGCGCCACCGGCGGGTCGGTGAACCCTGGCAGGCGGTCCTTCGTGTCCGTGCCCTCCCACAGATCGGTCAACGCACCGACCTTGCGGCCGGACAGCGCGTCATAGGTCGTGCGGTCCCGGGCCTGGAGAGCCCAGGCCCCGCCGACCTGGCGCATCACCGACGACACGAACGGCGACACCTGCCCAGTCGTCGTGGTGATCAGCACCGGACGCACCCCGCGCTCGACCGCCTCGGCGACGAACGCCGCGAACGGCTCCGTGAACCGCACCGTCGGTGAAGGAGTCGCGAACACCACGTACTGCTCGGTGGACTCGTCGACCGCAGGGTGCCGACCGACCGAGACCACGACGCGGACCGGGCCACCAGCAGCAACGGCAGTACCGTCCCCAGCAGCCCGGGCGGGGCGCACCGTCACCTCAGTCGGGGATGGCGGCCGCTGCCTGCGACAGGGCCCGGTGGGCGATGTCGTCGTTGGACGACAACGACGCACGGATCGAGGCGATGACGTTACGGACCTCCTGCCCAGCGTTGTTCCACTGCGTCTCCATCGCCTGGTAACGGTCCGACACCCCGTCGGCGAAGTACACCGACATCGCCGAGCGCACATCACTGTCACGACGCGACAGGGCCGCCTCCAACGCGGAGGCCGCCGCCTCGAAGTTCGCCTGCGCCTCCTGCGACGAAGCGATGGAGTAGTCGTTACGGTCCATCTGGTTGCTGCTCATCATGCTGCCTCTCTGGTCTGTGCCCGGTCAGGTCGTCCGGTCGGTTCAGCGCGGGCCGAAACGGCCCACCGCCTCCACCGCCGCGAAGTCCTGCCCACCCTCAGCCGCCGAGTGCGCCTCCGCACCCTCCTGCGCCGCTGTCACGAACGCCGTGTTCTGACCCGCGATCGACCCGCAGATCCCCACCAGAGCGTTGTTCAGCACCGTCGCCACATCCTCCACCCGCGCCCGGAACGAGTTGAACGACGCCTTCGCCGGACCGTTGAACGTCCCCTCCAACGGCGCCGCCGCCTCGCACAACCTGCGCACCAACGCCCCCAGGTCATCCGACTCCGAACCCGTCCGACGCCCCAGCGTCGACAGAGCATCACCCTCCATGGAGAACTTCATCCCGACCCTCCTCTGTGCAGCGTGCCGCGCCCGTTCTGGGCGCTGTCGCGTGAAACGTCCCGATAGTACCTGAGACGACCCACAGACAGTCAGAGTGTCGTTACCGCGCGGTTGTTCCCCGCCACGGCCGTGAACTTGCACCGGGAGGGACGCGACTACGGCTGAGCCACCTGGACGAGGAACGGCGACACTCCCCGGCGCACGTACCGACCACGGCCCGGCGGCAGGTGCTCGGCATGGGTGCGACCGACCAGAGCACCCTCGCTCCGGTCCCCGGACATGACGAACGTGGCCCCGCCGGTGTCGCGGGTCGCCGACAGCGTCTGGTTGAACAAGGCCCGGCCCGCACCGGCCACCGGACGGGTGATCACCAGGTGCAACCGCAGGTCACGAGCGGACGGCAGGTACGGCAACAGACCCTCCAACGGGTCGGTGCCACCAGCCGAGACGATGTCGTGGTCGTCGACCAGCACGACGATCCGCGGTTCCCTGGCCCGGGTCGCCGCGTCGCGACCCGGACGCTGGTCCAGCTCGGCAGCGATCGACCGGACCAGACCGGCAGCCTGTGCGGCGCTCGTGGCGTGGGCCGCCAGGTAGTCGTCAGGCACCGCCGGGACGACCTGACCGCGCGGGTCGAGCACAGCGACGGTCACCTCGTCCGACGACCACCCCGACACCAGACCCGCGACCACGGTGCGCAGCAGGGTCGTCTTGCCGCACCGGGTGTCACCGAGCACCAGCAGGTGCTGGTCGTCGCCGAACAGGTCCCACCAGGCCGTGTCCATGGTGTCCTGTCGCAGGCCGAGCGGGACCGCGTCGGGCACCTGGAACGCGTCCGGCAGGTCGGCCAGCACCAGCTCGGTGGGCAGCAGCCGGATCGGGGCGGCCGAGGCACCGGTCCACGACCCCGCCGACCGCGCCGCCAGGGCCTCCAGCGCCTCCCCGACCTGGTCGTCGTCCACCAGCTCCAGCACGGGCAGCGCGATCTGGGCGAACCGGGCGTCGTCGGTCAGCACCCGCCCAGGAGTGTCCGGCGACAGGGTCTTGGACAGCTTGCGGTCGATCGTGGAGTCGGCCGGGTCGCCGAGCCGCAGCTCTACCCGGGTGCCGACCAGCGTCTGGTGGGCCATGCGCAGGTCAGACCACCGGTTCATGCCCATGACCAGGTGGATGCCGAACGACGAGCCGCGCGTCAGCAAGGTCGTGATCTGGTCGTCCAGCTCGGGGAAGTCCGTACGCAGCTGCCCGTACCCGTCGACGAGGAGCACCACGTCGGCGGTGGGCAGCTCGCGCAGACGCCCGGCCCGGTGCAGCGCTCGCAGGTGCGTCATGGACTCCACCCCGTAGGTCCGCACCACCTGCTCGCGCACGGCGAGCATCTTCAGCATCTCCTCGATCAGCCGGGTCACCCGGTCCCGGTCGGTGCGGTTGGCCACGCCGCCGACGTGCGGGAACCCTTCCAGCCGGGCCAACCCCCCGCCGGTGACGTCCAGGCCGTACACGGCGACCTCGCTCGGGGTGCGGGTCAGGGCCAGCGACACCGCCAGGGTGCGCAGCGCGGTGGTTCGGCCCGACGCCGGTGCGCCGACGACGGCGACGTGCCCACCCGACCGGGTCAGGTCCAGCCACCACGGCACCTGGCTCTGCGCGGCCGGGTCGTCGACCACACCCATGACCGTGCCCAGGTCACCCTGGGGCTGGTGCTCGCCGTCGATCAGCGACCCGACAGCGATCCGGTCGGGCAGCGGCGGCAACCACACCTGGCGGACCGGCGCCACACCGAGCTCGGGATCGCGCAGCTGGGCCACGACGGTGTCCACGACGCTGGGTCCCGCGTCGGCCCGGCGCAGCTCGACCGGCCGGTCCGGCCGCGAGACCTGGTCGCGGTGCATACCGTTGTACGGGCCCAGCAGCGCGGCCCGCCTGGTCGAGGTCGACTCGGCGGGCGCCGCAGCGTGGCGCATCGGCCCGGACACGTAGCCGGCCCGGAACCGGGTGTACACCGAGGTGTCGACCTTGAGGTAGCCGTAGCCGGGCAGGGCGGGCAGGCGGTAGGCGTCCGAGGTGTCGAGCACCATCTGCGACTCGGCCTCGGAGAACGTGCGCAGCCCCAGCCGGTACGACAGGTAGGTGTCCAGCCCGCGCAGCTTGCCGGCCTCCAGCCGCTGCGAGGCCAGCAGCAGGTGCACCCCGATGGACCGGCCGATCCGGCCGATCTGCAAGAACAGGTCGGTGAACTCCGGCTCGGCGGTCAGCAGCTCGCCGAACTCGTCGATGACGACGAGCAGGTGCGGCATCGGCGGCAGGTCCGGGTCGGTCTCGCGGGCCGCCCGGTAGGCCCCGATCGACGGCAGCGACCCCGCGTCCTTGAGCATCCGCTGGCGGCGCACCACCTCACCGGAGATCGACGCCCGCGCCCGGGTGGTCAGGTGCGGGTCGTCGGCCAGGTTGTCGATCAGCCCGGCCAGGTGCGGCAGCCCCGCGAACGGCGCGAAGGCCGCCCCGCCCTTGTAGTCCACGAGGATCATCGACAGGTCCTGCGGCGGATGGGTGGTGACCAGCGACACGATGAGCGTGCGCAGCATCTCCGACTTGCCGGACCCGGTCGCCCCGACGCACAGGCCGTGCGGACCCATGCCCAGCTGGGCTGACTCCTTGAGGTCCAGCCAGACCGGGTCGCCATGGTCGTCGTGGGCGAACGGCACCCGCAGGAAGTCCTCCGGCTCGCGCGGCTCCCAGCGGGCCAGGTGCGCCGGGTCGGCGAAGTCCAGCAGCTCGTCGGGGTCGGGCACCGTCTCCTGCCCCGGCGACGTCGCGGCTGCGGACAGCCGCAACGGTGCCAGGGAGCGGGCGGTGGCGACGAACAAGGCCGAGTCCATGAGGTCGGGGGTGGCCACGACGGTGCGCTGGCCCGCCTGACCGGGCATGGAGGTGACGGTGGCCGACGGCCCGGACTCCGGGTCGTCGGCCAGCTCGATGCGCACGTCCACGTCGTCGGGCTCGTCCAGCCGGTCGGCGAGCACGTGGACGACGGTCACGCCCATCGCTGCGGCGCTCACGTCGACCCCGGCCACCGCCCGGCGGGCGGCCGAACCCCAGTCGTCGCCGATGACGACCATCCGAGCCGGGGCCGGCAGCGGCGTCGAGGTCCGCCGGGCCGCGTGGGCGTACGAGACGCGGTCGGCCAGCGCAGAGCCCACGACCTGGCGCAGCTCGGCCGGGTCGCGCCCGACCCGTCGAGCCGGTACCGGGCCGTCGAACAGGGTCGCGTCCTCCACGTGCGGCAGCAGGTCCAGCCCGGCCCAGTCGGTCGCCTGCTCCGGGCCGAACCACCCGGCGAGCACCAGGTCGTCGGGTCCGTGGTGGCAGGCCAGCTGGGCCACCATGGCACGCACCAGCCCCACGGCGGCGTCGCGCGGTCCGATGACCGCCACGACGCTGGCACCGGCCAGGTCGACAGTCACCGGCATGCCCGCGACCGTGGCGTGCTGGGCCACCACCAGCTCGGCCTCGGCCAGCAGGTACGGGTCGTGCGGCGCGACCGGGGACTCCGGCGGCGGGATCGACAGGTCGAACCAGTCGACAGGACCCGCGCCCACCCGGGTGGTCAGGTAGTCCTCGTGGCCACGGCGCCGTTCCCACAGACGGGTCGGATCAGCCACCAGCCCGAGCAGCGCCCCCGGCTCGGGGTGGGCCGCTGCCACCTGGGTGCGGTGCTCGGAGCCGCGCACGGCCAGGTCGCGGCGCAGGCTCTCCAGGTAGTCCAGGTACTTGTGACGCCGGATGCGCTCCAGCCGACCAGCCCGCCCGCGGGCGGTCAGGGCGAAGCCCAGCCCGCCGACGAGCGCCACGACGAACACCAGCCCGGCCACCACGAGGAACAGGGGCTGGCCGTTGCGCAGCACCACCATCATCACCACCGACGAGGTGGCGCCCATCACCGGCAGCAAGAACTGCAGCGGCATCGGGCCGGACGCCTGGTCCGACTCCAGAGACGGCGGCGGCGCCAACGGCTGCGGCGCGGGGCGGACCACCGGCACCGTGGTCCGCGTCGGCCGGTGCACCACACGGGTCGTCACGACCGCTCACCTCCACGTCCCGCGTCGGCCGACGTCGCACCGAGCGCGTCCAGAGCGGCGGCTGTGCTCGCCAGGAGCGCCAGGTCGACGCCCAGCCCGGGACGGCGGCCCCGGGCCACGGCTGCGTCGTGCGGCACCAGCACCGTCGGAACCGGCGCGGCGGCCACCGCCGCCCGGATCCCCGGGGTCCGGTCGGCGGCCACGTCGACCAGGACGACGACCGGATGAACCCCCAGCGGGACGCAGGCCGCCGCCAGGTCCACGGCCCGTTGCATCCCCTCCCGGTCGGCCCGGGCCGTCACCGCGACCACGCGGCTCGACGCCACCACGGCCGCCAGGTCCTCACCGGTCCGGTACCCCCAGTCGGTGACCACCACGTCGAAGAACCGGGCGGCCGGTCCTAGCGCCGACCACCAGCGGACCGTCGACGACACCCCGGCAGCCGGCTGCTCGTGCAGGTCCAGGCAGTAGACCCCGGCCGGGCTGCGCTCCAGGCCGGCCGTCGCGGCGGCAGCGCACGTGGCCGCCCGTCGCGCCTCGTCAGCCTCGGGCGTGGAGCGGGCCGGACCGGCGCACCCCACCATCTGTGCGACCGAGGCCGCCGTCACGGACATGTTCACGGCGAGCACCCGCCCGGACCGTCGCGTCGCCGCCGTCCGGGCCACCCCGCCAGCCACGGTGGAGCACCCCGACCGCGGTTCCGCCGCCACGAACCCGATGCGGGCCGTCAGCGCCAGCGGTCGACGCAGGCGCCGGTCGACGTCGGTCAGCTGCCGGACCACGTCCGGCCGGGCCGAAGCCATCGCCCTCGTCAGCACAGACATCGCCCCTACCACGTAGCCAGCAGGTCGGTGAACACCCCAGCGCTGGCCAGCAGCAACGGCACCAGGCCCAGCACCGCGACCAGCTCGACCACGTCGACGAACCGACGCAGCCGGGCCAGCACGTGCGGCGGCGGCGGCCAGACCGCGCCGACGACCCCCACGGCGACCACGGCGAAGGCCACCGAGACGGCGGCCGGCGCACCGGCGGCTGCACTCGACGACCAGCCGACCATGACGACCACCGCCGCCGTCAGCATCGCCCACCGCGCCGGCACCAGCGGTGCCAACCGGGCCCGGCAGGCCACGGCGACGGCCAGCGCGATCCCGAGGCCGGTGCTCCAGCCCGGCTGGGCGACCAGCACCAGCCCGGCCGCCGCGACGACGACCGACACGGCGACCCCAGCCGCCGTCAGCATGTGGTGCGCCCCGGCGACGGCGTCCTGAGCGACACGACGATCGGTGCCCCTGCCCGCCAGGCTCTCGTCGTCCAGCCGGTTGAGCCCGGAGACCGTCATGGCCAGCCCGGGCAGGATCCCCAGCACCAGGACCCCCACCACGGCCACGATGCCCGCGACGAGCGCAGCGTCGAGCACCTGGGCCAGAGCGAACCAGGCCCCGGCGAGCAGGCCGCCGAGCGCCGCACCCACCGCCAGCCCAGCCCGTCGAGACCCGGCAGCGACCAGCGCGACCGTCGTGCACACCGCTGCCACGAGCAGCGCCTGGACTGGCCCGGGGCCGTCGTCCGCCAGCCAGGCGACCGCGCCGGCCAGCGCCACCCCGAGCGCCCCCGCACCCGCCACCACGGCCGCTGCGGGACGCCGCACCGCGCCGAAGAACGCCCCGAGCAGGACCGTGCCGGCCCACACCGCGCCCGCCCCGACGGGCGCTGCCGCCGCCGACAGGTGGGCACCCCCGACCCATCCGGCGGCGGCCACCACCATCGCCACCGCTGCGACCGTCCAGGCCGGCCGCCACCGGTCCGGTCGGGTCGCCAGGGCGTCGGCCGCCACGTCGGAGACGTCGGCGACCTCCGGCGGTGCCGGCACCTGGTCGATGCGCACCAACCGGACCACGGCGCCCTGCGGCACCTGCTGGTCGGCCAGGGTCGCCGTCTGGTCGAGCTGTTCGCCGACGGCGGTGACCAGCACCATGGGCCGGCCTGCCCCGCCGTCGTCGAGGAGCCTGAGCAGCTCGGCGACGACGACAGCGACCGGCTCGTCGTCGGGAACCACCACCTCGGCCCGCTGCGACCGGGCGACGACGCTCAACCGTGTGAACCCGCTCACTTCTCCACCACTCTTCCCGTCGTCGGGTCGACCGTCAGACCCGACGAGGGGTCGGTCCGCCAGCAGTCGTCAAGATCGACCGTGCCCTTGTCCAGCGCGGCTCTCACGTCACGGTCCACGACCCCCGGGCAGGTGACGTACCAGCCGGTGCGGGTGTCGACCAGGCGCCCGTCGGGGGCCTGCGCCAGCTGCGTCGCCGGGTCGACCGGCCAGCCGGTCCTCGGGTCGGTCATCTGGCCGGTCTCGTCGACGATGAACCCGGTCACCGGGTCGGCCGTGGCCGGAGGCGTCGGCCTGATCGGGCTGCCTGCCTGAGCCTGGGCGAACGCCTGCTCGGCCTGGGTCTCCTTGCGGTTGTCCAGCAGGTTGACCACGAGCGCGAAGCCCAGGCAGCCCACGCACACGACCGCCGCCAGCACCACGGAGCCGATCACCCGTCTGGCGTTGTTGTTCACCGCCCGCGACCGGCCCGCGGCACCGAAGGTCAGCGCGGAGACCATCCGGGCGCGGTGGGTCCGGGTCGCCTCGATGAGGGTGCGGTCCGTGTCGCTCATGCCGACCACTGACCCGCGGCCTGCGCCGGGTGCAGCACCAGCATCTGCCGCACCCCCAGCACCAGGACGAAACCGAACCCGACGAAGGTCCGCACCCTGGCCGCCAGCGACGTCTCAGGAATCCCTGGTCCGAACGCCGAGGTCCCGTTGGTCGAGCCGAGGTCGGTCACCCAGACCCCGTCGGCCACGGGTTCGACCACCATGTGGCTGCGCGAGACGGTCCGGGACAGGTCGGTCACCTGGACCGTGGAGCACCCGGGGAAGAGGGCGACAGGGCGGGTCCCGACCACCGCCGGTCCGGTCAGCTCCAGCGGTTCACCACCGCCGACGGCCAGCACCGCCAGCACCGGCGGCGGCTGACCGACACCCCACGGGTCGGCCGACGCAGAGATGGCCGGGACCGCCACCGGGACGGTGCACAACGGGTCTCGGCCAGCCCGCAGCCCGACGGTCACCGTGCGCCGGGGCACGAGGACGGCCCAGCCGGCCGGCCACCCGGTCCGCTGGTCGACGGTGCGCAGACGCAGCCCGGCCCGCACCACGGACGTCCCGGTGGTCGCCACCTGCCAGCACAGGAGGGACGCCACCACGAGAGCGGCCAGCAGACCGACCCGCCAGTCCCACCACCCGACAGCCAGGCCGACGGCCGCGACCAGCAGCGCCTCACCCAGCACCGCCAGCGCGGCACCGGACCGGACGGTCCCTGCCAGCACCACCCCGGGGGGGAGCAACCGAGGGCTCGACGTCCGTCGCCCGGCCGCTCCGCGGTCGAGGGGGCGACCTCCCGCAGCCCGACCGTCCACCGCACCTCCTCGCCGTCGCACCGGGGCATACCGTACCGAGAGGCCGACTCTATCTGGCAAACCGTCACAGACAGGTTAGAACGGACAGCCCTGACGAAAGGGCACGCCGGCGCGCAGCGGCATCAGCGGCGGCGCAGGACCGCGGCCGCCTCCCGGATCGCCAGATCCAGCTCGGCGGCGTCGGCCACCTGGCGCTCGTAGAGGACGTCGCTCGTCGCCCAGCTGCCCCGGCCGCCCTCGTTGACGACCGACACCCGGCAGCCGCCCGGCCGCCGGAAGGCGACGTCCACGATGAGGCCCCCGGGGTACTCGGCGCGGACCATGTCCGGGACCAGCCGGTTCTGGTCGGTGAGTGCCACGAACGACAGCCGGCGGTCGAACGGCTCCAGGGTGTTCCACACCATCCGCCCGCCCAGGCGCTCCAGGGCGTCCTGCACCCGACGGTCGGTGAGCCGGTCGGCCAGCATCTGGTTGTGGCGGGCCAGGTTGGCCGCGATGCGGGACTGACGGTCGGCGGGCAGGGCGCGGAACTCCTCCGCGAACGCCGGCCACAGGTCACCCCGGACCAGGATCAGCACCCAGTCGACGTTCCGCATCAGTCCGTGGCGCAGCTCGAGTATCGCGAACACCCGCTGGCAGGTCTTGCGGAAGGCGCGGGCCGAGCCGTGCCAGCTGCACGACCAGGCGTAGGCGTCCGGCCGGCTGGCCCGGAACTCCTCGACCGCCTTGCCCCAGTCCTTGGGCCAGCTGCTGGGCACGGGGTCGACCGGGGCACCGTCGTCCGGGTCGTCGCCCACCTTGGGCCAGACGTCGTGCCAGTCGCTGTGGAGGGGACCACCCGGTATGAGGTCGTCCAGACCGTCCATCACGGAACACCCGCCTATCGCCGACGCAACGCGCCGACCGACCAGGTGTCTCGTCGCGCTGTACCCGGTCGACCAGCACAGCGGATAATTTATACTATTCCGCTGGTTTTATACCCTACCGGGCCGGGGCGACGGCTGATGTCACTCGTTCGTGGACGATCGACGTCGGCTACTCCCACTCGATGGTGGCCGGCGGCTTGCTCGTCACGTCGAGCACCACCCGGTTGACCTCGCGCACCTCGTTGGTGATCCGGGTGGAGATCGTCGCGAGCACGTCGTACGGCACCCGGGCCCAGTCGGCCGTCATGGCGTCCTCGCTGGACACCGGCCGCAGCACGACCGGGTAGCCGTAGGTGCGCTCGTCACCCTGGACGCCGACCGAGCGGACGTCCGCCAGGAGCACCACCGGGCACTGCCAGATCTCACGGTCCAGCCCGGCGGCAGTCAGCTCGGCCCGGACGATGGCGTCAGCAGCGCGCAGCACCGCCAGACGTTCGGCCGTGATCTCGCCGACGACGCGGATGCCCAGCCCGGGGCCGGGGAACGGCTGGCGCCACACGATCGCCTCGGGCACGCCCAGCTCCAGGCCGATGGCCCGCACCTCGTCCTTGAACAGGGTGCGCAGCGGCTCGACCAGCTCGAAGGCCAGGTCGTCGGGCAGTCCCCCGACGTTGTGGTGCGACTTGATGTTGGCTGCACCCTGGCCGACACCGGACTCCACGACGTCGGGGTACACCGTGCCCTGCACGAGGAAGCGCACCGGGTGCTCCTCGCCCGCCTGCGCCACGACGCCGCGCGCGGCCTCCTCGAACACCCGGATGAACTCCCGGCCGATGATCTTGCGCTTGGCCTCCGGCTCGACCACCCCGGCCAGCGCGGTGAGGAACCGCTCACGGGCGTCCACCTGGACCAGACGCACCCCGGTGGCGGCCACGAAGTCCCGCTCGACCTGCTCGACCTCGTCGGCCCGCAGCAACCCGTGGTCGACGAACACGCAGGTCAGCTGGTCGCCGACCGCCCGCTGCACCAGGGCGGCAGCGACCGAGGAGTCCACCCCGCCGCTGAGGCCGCAGATCACCTGGGCGTCGCCGACCTGGTCGCGGACCGACGCCACGAGGTCGGCGATCACGCTGTCCGGCTTCCAGTCCGGGGCGATCTGGGCCGCCCGGTACAAGAAGTTCTCCACGACGGCCTGACCGGCCGGGGTGTGACGTACCTCGGGGTGCCACTGCACCCCGTACAGACGCCGGGCCGGGTCCTCGAAAGCCGCGACCGGGGCGCCGGCGGTGCGGGCCAGCGTGGTGAACCCCGACGGCGCCCGCGTCACGGCGACCCCGTGGCTCATCCAGACCTGCTGGTCGACCGGGGTGCCGCCGAGCAGCGTGCCGCCCGGCTGGCCGTCCGGCGAGGTCAGCACGGTCGCGCCGGTGCTGCCGTACTCCCCCGTGGCGGCCGCGTCGACCTCGCCGCCCAGCGCCCACGCCATGGCCTGGAAGCCGTAGCAGATACCCAGCACGGGCAGGCCCGTGTCGAACAGCGCCGGGTCGACCTTCGGCGCCCCGGGCTCGTAGACCGAGGCCGGCCCGCCGGAGAGGATCACCGCCGCCGGGTTCTTCTCCAGCATCTGCGGCACGGACATGGTGTGCGGCACGATCTCGGAGTACACGTTCGCCTCACGCACCCGACGGGCGATGAGCTGGGAGTACTGGGCTCCGAAGTCGACGACGAGCACGGGGCGGGTGGAAGACGTCACGCGGTCAGGATAGTTCGTCCCGGCAGGCCTGCCGGACCGCACGCACGGGCCGGCCGCAGACCGCCCGGCGGCCCCGCCGACCGGCCGCTCGCGCACCGGGACTAGGGTGCGACGCCCGAGGCCCGGACCGCGTCGATCTTGGCCGCCAGCGGCGGGCAGACACGACGCACCTCGGCGACAGCATCCTCACCGAGCGCGGCGAGCGCGGTGCTGTAGGTCGACAGGAGGCTGTAGACCGAGGCGACGACCGTGTCGCCCTCGGCGTCCAGCATCCGCCGGACGACCCGGTCGGCGGCCGGTTCTGGCAGCACCCGGTAGATCACCTCCTTGCCGGGGCCGAGCCGCACCCGCACCTCGGCGCCGCAGCGGGCGACCGTGTCCGGCTCGACGTCGAGGCGCCCCGTCACAGGCCCGGAGCCGACCGCAGCCAGCAGCTCGGGGAGCTGCCAGGCCGTGGGGTCCAGCAGGCACCCGTCGACGAGCAGCACGGTGCGACCGACGAACCGGTCTCCGTCGAACCGCGGGTTGCGCGACCCGTACCGGACGTTCCCGTCGACGGCCCAGGGGATGTCGACCGTGCAGGCCATCGTCCTGGCGTCCAGGCCGAGCACCCGCATCGCCAGCTCCAGCACCAGGCTCGCCGCCAGGCACTGGTCGGTCCGACGGCGCGCCGTCAGCCCCAGGTACCAGACGGCCAGGCCCGTCGTGGGCAGCGACCGCGGTGGCAGCCGCAGGAGCCGTTCCGTCATGGTCTGCGGGTCAGGCAGCACCGACCACCGGGACGACGGCCGTCTACCACGGCCTGCGCCGACGGATCTCTCGCTCTTCAGCACCTCTGGCATGGCCCATGTTCTATCACCAAACACCCACAGGCCTCATACGCGTCCGTCTGCCATCAAATGCCGCAATTCGACCATGGGCGGACACACCGACGAGGTCTCGTTCCTGGGACCGACCGAGCGGCCGGGTCACGTCGCGACCGATGCCGCGGGCTACGGCGCGACGGCCGCCAGCAGGGACTCGACCTGGTCCCGGCCGCGCAGCGCCGCCAGCCAGCGGTCAGGGATGCCACCGAAGGCGATAGCGGCCAGTCCCCCGGCGATGCAGGCCGTGGTGTCGGTGTCGTCGCCCAGGGCGACGGCGCGCTTGACCACCTCCTCGTACGACGAGCAGCGAGCCAGCAGCCACCGGGCGGCGCGGAAGCTCTGCACGACGTAGCCACCGCCGTCGGGCGGTTCGTCCAGGGCCAGGCGCTCCACCGCGCCGAGCCGCTCACGGTCCGTCTCGTGGTGGCGGAGCCAGGCCAGCGCGTCGGCCCAGCCCGCCAGCGGCTCGTGCCCCTCCAGCAGGCGACGGGCCCACAGGCAGTAGAAGGCACAGGCCGCCTGGTTCATGACGTGCCCGTGGGTCACCACCGCCTGGAGCCCGGCGTCGCGGACGAGGTCGGCGTCGTCCCCGGGGTGCCACAGCGCCAGCGGCAGCACCCGCATGAGCGCGCCGTTGCCCTGCCCGTCCGGGTGGACCAGGCCGGAGGTCAGCGGGTCACCACGTCGCGCGACGTCCCGCAAGGCGTCGGCCGTCTGGATGCCGACGTCGAACCCCCGGTCGTCGACGGCCCACAGCCCGTCGTCGTACCAGGCCAGCATCCGCGCGGCCAGGTCGTCCAGGTCCAGCCGACCGCAGCGGAGCAGGCTGTCCAGCAGGCACAACGCCTGCGCACCGTCGTCAGACCAGGTCGCTGGCGGCACTCCGGCGTGGCTGCGGTCGAAGCCCGGCGGCGGTTCCATCTCGATGTCCTCGTAGGCCGGGATCTGGGCGGCGGGGTGGAACTCGTAGGGCACGCCGAGGGCGTCGCCGACGAGCAGCCCCCACAGGCCGTCCCGACGCTGCGAGTCCCACACCTGCCGCACCATCGACCTCCGTCGTCGCTCGCGGTGACTCTACGCCGGCCGCGTGGGGTGGTCCGTGCCGGGCCTTTCGTTGCATCCTGGCCCCATGGTCGGCACCACGTCGCAGAGCTCCTGGTCGTTCCTGTTCATCACCGGCGGGACCCTGGCCGCCTGCCTGCTGGTCTACTACGGCCTGCCCGTCGACGAGGGCGGCGCCACGGTCACCCGGATCGCCCTGTTCGTCGTGGGGCTCGGCGGCCTGGGCGCCACCGCCTGGGTGTCGGTGGTCCGGCAGGTCCGGGCCGGGACCGACCCGACGATCAGGGTGCAGTCGATCCTCGGGCTGCTGTGCCCGGTGATCGTGTTCTTCGCCTACACCTACTACGCGCTGCAGCAGAACGACGCGACCCAGTTCGTCGGGCTGACGACCCGGACCGACGCTCTCTACTACACGGTCGTCACGCTCGGCACGGTCGGCTACGGCGACGTGCACGCGCAAGGAACGGCCGCACGGGTGGTGACCATGGTGCAGATCGTGTTCGACCTCGCCGTCATCGGGACGCTCGTGTCGATCGCCGCATCACGGGCTCGCGAGCGGGCCGAGCGCCGCGAGCAGCACCGTTCTCCCAAGGCCTGAACCCCGTCACCGTGCCCGGCATTCTTACCTCATCATCGCCTGCTGCTTCAGCTCGGCTGGCATCTTCTCGATGGCATAGCGCAACGCGGTGCGCGGCATCACGTCTTTGTGGTCCATGACGTAGTCGAAAACCGTCGTCTGGTCGTGCTCTGATGCCGCCTTGAGCATCCAGCCGTAGCCTTTGCGCACCAGGTCGTCGGTGTCGGTGAGGAGGGCATCGGCGATGCGCAGCACCAGCGGGTGGAACTGGCCTCTCCGCGCCGGGACGACGAGACTGACGGCCGCCGCCCGCCGCACCCAGCGGTTGGTGGACGCGGTCCAGCCCACCAGCCGCTCGCCCAGCTCCGGACAACGCATCAGCAGGTCACCCACGGTGTGGTTGCACAGCGTGTCGCAGGCCGCCCAGTTCGTGACATGCTCGTGCACCCAGCGTTCGAACACCTCGAAGTCGGCCGCCTCGTAGACCTTGACCTGGGATTCCGAGAAGGCGCAGGCGACGATGGCCTCTTCCAGGTAGCCGGAGGCCCACAGCTCGTCGCACAGCGCGAACACACCGGCCTTGTCCATGCCTTCGGCCTTGATCTCCGCGAGGTACCGCCTGGCGATCGAGCTCGCCGCCGGGACCGTCACGCCGTACGCCAGCACGTCCTCCTTGAAGAAACGTCTTCCCGTCTCTCTCGTCGCCAGGTCGGCAGCCTGGACAAGGTCGGCACGGACACGCTGGACTATCGTGCTCGGAGCCAGGTCAGGCATGTCACGACGGTACCACGCCAGTTCCGCCGGCTCCGGTCACGGGCGGGCGTATTCATCGTCCACATTTCTCGCTCCCGGCCAGAGGTTCCTCCCCCACGACGACCCTGTCCGATTCCTTTCCTGCCCCGCGGTCGCGACCCTCGACGACCGGCCGCGACCGACAGGCACCGGGTCGGGGCTGAGCCTCGAGCACCGCGCCGTGCGCGACGTTGTTACCTTGAGGGCACCTTCGTGGAGTTACGGGTATCGAGCCAGACCCGCAGGACCGGGAACCGAGGGAGTCACGTGCAGGCAGCCACCCAGCCCAGCGCTGGTCTACCGGACCCCGGCTCGTGCCCTGCGGCGCCGACGGACACCAGAGCCGTCGTCGCCCAGTTCCAGGACATGGTCTACCGGATCGCCGTCACCCACACCCGGTGCCGGGGCGACGCTGACGACGTCTTCCAGGACGTGTTCTTGACCTACCACCGGCGCCAGCCCGGCTGCCGGGACTCCCAGCACCTCAAGGCCTGGCTCATCACCACGACGGTCAACATCGCCCGGCGCACCGCGACCAGCTCGTGGCGCACCCGGGTGGTGCCGCTGCACCCCGGGACCGAGGGCGACGCGACCGCCGAGCCCTTCCGATTCCGTACCGAGCTGCAGGACGCCGTCGCCCGAGCCATGCAGGGCCTGTCCGACGAGTACCGGACCGTGCTGCACCTGTTCTACTTCGACGACCTGGCTGTCGTCGCCATCGCCGACCTGCTCGGCCTGTCCGAGGGCGCCGTGAAGATGCGCCTGAGCCGTGGTCGCGCCCTCATGCGCGACCAGCTGCACGAAGGGCTGTTCGATGACTGACCCGACCCGTGACCCGATCTTCCGCGACATGGCGGAGCAGATGACCCCCGGCGCCGACCTGCGCCGTCGGCTCGACGCGCAGCTGGCTGCGGAGCCGACCGCTGGGCAGAGCCCTGCGCTCCCGCTCCCTGCCGCCCCGGTCCCGGCGCGTCCCGTCCCTGCCGGCCCGACGTCGGCCCCGCCCCGGCCCCGGCGCTCCCGGCCGAGCACCTGGCTGGCCGCAGCTGCCGCCGCGGTCCTCGCCGTCGGGATCGGCGGTGGCGTGGTCGCAGCGCTGCGCGACGACACCGGCCCGACCGCGACCTCGACCCACCCGGCGAGCTACCACGAGATCTACCACGCCGTGTCGCAGGCCAGGGCCGACGGCGGGGTGCTCGAGCAGGACCTCGCCGTGCCCGGCGAGTCGGCTGACAGTGCCAAGCAGGCAGAGGGCGCAGCCTCAGCACCGGCCTCCGACGACTACACGACCACCAACGTCCAGGTCGAGGGCATCGACGAGGCAGATGTCGTCAAGACCGACGGTGACGTGCTCTATGCCGCCACCGACCAGCACGTCGCCGTCGTCGACCTGGCCGGGAGCGACACCCGCACGCTGTCGACGATCGACCTGGGGACGACCGGATACGTGGTCGACCTGCTGCTGGAGCACCGCCAGGGCCGCAGCACCCTCGTCGTCATCACCGACGAGCACACCGGGGTGACCTCCGTCCCCTCGCTCGAGAGCCGGTCGTACAGCCCCACGGGGCAGACCGTCGTGCGGCTGTACGACGTCACCGACCCAGCCCACCCGTCGCTGCGCACCACGGTGAGCCAGTCCGGCTCGTACCGCACCGCTCGCCTGTGGCACGGCGTGGTCTACCTGGTCAGCGACTACTGGCTGTGGTCCCAGGCGGTCCCGAGCGACCCGGCCACCTTCGTGCCTCAGGTCGGCGGACCGGACGGCACCGAGCTCCTGGTCCCAGGCGACGTCACCGTGCTGCCCTGCCCCGACGCCCGGTACGCCGTGGCCACGGCCGTCGACCTGCGTTCGGGCGCGCGGACCGGGCAGCAGGCCGTCCTCGGCGGCGCCGACACGGTGTACATGAGCGCGGCCAACCTCTACCTGGGCGGGATGTCGTACCCGCAGGTGCTGCCAGGGCCGGGCATCGTCGACGACGTGGCACCGAAGACCGTGGCCGGGCCGACGACGTCCCTGGTCCGGCTGTCCCTGACCGACGGTCCTCTGGCGGTGGCCGCGCAGGGCAGCCTGCCGGGCAGCCTGCTGGACCAGTTCTCGTTGGACGAGTACGACGGCCGGCTCCGGGTCGTGACCACCTCCCTGGCCGAGGACGGGACGGCCTCGGCGGGCCTGTACGTCCTCGACCCGGACCTGCGCCAGGTCGGGTCGGTGACCGACCTGGCCCACGACGAGCAGGTGCAGTCCGTCCGGTTCGCCGGCACCGTGGGGTATGTCGTGACGTTCCGGCAGACCGACCCGCTGTTCGCGATCAACCTGTCCGACCCGGCACACCCGGCCGTGACGAGTGCGCTGAAGATTCCCGGATTCTCCGCCTACCTGCACCCGTGGGGCGCCGACCGTCTCGTCGGTCTGGGCTTCGCCGGGACCGACACCGGCCTCTCCGGCGGGCTCAAGCTGAGCCTGTTCGACATCGCCGACCCCTACGCGGTGACCGAGGCCCAGTCGCTCCCGATACCCGAGGGCTACTCCGAGGCGCTCTACGACCACCGGGCGGTGTTCGTCGACCCCGACCGCAGCCTCCTCGGCTTCCCGGTCAGCACCTGGGGTCCGAGCGGCGAGGTGGTGCGCTACCTGGTCTACACGGTCGACCCGGAGCACGGGTTCACGCTCCAGCACGACCTCGTCGTCAAGCCGGTGGGCGCCATGGCGTACCAGCCGACCGTCCGGGCGACCCGGGCCGGTGACTACCTCTACGTCTCCTGGAACGGTGGCCTCGACGTCTTCAGGATGGGCGACGGAGCGCTGGTGGCCCAGGTCGACCTGTGAACGACGAGACGAACTCGCGCCCTTGACCTGACGATCTGGCGGTTCTTCTGCGGGCAGTCGGCTAGGAACAGCCTCGTATCGCGGCTAGTCTCCTGCTACGCCGGGTCAAGGCCACGTATGGTCACGATCCGGGTCGACGCGCACGAGCTGGCCCGAACGCACGCCGATGGGTATCCCCGCAGGGGTGCGACCGGGGCCGTTACGCCGTCGGCGAGGCCGCGCCGACCCACCAGGTCGACCCGGCTGACGCCGGGCGGACGACCGGCCACCGCGCCCTAGACGAAGGAGTCCACGTGGCACGCACCATCTACCTGACGTCCCCAGAGGGCGAGACCGGCAAGTCGGTGATCGCGCTCGGTCTGCTCGATCTGCTCTCGCACTCGGTGGCGCGGGTAGGCGTGTTCCGGCCGGTCGCCCGGTCGACCGAGCCCCCGGACTGGCTGGTCGAGCTGCTGGTCAGCACCGACGGCATCACCACCACCTACGACCAGGCCATCGGCGTGACCTACGACGACGTCGTGGCCGACCCTGACGCCGCCCTGTCCGCCATCGTCGGCCGGTTCCACGAGGTCGAGCGCAGCTGTGACGCGGTGCTCGTCGTCGGGTCGGACTACGTCGGCCCCACCGCGGCGACCGAGCTGGCGTTCAACGCCCGGGTGGCGGCCAACCTCGGCGCCCCCGTGGTGCTCGTGGTGCGGGGCAAGGACCGGACCGACGACCGGATCCGCCAGGTCGTCGACTCCGCCGTCGCCGAGCTGCAGGCCAACCACGCCCGTGTCGCCGCGGTCATCGCCAACCGTTGCGAACCCGACCAGGTCACCGCGATCCAGCAGCGGCTGGACGGGACCGCCACGGCCGTCTACGCGATGCCGTCCGACGCCGCCCTGTACGCCCCGACGCTGCGCCAGATCGCCCAGGCGACCGACGCCTCGCTGCTGTCCGGCGACGAGCAGGCCATGTCACGCCCGGTGCTCGACATCGTCGTGTCCGGCATGGGTGTCGACCACCTGCTGGACCGGCTCACCGAGTCGAGCCTGGTCATCGTGCCCGGCGACCGTTCTGACGCGATCCTCGGCACCCTGCTGGCCCACCGGGCCGACACCTTCCCGTCGATCGCCGGCATGCTGATCAACGGCGGGATCCTGCCCGCCCCGTCGATCGCCCGGCTGGTCGAGGGCATGGGCACCCGGCTGCCGCTGCTGCACAACGACCTGGGCACCTTCGCCTCCGCCAAGGCGGCGGCCGGGGCCCGCGGCTTCCTCACCCCGGACGCCCAGGGCAAGATCGACACCGCCCTGGCGCTGTTCGAGCACCACGTGGACGGGCAGGCGCTGCTGGCGGCGCTCGACGTGCCGCACACCCAGGTGGTCACGCCGCTGATGTTCGAGCACGCGCTGCTCGACCGGGCCCGGTCCGACCGCAAGCGGGTCGTCCTGCCCGAGGGCGACGACGACCGCATCCTGCGGGCCGCCTCCACGCTGCTGCGCCGCGACGTGGCCGACCTGACGATCATGGGCGACGAGACGACGATCCGGGCCCGCGCCTCCGAGCTGGGCCTGGACCTGGACGCCGCCGACATCATCGACCCGGCCACCTCGGACCTGCTGGAAGGCTTCTCCGCCGAGTACGCCCAGCTGCGCGCCCACAAGGGCGTCACGCTCGACCAGGCGCGCGAGACCATGATGGACGTCTCGTACTTCGCCACCATGATGGTCTACAAGGGTGTGGCCGACGGGATGGTCTCCGGTGCCATGCACACCACGGCGCACACCATCAAGCCGTCGTTCGAGATCATCAAGACCGCACCGGGGATCTCCAACGTGTCGTCGGTGTTCTTCATGTGCCTGCCCGACCAGGTGCTGGTCTACGGCGACTGCGCCGTGATCCCCGAGCCGACCACCGAGCAGCTGGCTGACATCGCCATCTCGTCGGCAGGCACCGCGGCCGGGTTCGGCATCGAGCCCCGGGTGGCCATGCTGTCGTACTCGACCGGGTCGTCCGGTGCGGGTGCGGCGGTCGAGAAGGTGCGCGACGCCACCGAGATGGTGCACGAGCGTCGCCCCGACCTGTCGGTGGAGGGCCCCATCCAGTACGACGCCGCCGTGGACGCCTCGGTGGCGGCCACCAAGCTCCCGGGCTCCGACGTGGCGGGCCGGGCGAACGTGTTCATCTTCCCGGACCTCAACACGGGCAACAACACCTACAAGGCGGTGCAGCGCTCGTCCGGGGCGGTCGCCGTCGGTCCCGTCCTGCAGGGCCTGCGGCTGCCGGTCAACGACCTGTCGCGCGGGGCGCTCGTCCAGGACATCGTCAACACCGTCGCCATCACCGCCATCCAGGCACAGATGGTCGCCGCCGAGGAGGCTGCCAAGTGACTACCCAGGTTCTCGTCATCAACTCAGGTTCGTCGTCCATCAAGTACCAGCTCGTCGAGGTCGAGACCGGGACGGCGCTGGCCAGCGGTCTCCTCGAGCGCATCGGTGCGGCCGAGGGCATCGTGAGCCACAAGGGACCGAACGGCAAGCACGAGGCCGAGCTGCCGATCCCCGACCACGAGATCGGGATGCAGGTCGTGCTCGACCAGTTCGCCACCCACGGCCCGACGGTCGACGCCGAGCACCTGCTGGCCGTGGGCCACCGGGTCGTCCAGGGCGGCAGCCTGTTCGCCGCCCCGGCGCTCATCGACGACGACGTCATCGCCCAGGTCCGGTCGCTGATCCCGCTGGCGCCGCTGCACAACCCGGCCAACCTGTCCGGCATCCTGGCGGCCCGGCACGCCTTCCCGACGGTGCCGCACGTCGCCGTGTTCGACACCGCCTTCCACCAGACCCTGCCGCCGGCGGCGTACACCTACGCCCTGGAGCGCAAGACGGCCGAGGCCCACTCGGTGCGCCGGTACGGGTTCCACGGCACGTCGCACCTGTACGTGTCGCGGACGGCGGCGGAGTTCCTGGGCAAGGACGTGGCCGAGATCAACCAGATCGTGCTGCACCTGGGCAACGGCGCCTCGGCC
>JAVBSR010000131.1:0-5303 GCA_031556715.1 Cellulomonas sp.
CGTCTACGGCAAGCCGTTCGCACCGCTGCGCGACGAGACCCTGCAGTGGCTGAGCAGCCAAGAGCTCATCGTCATGCCGTTCAAGGCCGGTGGCCCGGTGTACGGGTACCCGTCGCTGGCGATCGTGCCGGTGCAGGCCGCCTTCTTCGCCGTGGCGCTCGGCGACCTGCAGGGCTGGGTGACGTTCGCCGAGATCGGACCGTTCACGCCCCGGTCGATCCTGTACGCCGCACCGCCGTTCCGGCAGACCCACTTCGAGGGGCGTCAGGTCGTGGTGCACCACCGCTCGGCGACGCTGCACGAGATCTTCTCCTACAACCTGTACCCCGGGCCGAGCGCGAAGAAAGGCGTGTTCTCCGTGCTGCTGGACATCGGCCAGCACGAGAGCTGGCTGACCTGCCACGCCTCGTCGGTCAAGGTCACCACCCCGTACGAGAACTCGACGGTGGTGATGCACGAGGGCGCCTCGGGCGGCGGCAAGTCCGAGATGGGCCAGGACATCCACCGGGAGGACGACGGACGCATCCTCGTCGGCGTCAACGTGGTGCGCGACGAGCCGTACCACATCACCTTGTCCGAGGCCTGCACGCTGGCGCCGGTGACCGACGACATGACGCTGTGCCACCCCTCGATCCAGCTGAACGACGGCCGCCTGGTCGTCACCGACGCCGAGGACGGCTGGTTCGTCCGGGTCGACGGCATGACCGAGTACGGCATGGACCCGGCGTTCGAGCGGATCGCCATCCAGCCGCCCGAGCCCCTGCTGTTCCTGTCGCTGGAGGGCCGCCCCGACGCGTCGACCCTGCCCTGGGAGCACACCCTGGACTCCACCGGCAAGCCGACGCCCAACCCGCGGGTCGTCATCCCCAGGGCGTTCGTCCGCAACGTCGTCTCCGACCCCGTCGAGGTCGACGTGCGCACCTTCGGCGTGCGGATGCCCCTGTGCACCAAGAACAGCCCGACCTACGGGATCATGGGCATGATGCACGTCGTGCCGGCGTCGCTGGCCTGGCTGTGGCGGCTCATCGCACCGCGCGGCGACAAGAACCCGTCGATCGGCGAGGCCAAGGAAGACCAGAAGACGCTGAAGCGCGGCGGCCTGGTCTCCGAGGGCGTCGGCTCGTTCTGGCCGTTCTCCACGGGCACCAAGGTCGGCGGGGCCAACCTCATGCTCGACCAGCTCATCGCCCACGACCGCACCCGGTACGTGCTGGTGCCCAACCAGCACATCGGCGCCTACAAGATCGGCTTCGCCGCCGAGTGGCTGACCCGGGAGTACCTGGCCCGGCGCGGCGGCGGACGCATCTACCGCGACCAGCTGGTCGAGGCCCGCTGCCCGCTGTTCGGGTACCGGCCCACCGAGATCAAGCTCGACGGCCACCAGATCCGCCCGACCCTGCTGGCCCCCGAGTCCCAGTCGCAGGTCGGCAAGAAGGCCTACGACACCGGCGCGTCCGTCCTGGTCGACTTCTTCAAGGCCGAGCTGGCCCCGTACCTCACCGACGACCTGCACCCGCTGGGACGCCAGATCATCGAGGCCTGCCTGAACGACGCCGACGTCTCCGAGTACGACCGTCTCACTCCCCTGTACGTCTGACCTGGGGGTGCTGCGCCGGTCCGGCGACGTCTGGACGCCGGACCGGCGCAGGTTCCCGAGCTGCCGTGCCACCGCGGCGCGGCGGCCGGCCGAGGACGTCAGTAGGTGATGATGATGCTGCACCGACCAGAGCTGTCGACCACCGCGACCTGGACCTGGATCGGCTTGCCGTCATAGGTCCCGACGTACCCCCAGGCGGTACCTTCCCGGCCCGACGTCCCCTGGGCGCCCATCTGGGCCAGCACACCGTCGTAGAACGTGACCAGCGTGTCCAGAGGGTCGGACGACATCAGCACCACCTCGTTGGACGAGGTGCCTGACACCGTCGCCCCTGGCGGCGTCAACCAGCTCGCGACGTCGTCCCCGTGAGGCAGGTTGGTCGTGTCCGTGGCCGGCGGCGCGGTGGTCACCGTCGGCGACGGCGGCGGAGCCGACTCGGTCAGCTGGTCGTACGGGTTCAGCGTGGCGGTCTCCTGGGCGGCACCCGAGTCGCCGCTGCACCCGACCACGGTGCCTGCCACCACGGCGGCGAGCACCACGGCGACGGTCCTGGCTCGCGTCGTCTTCATGATCAGCACCTGTCTGGAGTTCGAAAGGGCACGTACCGGCCCGCTGCGAGAACCCTACGCCCTCAGGTCAGACCGCTGTCACGGCCCCGAGCCCGAAGCCCGGCGCCGGAGGTGCGGCTGGCCGCACCTCCGGATGCCCGGTGGGCACGGTGGTCCGCCGCCGGCCGGGTCGCAAGACTTGTCCCATGAGCACGGGACTGGTCCGCCAGGCGCTACGACGACACCGCTGGTCGCTCCTCGCACCGGCCCTGACCCAGGTGCTGTCGTCGTGCGTCGTCTCCGCGATGGTCATGCTGGCGTGGTCGCTGAGCCCGGCACGCCTGTCAGCACAGGACCGGGCGGTGGTGGTGGCCTCGCAGATGGACGACGTCACCTCGGTGTTCCTCGGCGTGGCGATCATGCTGACCATCCCGCTGGTCGGCGTCACCATGAACCTCGGTATCCAGCAACAGCTGGAAGACATCGCGCTGGTCCGGGTCGTGGGTGCCACCCCGGGACAGGTACGCCGCGCCATCGCGCTGCAGACCGCGGTGCTGGCGGTACCGGCATCGGCGCTCGGCTGGCTGCTGGCCGTCCCGAGCACCACGGCCTGGGTCGCTGTGCTGCGGACCCACGAGGTGCTGCCGCCCACCGCCCGGCTCCAGCCGAGCATGGTGGCGCTGCCGATCGCGTTCTCGATCGTGCTGACGACCTCCGTCGTCGGGGCGTCGATCGCGGCCGTGCGGACCTCACGGGCCAGGCCGGGCCGCGCCCTGGCCGAGGTCCAGGCAGGGCGCCGCACGATCGGGCGCTTCCGGATCGCGGTCGGGACCGTGCTCTTGGCGGGAGGGGCGTGCCTGGCGCTGGTGCTGTCGCAGCTCGACCCGGAGAACGCCGACGACGCCACGTTCTTCGTCATGCTCGCCGAGTGCACCGGGGTCGGTCTGCTGGCGCCGATCGCGCTGCGACGCACCGCCGCGCTGCTGCGCCGGTTCGGCCACCACGACGTCTGGCGCCTGGCGCTGGACAACGTCGAGAACAGCTCACGCCGACTGTCGGGTGCCTTCGTGCCGTTGGTGCTGGCGGGCGCCTTCGCCGCCGTCAAGGTCGGGATGCACACCACCACGACCCACGTCTCCGGCGTCTCCGGGTCGACCGCCGACGCCTGGACCGACTATTCCGGGACTGCCATCTTCGTCGCGTTCGCGGTGGTGGCGTCGCTGAACAGCCTCGTCACCATCGCCGTCAACCGCCGTCGCGAGATCGCGACGATGCGGCTCGTCGGCGGGTCGCGGGGCCGCATGGTAGGAATGGTGCTCGTGGAAGCGGGCGTCGTCACCGTCGTCGCCGCCCCGCTGGCCGTCCTTGTCGCCGGCACGACGTTGGCACCGATGCTGCACACGACCCTCGGCCGGTGGCTGCCCTACTACCCGCCGGTGCTTCCCCTCGTCGGCGTCGCCGCTCTCGCGCTGGTCACCGCGACAGGGATGGCAGCACCCGTCATGGCCATGACGCGCACCTCACCCGTCGACGTGATCGCGGCCGGCCGATGAGGTTCGTCGGGACGGTGCTGCGCGCACCCTGGGAGCGACGGTCGCGGCGCGACCTGGCCTATCTCACGTTCACCACCCTGCCCGCCGTCCCGGCGTTCCTCGTGGCGCAGGTCGGCGTCGCTGGCGCTGTGCTGTCGCTCGTCGTCGTCGGGCTCCCGCTGCTCGCGGCAGGCCTCGGGCTGGCGCGCGCGGCAGGGTCGCTGTTCGTCGTCCCGGCGCGTGCCACCCTCGGCCTGGTCTGGCCCCGGCCGTTACCGCTGGCAGCCACCGGTCTGCTGGGCAGGGGGCGCGAGGTGCTGCGCAGCGGTCAGGCCTGGCGCAGCCTGCTGTACTGCGGCATCAAGCTGCCGATCGCCATCGTCGCGCTGAGCGGTGCCGCGACGGGGTATCTGCTCGGCCTGGCGGCCGTCACCTACCCGGCCTGGTGGTTCGCCTCCCACGGCGCGTTCGAGATCCTCAACGACCAGTCGTGGGCCCACGCCTGGGAGCTGGCTGCCCAAGGTGCCGCGGCGCTGCTGGTCGCTCCTTGGATCGTGCGAGCGTTCGTGGGCCTCGACAGCTTCCTGCTCCCGCGTCTGCTGGCCCCCGACCCGAACCAGGCGCGGATCGCCGCCCTGGAGACCACCCGGGCGGAGCTGGCCGAGGACGCCACCGCCGCCCTGCGCCGTATCGAACGTGACCTTCACGACGGCACCCAGGCCCGGCTGGTCGCGATCGGCGCCGCGCTGTCGCGGGTGGAGCGGCGCGTCACCGACCCTGAGGCCCGCGCGATCCTCACCACGACGCGGCAGGAGGCGCTCGACGCGCTCGAAGAGCTGCGGGAGATCATCCGCCGGGTCCACCCGCCCGCGCTGGACGCCGGACTGCCGACCGCGCTGGCCAGCCTGGCCGCCCGCAGCCCGGTGCCGGCCGAGCTGCGCGACGGGCTGCGTACCCGCCCCAGCGACGCCCAGGCGACGGCGCTGTACTTCAGCGCCGCAGAGCTGCTCACCAACGTCGCCCGGCACGCTGACGCCTCGCACGCCAGCATCGAGGTCGACGAGACCGACGAGCACGTCACGCTCACCGTCAGCGACGACGGCCGAGGTGGTGCCGCGGTCTCCCCGGCCGGGACCGGGCTGGTCGGGCTGGCCCGACGCCTGGCCGCCCTGGACGGGACCCTGACCATCGACAGCCCCCCGTCCGGCCCGACCCGGATCACCATCACCCTGCCGAAGGAACCGCCGTGCGTGTGATCGTCGCCGAAGACAGTGCCGTGCTGCGCGACGGCATCGTGCTGGTGCTGCGCGACTACGACATCGACGTCGTCGCCGCCGTCGGCGACGCCGAGGACCTGCTGGCGGCCGTCGCCGAGCACGCACCCGACCTGGCGGTCGTCGACATCCGGATGCCCCCGACGCACACCGACGAGGGCGTCCGCGCGGCGCTGGAGATCCGCCGGCACCACCGGCAGACCGCGGTGCGCCTGTTCTCCCAGTGGATCGAGACCAGCTACGCCCGCCAGCTGCTCGCCGACCCGGCCAAGACGGGCTACCTGCTCAAGGACCGCATCGTCACCACCGACGAGTTCGTCGACGCCGCCCGCCGGGTGGCCGACGGCGGCAC
>JAVBSR010000038.1:0-17064 GCA_031556715.1 Cellulomonas sp.
CGCTGCCGCGTGGTGTACGTCTCGCCGCTGAAGGCGCTGGCGACCGACGTCGAGCGCAACCTGCGCTCCCCTCTGGTGGGCGTCCGGCAGGCGGCGCAACGGTCTGGCACTCCCCTGACCGACATCACCGTGTCGATCCGCACCGGTGACACCCCGCCGGCGCAGCGCCGGGCGTTCGCCACCCGACCGTCAGACGTGCTCATCACGACCCCTGAGTCGCTGTTCCTGGTGCTGACCTCGGCGGCGCGGGCCGGGCTGGCCGGGGTGCGCACCGTCATCGTCGACGAGATCCACGCCCTGGCAGGGACCAAGCGTGGCGCCCACCTGGCGGTGTCTCTGGAGCGGCTCGACGCGCTGCTGGACGCCGAGGGCGGGCCTGGTCCGGCCCAGCGGGTGGGCCTGTCGGCCACGGTGCGGCCCGTCGACGCCGTGGCGCAGTTCCTGTCCGGTGCCAGGGCCCCCCAAGACGGCGGACGGTCCGTCACCGTCATCGCACCGCCGTCGACCAAGCAGATCGAGGTGCAGGTCGCCGTCGCCGTGCCGGACCTGTCCGACCTGACCTCCGCCTCGGAGCCCGAGGCCGCCCCCGACGGCCCGGCCCGCAACGCCGTCCAGCTGTCGGTGCGGGCCCCGGAGAGCTCGTCGACGCCGTCGTCGATGTCGCAGCCTCAGGCCGAGCGCGGCGCCATCCGGTCGTCGTCGGTCTGGCCGCACGTGCACGAACGGGTGGTCGACCTGGTCGCCTCCCACCGCTCGACCTTGGTGTTCACCAACTCACGACGGACCGCCGAGCGCCTGACAAGCCGGATCAACGAGATCTGGGCGGAACGTCACCAGGTCGAGGTCCCCGACCCGGGGGCCGCCCAGCCGGCGGCGGAACCCTCCGCGTCGGGTACCAGCTCAGGCGTCGACACCCGCGACGCGGGAGCGATCCTGGCCCGTGCCCACCACGGGTCCATGTCGCGGGCCGAACGGACCCGCACCGAGTCCGAGCTCAAGGCAGGGTTCCTGCCCGCGGTGGTCGCGACCAGCTCGTTGGAGCTGGGTATCGACATGGGGGCGGTGGACCTGGTGGTCCAGGTCGGGGCGCCGCCGTCGGTGGCCAGCGGGCTGCAGCGTCTGGGCCGGGCCGGTCACCAGGTCGGCGCCGTCTCGCGCGGTGTGGTCTTCCCGACCTTCCGGGGCGAGCTGGTCGCCTCGGCGGTGATCGCCGAACGCATGGTGACCGGGCAGATCGAAGAGCTGCACGTGCCCGCCAACCCGTTGGACGTGCTGGCCCAGCAGATCGTCGCCATGGTCGCCACGGACGACTGGGCGGTGGCCGACCTGGCTGTGGTGCTGCGCCGGGCCGCCCCGTTCGCCACCCTGGGCGACGCGACGCTGCGGGCCGTGCTCGACATGCTGTCCGGCCGCTACCCGAGCGAAGACTTCGCCGAGCTGCGACCCCGCCTGGTCTGGGACCGGGTGCTCGACCGTCTGACCGCCCGGCCTGGCGCCTTGCGGCTGGCCGCGACCAGCGGCGGGACCATCCCCGACCGGGGGCTGTTCGGCGTGTTCCTCGCTGGGTCGACAGCTGGGTCGACGGCCGGGTCGACCGACGTCCAGGCCGACGAGGAGCGCTCGGGCGGTCGGGCCCGCGGCGGCAAGCGGGTCGGTGAGCTGGACGAGGAGATGGTCTTCGAGTCGCGGGTGGGCGACACGTTCACCCTCGGGTCGTCGACCTGGCGGATCGAGGAGATCACCCCTGACCGGGTGCTCGTCACCCCAGCGCCCGGCCTGCCCGGACGCCTGCCGTTCTGGCGGGGCGACTCTCCGGCCCGACCGGCCGAGCTGGGCGCCGCGATGGGCGCCTGGGTGCGGGAGGTCACCGCGCTGCCCCGCGAGCAGGCGACCGTCAGGCTCCAGACCGCCGGGCTCGACCCGTGGGCGAGCGACAACCTGCTGGCCTATCTCGACGAGCAGCGGGAGGCGACCGGCGAGGTACCCAGCGACCAGGTGATCGTCCTCGAACGGTTCCGCGACGAGCTGGGCGACTGGCGGGTCGTCGTGCACTCCCCCTACGGCGCCAAGGTGCACGCCCCGTGGGCGCTGGTGGTGGCGGGGCGCCTGCGGGAACGGTACGGCGTCGACGTCGCGGCGATGCACTCCGACGACGGGATCGTCCTGCGGCTGCCCGACGTGTCGCAGGCGCCGGTCGACCAGTGGGCCGACCCACGCGCCCCCTCGGTGCAGGGTCTGTCCGACGAGCCGCTGGTCGGCCTGGACGACCTGCTGCTGGACCCCGACGAGATCGACGAGGTGGTCCAGACCCAGCTGACGTCGTCGGCGATGTTCGCCGCGCGCTTCCGGGAGGCCGCAGCCCGGGCGCTGCTGCTGCCCCGCCGCCGGCCCGACCGGCGCCAGCCGTTGTGGCAGCAGCGCCACCGGGCCGCCCAGCTGTTGGGGGTCGCCTCGGCCTACCCGGACTTCCCCATGGTGCTGGAGGCCGTCCGGGAGTGCCTGCGCGACGACTTCGACACCCAGGCCCTGGCGCGTCTCATGGCCGACGTGCGGGCCCGCCGGGTCCGGGTGCACGAGGTCACCACGCCCCGCCCGTCGCCGTTCGCCCAGTCGCTGCTGTTCGGCTACACCGCGCTGTTCCTCTACGACCTCGACGCCCCGCTCGCCGAACGCCGGGCCGCGGCCCTGACGCTCGACCCGGCCCTGCTCACCGAGCTGCTGGGCGGCGGCGACGGAGGCAACCTGGCCGACCTGCTCGACCCCGACGCCGTCGAACAGCTGGAGGCGGAGCTGGCCCGCACCGTTCCCGGACGGCAGGCGGCCTCGGTCGAACAGCTGGCCGACGTGCTGCGCCGCCAGGGCCCGCTCCCCCTGGCCGACCTGGAGGCCCGGGTGCGTCCCGAGGCGGCCGCGCAGGTCACCGGGTGGCTCGACACCCTGGTCGCCGACCGCCGGGCCATCGCCGTGCGGCTGGCCGGTGTCGACCCGGAGCGCGGGCAGCAGTGGGCGGTCGTCGAGGACGCGGGTCGGCTGCGCGACGCCCTCGGCGTGGCCCTGCCCGTCGGCGTGCCGGAGGTCTTCACCGAGCCGGTGCCCGACCCGCTGGGCGACCTGATCCGACGGCACGCCCGCACCCACGGGCCGTTCACCGTCGCCAGCCTGGCTCGACGCTTCGGGCTGGGTGTGGCCGTGGTCGACGAGGCGGCGTCCCGGTTGGAACGCGCCGGTGCGCTGGTCCGTGGGGCGCTGCGTCCTGAGGTGCTGGGGGGCACGGGCGACGAGCTGTGCGACGCCGATGTGCTGCGGATGCTGCGGCGCCGCTCGCTGGCGGCCCTGCGCTCCCAGGTCGAGCCGGTGAGCCAGCAGGCCCTGGGCGTGTTCCTGCCCCGCTGGCACGGCGTGGTCCCGTCGCCGACCCCCGATCGGCTCGCAGGGACGGGCGAGGGCGATCGTCGCTCGCCTCCACGTCCTGTCGACGTGGTGTCGGCCACCGGAGGCCTGCGGGGTGTCGACGGTGTCGCCCGGGTCGTCGAACAGCTGGCCGGGGTGGTGATGCCAGCGTCGGCGGTCGAGACGCACGTCCTGCCCGCCCGGGTGCCTGACTACACCCCCGCCATGCTCGACGAGCTCATGACGGCCGGGCAGGTGCTGTGGGCCGGGCACGGCTCGCTCGGCGCCCGTGACGGGATGGTGTCGGTGCACCCCACCGACGTCGCCGACCTCACCTTGCCCCGGGCCGGCGACCGCCCTGACGGTCCGGTGCACACCGCGGTGCTGGAGGCCCTGGGTGCTGGTGGCGGCTGGCTGGTCGGCCCGCTCACCGCCAGAGTCGCCGCTGCCTCCGATGAGCCGGTGACCGAGCAGACGGTCACCACCGTCCTGTGGGACCTGGTGTGGGCCGGTCTGGTCACTAACGACGGGTGGGCCCCCCTGCGGGCCTGGCTGGCGGTCCGCACCACCGCCCACCGCACGCCGCGGGCCGCACCACGGGGACGCACGCTGTCTGGACGCCTCGCGCTGCGCCCGCCAGGCGCGGCTGGTCCCACGACGCCGTCGGGCCGGGTCCGGCTCGGTCAGGGCCGCTGGTCGATGCTCCCGCCGCGGGTCGAGGACCCCACCCAACGCGCCCATGCCACGGCTGCCCAGCTGCTCGACCGGCACGGCGTGTGGTCCCGGGCCACGGCCGGTGCCGAGGGTCTGTCCGGGGTCGAGCTGGGCAACGTCTACCGCGTCCTCAGCGCCCTGGAGGACTCCGGCCAGGTCCGCCGCGGGTACTTCGTGGAGCATCTCGGCGGTTCTCAGTTCGCCCTGCCCGGTGCGGTAGACCGCCTCCGGGTCGACGCGCAGACGGCCGAGCGTACCGACCTGCTCGGGACAGGTTCCGACCCCGCACCCCAGGTCGTCGTGCTGGCCGCTGCCGACCCGGCCAACCCGTACGGTGCCGCCCTGGCCTGGCCCGCCCGTGACGGGCACCGACCCGGCCGCAAGGCCGGTGCGCTCGTCGTGCTGGCCGACGGTGCCCTGACGGCCTACGTCGAACGTGGCGCCCGCAGCCTGCTCACCTGGTCCACCGACCCGGTGGTCCTGGCGGCCGCGTCCCACGGCCTGGCTGCGGTCGTGTCCCGCACCGGTCGGCTGACGGTCGCCCGCATCGACGGCGCCGACGTCCCGGGACCGGGGCTGGACACCCCGGCGGCGACAGCGCTGCGCGAGGCTGGTTTCCGGCTCACCCCCCGCGGGCTCCGCCTGGCTCCGTAGCGCGAACGTGTGCCGCGAGTCAGCGTCTGGGCCAGCGCACCAGGTCGGCCTCCCTCGGCCGCAGCGGCGACGATTCCGCCCACCACGGCAGGTCCTTCGACCCCGTGCACCGCGACGCAGGTGCGACCCGAGCCCCGATGACGGCCCGGCCGGGTCGGTGAGAGGCTCATGGCGGACGATGGTCCAGCGCGACGGCACCACCTGACCGCTACCCTCGTGGGCACGACGACTGGACGTGGTGCGGAGGCGGCATGACTGCTCGGCTCGATCGCGCGATTGCCGAACGCCTGCCACAGGCCGTCGACGTGCTGGGCCGCCTGGTGGCCCAGCCCAGCACCGTCGGGCAGGAGCAGGGTGCGCAGGAGGTCCTGGCTGACCAGCTCGAGGGGCTCGGTTTCGCCGTCACGCGGCTGCCGATCCCCCAGGACATCGACGACGACCCGCTGGCCGGGGTTCCCTCGATGCCCTACACCGGTCGGTACGACCTCGTCGCCGAGCGGGGCGCCGGGGACGGTCCGAGCCTGCTGATCAACGGGCACATGGACGTCGTGCCTGCTGAGACGGCCCACCTGTGGACCACGCCGCCGTTCGAGCCCACCGTCGTCGACGGCTGGCTGCGCGGGCGCGGCGCGGCCGACATGAAGAGCGGCTTCGCCGCCGGGCTGCTCGCCCTGTGGGCCCTCGACGCGACCGAACCTGGCTGGCAGGCAGGACGGCTGACCTGGGTCGCCGCGATCGAGGAGGAGTGCACCGGCAACGGCACCCTCGCGGCGGCCCGGGCCGGGCACCTGGCCGACGCCGCCCTGCTCCTGGAACCGACCGAGCTCGACATCCTGCTCGCCGGGATCGGCATCATCTGGGTCGAGATCCAGATCCCGGGGCGGGCCGCGCACGCCGAGGCGGCTGGCGGCGCGGTGAACCCGATCCTGTCCTTGCCGACGGTCGTCGACGCGCTGCACGCCTTCGAGGCCGAGACGAACGCCGCCCACGCGGCCGACCCCGACCCGGTGTTCGCCACGATCGCCCACCCCTACAACGTCAGCATCGGCACCGTCGACGGCGGCGACTGGATCTCCAGCGTCCCGCCGGTGGCCCGGTTGGGGGTGCGGGTCGGCCACCCGCGCGCCTGGAGCAGCGACGACGCCTTCGACCGGGTGCGCGCCGCGGTGCTGTCCGCCGTGGCGTCGGACCTGTGGCTCGGGGAGCACCCGCCGGTGCTCCGGATGACCGGCTTCAGAGCCGAGGGCTACGCCCAGGACCCGGACACCCCGCTGGTCCGGGCGCTGGTGGCGGCGCACCGGGAGGTCCACGGCACCGACCCGGCGCTGGTGAGCATGGGGTCGACCACCGACGCGCGCCTGTACGTCAACCACTTCGGTGTACCCGCGGCGGCCTACGGCCCGCGGACCCGCAACATGCACGGCGTCGACGAGGCGGTCGATATCGCCTCCGTCGCCACCTGCGCGGCCGCCGTCGCCCGTTTCCTGCGGAGCTGGTTCCGCTGACAACCCTCAGATGACAAGGAGAGATCCATGCCGTTCCTGCACGCCGACGACATCGCCATCCGCTACGAGACCGCAGGCACCGGCCCTGAGACGGTCGTGCTGATCAACGGTCTGGCTGACGATCTGGAGACCTGGGCCTACCAGGTTCCGGCCCTGGTGGACCAGGGGTTCCGGGTCGTCACCATCGACAACCGCGGGATCGGCCAGTCCAGCAAGCCTGCGGGGCCCTACAGCGCCGAGATGCTGGCCGACGACGCCAAGGCCGTGGTCGACCACCTCGGCCTGTCGGACTTCCACCTCATGGGTGTCTCCATGGGCGGCATGGTCTGCCAGAGCTACGCGCTCATGTACGGGTCTGACCTGCGCTCGCTCACCCTGGCCTGCACCTACGCGGCGCCGGGGCCGTTCTGCTCCCGGCTGTTCGCGCTGTGGGCCGACACGGCGAGCGTCATGGGCGTGCCGCAGGTGATGCGCGACGTGCTGCTGTGGGCCTTCACCCTGGACTTCTATCGCGACCGAGGTGACGAGCTCGTCGAGTTCGAGACCGCCATGCGCTACATGAACCAGCCGGTCCCGGCCTACCTGGCCCAGCTGGCGGTGATCCAGAACTTCGACGAGAGCGCCCGGGTCGGCCAGCTGGCGCAGATCCCCACCCTGGTGCTCGCCGGCGACTCGGACATCCTCATCCCCACGCCGCTGTCGCGCGACCTGTCCAGCCTGATCCCCGGCTCGGAGTTCCGCACCACGCGCGGCGGCCACGCCTGCATCTGGGAGCACCCCGAGGAGTTCAACTCCGCGTTCATCAGCTTCCTGCTCCAGCACACCCGGTAGCAGCCAGGGCTGCGCCTGCGCCGGAGCAGACGTTGCGGCGGAGGTGACACCGCCCGCGGCTCAGGAGGCGGGGCTGCGCCGTGCCTGGCAGGTGGGGCACCAGAAGACCGGCCGTTCGTACGGTGGCTGACGAGCCTGCCCACAGGCGACCGGCGTGCCGCACCGGGGGCAGGGGCGCCCTCGACGCCCGTGGACCCAGGTGGTGAGGTTCCCCGCGACCGAAGCCTGCATGCGACGTCGGGCGGTG
Source organism: Cellulomonas sp. (assembly GCA_031556715.1). Taxonomy (GTDB): domain Bacteria; phylum Actinomycetota; class Actinomycetes; order Actinomycetales; family Cellulomonadaceae; genus Cellulomonas. The sequence continues at coordinate 7,342 of JAVBSR010000038.1, forward strand.
CGCAGCACGACGACCGGGTCGACCTCGTCGGCGGGCGTCCAGGGGAAGATCCGGTGCTCGAAGAGCGACTCGGCCATCCAGATGGTGCCGATCCCGGCGACGACCCGCTGGTCGAGCAGCACGTCGCAGGCTCGCACCGCCCCGCACCGCTCCCAGCGGACGACCGCCTCGGCCAGCCCGGGACCGGGCACCCCGGTGCCGGAGTCGAAGCTGTCGTCGAGCAGGTCCGGCCCGAGATGCCCGACCAGCTCGTGCTCGTGCGAGGTCGGTATCAGGTCGAGCATCCCCAGCGTGAAGCCGAGCGCCGTGTCGGCCTCGGTCGCGAGCACCGCCCGGACGTGCGGCGACCGCGCCTCGGCGGCCCGCGACCCGGTGTCCACCACCCGCCAGGCGCCGTCCATCCGCAGGTGGGAGTGCACGGTCCGGCCGTCGTCGAGGCGCGTGAGCAGGTGCTTGCCGAAGGGCCGGGTGTGCCGCACGGTCCGGCCGGTCAGGTCCGCCGCCGCCACCGTCGGCCAGCGCAGCTCACCTCGGACCAGCGGCCGCCCCGCCAGCGCCGCGTCCAGCCGCGCCGCCGTGATCCGCAAGGCATCACCCTCTGGCACCACGACCTCCGTCCCGCACGCGACAGCGAGACAGTACCGGCTGCGACCCGGCTCTCGGGCCCCACGACGACGCACGCGCGTCGGCCGCGGACCGACCAAGGTCAGCCGACGGTGGTCAGGTCCCGACGAGAGACCACACGGGCCAGGTCGGCCGGCACGGTGTCGGGGACGAAGAGGCTCTCCGCCACGGCCACGCGGTCGCTGACCTCGCGCAGGATCACGGACATGGGCACGTCGAGCGCTTCGCAGATGCTGTGCAGCAGCTCGGACGAGGCTTCCTTCTGGCCGCGTTCGACCTCGGACAGGTAGCCCAGAGACACCCGCGCCGCAGACGACACCTCCCGGAGGGTGCGTCCCTGGCTCTGACGGGCGTCGCGGAGCACGTCGCCGATCTCACGGCGTAGCACGATCATCTGGGTCTCCCCTCTCGTCTCGTCAGTCGGACAGGTCTGCTCGTATGGTGCGTTTCGCACCGTCATGGGTCCACCGTATCGTGTATGCCCGATTCGTCCACCGGAGCGCCGTGGACTTATCGCACCACGACCAACGCTGACGGGCCTCTCGATGTTCCCCACGACCCTGACCATCGGCGCCCAGGGCCCCTCGCTTGAGCCAACGGCTCAGATCTGGTCCGAGCTGACGAGCTCCAGCGCGAGTCCGAGGACCTGCGTCACACTGGCTGCGCGGATCGTCTCACGGCTGCCGGTCAGGGCGAGCGTCCCGACCTCGGCGTGGCGCGGACCGGCCACGGCGATGTAGACCGTCCCGACCTCGCGACCGTCGGCCGGGTCGGGTCCGGCCACCCCGGTCGTCGCCAGGCCGACGTCCGCACCCAGCGCGGCACGCACCCCGTCGGCCATCTGACGGGCGACCTGCGGGTGCACCGCCCCGGACGCGGCGAGCAGGTCGGCGTCCACTCCCAGCAGCGTGTGCTTGAGGTCGGTGGCGTACGACACCACACCTCCCCGGAGCACCCGGGACGCCCCGGGAACCGCCACCAGCGCCGCGCAGACCGCGCCTCCGGTCAGCGACTCGGCGACCGCCAGGGTGCGGCCGCGGGCCTCCAGCGCCGCCAGCAGCCGCGCCGCCGTCCCAGCGGCCGGCTCAGGCTCGGGCACGTCCGGCCTCCGCTCGGATGCGCACCGCGGTGCGCCCGTAGTCAACCCCGGTGACGACGGTGACCACCAGCGCAGCCGCCATCGTCGCCCAGGCCACCCAGGTGACGGCGACAGGCAGATGGTCCAGCGGCAGCAGGAACAGGCCGATCGCCACCGACTGGAGCACGGTCTTGAGCTTGCCGCCGCGCGAGGCGGGCAGCACGACGTAACGCAGCAGGAAGAACCGCATCACGGTGATCCCCACCTCGCGCACCAGGATCACCACGGTCACCCACCACCACAGCTCGCCCAGGGCCGACAGCACGACCAGCGCCGACCCCATGAGCAGCTTGTCGGCGATCGGGTCGAGGATCTTGCCGACGTCGGTGACCTGGTCCCAACGCCGGGCGAGCCACCCGTCGACCTGGTCGGTGGCCGCGGCGACGACGAACAGGCCGACGGCCAGCAGCCGGAGCCCCAACCGGTCCGCACCGACGACCAGGACCACCGCGAATACCGGTACCAGGGCGATACGGAGCGCGGTCAGGAGGTTCGGCAGCGTCCTGGTGCGTGTGCTCACGGAGTGAAGCCTACGTAGCGAACAGCACTTTCGTCCGCCATTTCCTGGCGCGGCAGTGCCGTCGCGGCCTACTGTCGCAGCATGAGCGGCGCCGCACGGTACAGGCGAACCACGTGGATGGTCGCGCTGGCGGTGGTGATGATCCCCACGGTCGTCGTGGGACTGGGCGGGTGCCAGTCGCCTGAGGGCTCTCCCCAGGCCGCCGCCGTCTCGCCGCAACCCTCGCCCAGCCTCGAGCCGGCCCGGCCAGACGCGCACTTCACCATCGTCGCCGCCGGTGACGTGCTGCCACACCTGCCGGTGCTGGCCTCGGCCCGCACCTCCAACGGCTACGATTTCACCCCCCTGCTGGCCGGGCTGGACCAGTGGGTGTCCGGGGCGGACCTGGCGCTGTGCCACATGGAGATCCCGATCGCCCCGCCGGGAACGTCACCGACCGGCTACCCGGTGTTCAGCACCGTGCCCGACGTGGTCCGCGACCTGGGAGAACAAGGCTGGGACGGGTGCTCGACCGCGTCCAACCACGCTGTCGACCGCGGACAGGCCGGCATCGACACCACCATCGACACCTTCGACGCGGCCGGTCTGGGCCATGCCGGGACAGCCAGCAGCGCCGCGGACGACACCCCCCAGCTGTACCGGCTGGACCGGGCCGGACGAACCTTCACCATCGCGCACCTCGCGGTGACCTACGGCACCAACGGGATGCCCGTGGGCCAGCCGTGGTCGGTCGACCTCGTCGACGTCGACAAGATCGTCAGGCAGGCGACGCAGGCCCGCACCGACGGCGCCGACATGGTCCTGGTGTCGCTGCACAACGGCAACGAGTACGTCACCGCGCCGACGGCCGAGCAGGTCCGGGTCGCCACCGCGCTGGCCACCTCCGGGCAGGTGGACCTGGTCATCGGCCACCACGCGCACGTGCCGCAGCCGATCGAGCTGCTGCCCGGCGGACCCGACGGGCACGGCATGTGGGTCGCCTACGGTCTGGGCAACTACCTGTCGAACCAGGACTCCGCCTGCTGCGCACCGGCGACCTCCGGTGGCGAGCTGCTCGTCGTGCAGGTCACCGCCACCGGCGCCGACCCGGCGGCCGGGACCGCTGCCGGCCCGCCGAGGGTGACCTCCATGGCGTACCTGCCGATCACCGTGGACCGTCGTGGCGGGCACCGGGTGTACGCGCTGCCCGAGATTACCGACGGGGCCGGCCAGCTGTCGGCCGCCGAGGTGGCGGCCCGTCTGGCCCGGGTGACCAGCGCCGCCGGATCGCTGGCACCGATCGCCACGACGCCCCCCACACCGACCGGCGACCCACCGGTCGTCGTGAAGCGCCAGGCTTAGGGCTCCTCGGTCCAGGGGTCCGCGAGGGTTTCGGTGGCGTCGGGCGGGGTCTCGCCGCGCAGCAGCGCGAGGGTGCCGGCCAGGTCGTCGGGGCGCACCAGCACGTCGCGGGCCTTGGAGCCTTCGGACGGGCCGACGATCTCCCGCGACTCCAGCAGGTCCATGAGCCGACCAGCCTTGGCGAACCCGACCCGCAACTTTCGCTGCAGCATCGACGTGGAGCCGAACTGCGTCGTGATGACCAGCTCGGCAGCCTGGAGCAGCAGGTCCAGGTCGTCACCGATGTCCTCGTCGACCTGCTTCTTCGTCGCGGCGACGGCAACGTCCGGGCGGTACTCGGGCTTGGCCTGGGTCTTGACGTGCTCGACGACGGCGTGGATCTCCGACTCGGTGACCCATGCACCCTGGGTGCGCATCGGCTTGGCCGCGCCCATGGGCAGGAACAGCGCGTCACCCTGGCCGATGAGCTTCTCGGCACCGGGCTGGTCGAGCACCACCCGGGAGTCGGTCAGCGACGACGTGGCGAACGCCAGCCGCGACGGGACGTTGGCCTTGATCAGGCCCGTGACCACGTCGACCGACGGCCGCTGGGTGGCCAGCACCAGGTGGATGCCCGCCGCGCGCGCCAGCTGGGTGATCCGCTGGATCGACTCCTCGACGTCACGCGGGGAGACCATCATCAGGTCGGCCAGCTCGTCCACGATGACCAGCAGGTACGGGTAGGCGGCGATCTTGCGTTCCGAGCCGGGCAGGGGCTTGACCTTGCCGGCGCGCACCGCGGCGTTGAAGTCGTCGATGTGCTTGAACCCGAAGGTGGCCAGGTCGTCGTACCGGGCCTCCATCTCCTTGACCACCCAGTCCAGCGCCTCGGCGGCCTTCTTCGGGTTGGTGATGATCGGCGTGATGAGGTGCGGGATGCCCTCGTAGACGGTCAGCTCCACACGCTTGGGGTCGACGAGGATCATCCGCACCTGGTCAGGTGTGGAACGCATGAGGATCGACACGATCATCGAGTTCACGAAGCTCGACTTGCCGGAGCCGGTGGCGCCGGCGACCAGCAGGTGCGGCATCTTGGCCAGGTTCGCCACGACGTACCCGCCCTCGACGTCCTTGCCGACGCCGACGACGAGCGGGTGCTCCGAGCGCCGGGCCACCGCCGAGCGCAGCACGTCCCCGAGGGAGACGGTCTCCCGGTCGCTGTTGGGGATCTCGATGCCGATGGCGGACTTGCCGGGGATCGGCGAGAGGATCCGGACGTCGGCGCTGGCCACGGCGTAGGCGATGTTGCGCGACAGGGCGGTGACCCGTTCCACCTTGACGGCCTGGCCGAGCTCGACCTCGTAGCGGGTCACCGTCGGGCCCCGGGTGAACCCGGTGACCTGGGCGTCGATCTCGAACTGCTCCAGCACCGAGGTCAGCGACTCCACGACCCGGTCGTTGGCGGCCGACCGCACCTTGTGCGGGGCACCCATGGCCAGGGCGTCGGCGGACGGCAGCAGGTACAGCACGTCGCCGCCCAGGGTCAGCTGCTCGCCGGGCGGCACGGCACGGTTCTCCGGTGCCACCAACGGGTGCTTGGTCAGGGCCTTGGTCACGACCTCGTCGACAGGCTCGTCCGGCTCGTCGATGACCTGGGTCGGCGCCGACGACGGGTCCGCCTCTCCCCTGCCCGGCCCGCCGGTCGGGACGACGACGGTGGCTTTCTTGAACGCCTCGTCGCCGTCGTAACGGTCCAGCCTGGTGCTCGGCGTGTCGGCCGCCTTCTTGCGACGTCCGAACCGACCTCGACGGGCCGGCGGGGCCTCGTCGCCTGGGTCGCCCGGGTCGGCCGGGTCGCTCTCCACGTCCGGCGTCTCGGCGAACAAGGACCGCAGCCGGGGCCAGATCTGGTTCACCGGCGTCTTGGTCACCACGAGCAGCCCGAAGACCGCCAGCAGCACCAGCAGGATGGCCGTCACCACCCCCGACAGCAGCGCGGCCAACGGTGTACCCGCCGCCCATCCGACGATGCCTCCGGCCCGGCGGATCGTCTCCCAGTCGTCCATCCCGGGCCGCCCGGCACGCAGGTGGACCAGCCCGGCGACCGCGACGACGACAGCGGACACCCCGACGGTGATCCGGCCGTTGTCGGCCACCCGGTCGGGGTGCCGCATGAGCCGCACCGCGAACCAGGCCAGCACCACCGGTGCGGCCTTGCCGAGCAGGCCGAAACCTCCGGCCACCACCCAGTGGATCCCGGTCCCGGCCGCACCGGACAGCGAGAACCATTCCCAGGCGGCGATCGCCACGGCGATCCCGAGCAGGAAGAACGCCGCCCCGTCGCGCCGGTGGGCCGGGTCCAGCTCCCGCGCGCCCTGGCCCACCCGGCGGGCCGTGCCGCCGACGAGGTGGGCTGCCCCCATCCATGTGCCGCGCACCACGCGGACCGGGATCGACGACGGGCCCGAGGCGTCGGACTTCCCGGCGTTCTTCGGTGTGCTCTTCGGTTTCGACCCCGACCGGGCGGCCGGCTTGGTCGGTCTCGACGACGCTGTGCGGCCGCCCTTGGCCGCGCTCCTGGCTGGGCGCGCGTCACCAGATCGGGAGCGGGCGGTCGGTTCCGCCGACGTACGAGGGGCCACGGTCCCACCGTAGCGACGCTGAGCCGCCGACATGCCCGAACCACACCGCTAACCGGACAAGCCGACCCGGTCGTCGCCTGCGGTGAGGCGCGGTAGCCTTCGATCTGAGGTTTCCCACGAAAGGGACGACAGTGCAGGTTCTGGACGGGCAGGTCGTGATCGAGACCGTCGACGATCACCAGTACGTCAGGATCGCCAACGCCGGGACCGGCACCGACACGGTCCGCGAGCTGCCGGACGCGTTCCAGGTGGTGGCGGTGGAGCAGGACGGTGACCTGGTGGTGCTGTGCGCTGCCGACGGTCGCGAGGTCCGGGCCACCCCCGGCCAGCTGGCGCTGCCCGGGATGGTGATCCCTGCACACCTCAACCCTGACCACCAGACGGACCTGGCGGCCGAGCTGTTCGGCCTGGGGACGGTCCCGGCCCTCGACGCCGACGGTCCTCGTCTCACCGCGACGCTGCACGACGAGCAGCTCGGAGAGATCACCTTCGACCCGGTGGACGGGGTCGTTGCGCACGACGTGCCGACCTCCGTCGGCACCATCCAGGTCCGGTTCTGGGCGGCAGGCCACGACCGGGTCAAGACGCTGCTGCCGCTGGCCCACGAGCTCCTCAGCCAGCTGGCCCAGGTACGCGACGCCGCCGTCGAGTTCCTCTGGCAGTGGGGCGCCACCGGCGGCGACACAGCCGAGGGCCACGAACAGTTCCGCACCAACTTCGGCGTGCAGGCCCTGTCCGTCTACCACTCGGGCGCCTTCGCCGTCGAGCTGTCCGACGACCAGACCGTGTTCGCCGAGTCGTTCCTCGACGGCTACTGGCCAGCGGTCCACTTCCTGCCCAACGGCGAACCGGTCTTCATCACCACCGAGAGCTGACCACGCCCTCTGAGAGGCACCGAAGTCTGCGCCGTGGTCAGGCGCCGAGCGTCTGGGCCAGGTCGGCGACTTCAGCGTGGTCTAGTCCGGTGACAGCACTGACCTGCTCCACGCTCAACCCGAGCCGCAACGCGTTGAGCGCAGCGCGGCGGCTGGCTGTCGCCGTCCCTTCTGCCATTCCCTGCTCGAGGCCCTCGGCACGCCCTTCTGCACGTCCTTCCGCACGTCCCTCCGCGCGCCCTGCCGCCCGTCCTTCGGTGCGCCCCTGGGTGAGGCCGTCCTGGCGGGCAGCCTCGTGGCGGCTGGCCTGGTCGTGGAGGAAGCGCTCACGAGCCTCGAGCTCGTAGCGGAACTGCTCGTCGGCGTTGTAGTGCCTGACAAGAGTGGCCGCGCGGGCGATCTGCGGGTTGTCGGTGGCAGCCATGGTCATCTCCTCTGGGGTACGTGCAGCCACGAAGCGTAACCACTGCCATTCTACGGTACCGTCGTCCACGGACGAGAGCTTGGGCAGCTCCAGGGTGTGGATCGTCGTCACGTCGGTCAGCGTCACGTGGCGATCCGGGTCGTGGTAGACGAACCGGTGGTGCCGGTGCTCGTCGTCGATCATGCGGAAGTCGGCGATGACCACACAGATCACCTGGTGGATCGTGCCGTAGGACGCCCCACGGACCATCTGGGACGTCACCATCGACGAGGTGTAGTACACCAGGCGTTCCGCCAGGTCCCGGATGGGGCTCAGCTGGACCTCGATGTCGATCACCCTGCCCGTGGCGGTGGTGACCTTCACGTCCAGAACCGCAGTCTTGTCGCCGGCCTGGTCGCTCAGCGTGTGGGTGCCAGGCAGAGTGACCTGTGCCCAGTCCGCCTCGGGCAGGTCGAGCACCGACTGCAGGAACCCGACCAGCAGGTCGGTGTTGCGCTCGTCGCCGAAGATCGTCTTGAAGAGCAGGTCGGACCGCGGCGGCACGAACCGCCTGCCCGGGCTCGGGCTGGCACTTCCAGGTGTCGGGCTGGCACTGCCGGGTGTCGAGGTGTTCACATGCGCATCCTCGACGTCCGAAGACTGCCGCGCGGGAGCGATGGTGGCGGCTGTTCACTCTGGCGGGGCTGTGGACGGGTCGGCAAGGCTGGCACTCGAGCGCACCGAGGTGATCGCCGAACCCTCCCCCTGCACGTGCGGGTGGTCGATCTGGCGCCGGTCAGGCCTCGACGACGACCGGGATGATCATGGGGCGGCGGCGCAGCCGGTTGGAGACCCAGCGGCCGAGGACCCGACGGACCACCTGCTGCAGCTGGTGGGTGTCGGCGCCCTGGAGGGCGGCGTCGGTCAGGGCCGCGGTGATCTGGGGCAGGACGGCGTCGAAGACGTCGTCGGCCTCGGCCACGCCGCGGGCGTGGATCTGCGGCCCGGCCAGGACCGACCCGTCCGTCGCAGAGACCACGGCGAAGACCGACACGAATCCCTCGTCGCCGAGGATGCGCCGGTCCTTGAGCTCGGCCTCGGTGATGGTGCCGACCGACGAACCGTCGACGTACACGTAGCCGCAGGGCACCGCACCGACGATGCGCGCGGTGTGGTCGACCAGGTCGACGACGACACCGTCCTCGGCCAGCAGCACCCGGTCCGGGGCCACCCCGGTCTGCACCGCCAGGGCACCGGAGGCCACCAGGTGCCGGATCTCGCCGTGCACCGGCATGACGTTGGCCGGGCGCACGATGTTGTAGCAGTACACCAGCTCGCCGGCCGCCGAGTGCCCCGAGACGTGGACCTTGGCGTTGCCGGAGTGCACCACCCGGGCGCCGAGCCGCATCAGCCCGTTGATCACCCGGAACACGGCGTTCTCGTTGCCGGGGATCAACGACGACGCCAGGATCACCGTGTCCCCGGGGCCGACGCTGACCTGGTGGTCGTTGTTGGCGATCCGTGACAGTGCGGCCATCGGCTCGCCCTGCGAGCCGGTGCACATGAGCACCACCTCGTCGTCGGGCAGCGAGCCGACGTCCTTGACGTCGATCAGCACACCCGGCGGCACGGTGAGGTAGCCCAGGTCGGCGGCGACGGTCATGTTGCGCACCATGGACCGGCCGACCAGCGCCACCCGGCGGCGGTGGGTGGCGGCGGCGTCCATGACCTGCTGCACCCGGTGCACGTGGGAGGCGAACGACGCGACGACGATCCGGCCCGTCGACTCGGCGAACACCCGGTCCAGCACCGGGCCGATCTCCTTCTCCCCCGCGACGAACCCCGGCACCTCAGCGTTGGTCGAGTCGACCATGAACAGGTCGACACCCTCTTCGCCGAGCCTGGCGAAGGCCCGCAGGTCGGTGATCCGACCGTCCAGCGGCAGCTGGTCCATCTTGAAGTCGCCGGTGTGCAGCACGGTGCCCGCCGACGTGCGCACGAACACCGCCAGCGCGTCGGGGATGGAGTGGTTGACGGCGACGAACTCGCAGTCGAACGCGCCCAGACGCTCGCGCTGCCCCGCCGCGACCTCCAGGGTGTACGGGGTGATGCGGTGCTCCTTGAGCTTGGCCTCGACGAACGCCAGGGTGAGCCGGGACCCGACCAGCGGGATGTCCGGGCGCATCCGTAGCAGGTACGGC